>NZ_JBYTCR010000002.1:54401-310398 GCF_058790455.1 Aeromicrobium sp. EU05-FHT14F07
GTCCCATCAGGCGCGTCCTCCCGTGCGGGTCCGGGCGGGGCCGGACTGGTCGACGGCACGCTCACCGATGCCGAGGTTGAAGCCCTGCACGACGAAGCCGAGCGTGGACACCAGGATGATCACGACCGAGATCGCGTACCAGAGGCGGCGTCGGCCGACGAAGTCGACCGACACGCGGCCGGTGTAGAGGTGCTGTCCGAAGCTGCTGAGACGTCCCATCAGGCGCGTCCTCCCGTGCGGGTCCGGGCGGGGCCGGACTGGTCGACGGCACGCTCACCGATGCCGAGGTGGGCGGCGTCGAAGCCGGAGAGCTTGTGCCCCTTGCCGAAGAACCGCGTGCTCGCGAGCAGCGACATCAGCGGCTTGGTGAAGAGGAACACGACGATGACGTCGATGATCGTCGTCAGGCCGAGCGCGAAGGCGAACCCGCGCACCACGCCGATCGCGAAGATGAACAGGATCACGGCGGCGAGCAGCGAGACGCCGTCGGCCGCCAGGATCGTGCGCCGGGCGCGCTCCCATCCGGACTCCACCGCCAGCCGGAGCGACTTGCCGTCGCGTACCTCGTCGCGGATGCGTTCGAACAGGACGATGAAGGAGTCGGCGGTGATGCCGATGGCGACGATGAGGCCCGCGATGCCGGGCAGCGTCAACGTGAACCCGAGCGACTGCCCGAGCAGCAGCACCATGGCGTAGCTGACGGCCGCGGCCATGAGCAGCGAGCCGATGGCCACGAGGCCGAGACCCCGGTAGTAGAGCAGCAGGTATCCCATGACCAGCACCAGGCCCACGCCGCCGGCGAGCAGACCCGCCTGCAGCTGGCTGCCGGCGAGCGAGGGACCCTCCACGGAGACGCCGTTGACTTTGAAGGTCAGGGGCAGCGCACCGTAGGTGAGCTGGTTGGCGAGCACCTTGGACGACGTCGAGGTGAAGGTGCCCTGGATCTGGGACTGCCCGTTGCGGATGACTGCCTGCGACGTCGGCGCGCTGAGCACCTCGCCGTCGAGGACGATCGCGAAGCTCTTCTGCTGCGGGGTGAGCGCCGTGGTGACGGCCTCGAACGCCTTGGAGCCGGCGTCGCGCATCGCGATGGAGACGACCCACTGCGACCGCTGGCTGTCGTAGACCTGCTCGGCCTTCTTGACCTGCGACCCCTCGATCACCGAGGGGCTGAGGACGAAGACCTGCCCGTTGGTCGGGTCGCACGTGACGAGCGGGCGGCTCGGCACGTCCTCGACCTGGTTGCCGTCCGGGGAGCACTGGAACCCGGCGGCCAGCTGCTGCAGCGCGGCGACGCCGTCGGCGTACTGCTTGGGCAGCGTGGCGGGCGAGTCGGTCTCGGCGGCGATCATCTGGTCGAGCGAGAGCTTCGTCCAGTCGACGTCGGCCACCGCCTTCTCCGCCTTGGCGCGTGCGGCCTCGTCCAGCGGCTGGCCGGTGGCACCCTGCGCCTGGCCCCAGACGAGCCGGAAGCGCAGCTGGGCGGTCTTGCCGACCTGGTCGACGATGTTGCCGCGCCGCTCGCCGGGGATCTCGATGATCACCTGGTTGCCGCCCTGCGTCGTGACCTCCGCCTCGGAGACGCCGGTGGCGTTGACGCGCTGGTCGATGATGTCGCGCGCCTCGCGCAGCTTCTCCGGGGTCACGTCGCCGGACGACGCCTCGGCCTGCAGGGTGATGCGGGTGCCGCCCTGCAGGTCGAGGCCGAGGCGCGGCTTCCAGACGCCGCCGTCGTCGTGCTTCAGGTCGACGCCGACGAGCAGCCCGTAGAGGGCGACGACGAGGGCGAGGAACAGCAGGAGGGTGCGACGAGGACGCGGGGTCCCGGGTCGGTGCGCGGGCTTGGCCATCAGTCGTTCGGGCTCTCGGGTTCGGGGGTCGGGCTCAGGTCGACGACCTTCGCGACGGCCTGGCGGTTGACGGTGATCACGGTGTCCGGGGCGATGCGCAGCTGTGCCTCGAGGTCGCCGAGGGAGACGAGCTCGCCGTAGATGCCGCTGGCGAGCATGACACGACGGCCGGGCTCGAGGGCGTCCTGGGTGGCCTGGTAGTCCTTCTGCCGGGCCCGGGCCGGTCGCATGACCAGCAGGTAGAAGATCACGAGCAGGAGGACGATCGGCAGGAGGCTGTAGAGGTCGGTCACGGGAGATGCTCCGTCAGGGTGGGATGTCGTCCGCAGGGCGGACCTGGCTCAGGGCCAGGAGGAAGTTTAGACACGCAACCAAGCACCGTGGCCCTTCCCATGCTTCCACGAGGGCGTGTCGGGACGGACGTCTGCCCCGCCGTGGGGATGCCCTACGCGTCGTCGAGCGGGAGCTGCTCGGGGTCGGCCGGTGCGGCCAGCCCGAGGTGGCGCCACGCGGCCGGTGTCGCGATGCGCCCGCGCGGGGTGCGCGCGAGGAAGCCCAGCCGGACGAGAAACGGCTCGGCCAGCTCCTCGACGGTCTCGCGCTCCTCACCGACGGCGACGGCGAGCGTGCTGATGCCGACCGGCCCCCCACCGAAGCTGCCGCAGAGCGCCTGCAGCACGGCACGGTCGAGCCGGTCGAGGCCGAGGTCGTCGACCTCGTACAGGGCGAGGGCCTTGCGGGCCTCGGGGTGGCCGACGGTGCCGTCGCCGCGGACCTGGGCGTAGTCGCGGACGCGTCGCAGCAGCCGGTTGGCGATGCGCGGGGTCCCTCGGGAGCGTGAGGCGATCTCGCGGGCGCCGTCGTCGGAGATGGTGAGGTCGAGCAGCCGGGCCGACCGTTCGACGATGCGTTGCAGCTCGGCCGCCTCGTAGTAGTCGAGCTGGGCGGTGAAGCCGAACCGGTCGCGCAGCGGTCCGGGCAGGAGCCCGGCGCGGGTGGTGGCGCCGACGACGGTGAACGGCGGGATCTCGAGGGGGATCGCCGTCGCGCCCGGGCCCTTGCCGACGACGACGTCGACCCGGAAGTCCTCCATCGCCATGTACAGCAGCTCCTCCGCGGGCCGCGACATGCGGTGGATCTCGTCGATGAAGAGGACGTCGCCCTCGTCGACCCCGGACAGGATGGCGGCGAGATCGCCGGCGTGCTGGATGGCGGGACCGCTGGTGAGCCGCAGGTGCGCGCCGAGCTGGTGGGCGATGATCATCGCGATCGTGGTCTTGCCCAGGCCCGGAGGACCGGAGAGCAGGACGTGGTCGGGCGTGCGCCCTCGCTGCTGCGCCGCCTCGAGCACGAGCGAGAGCTGCTCGCGGACCCGCTCCTGGCCGACCAGCTCCTCGAGGGTGCGCGGCCGCAGCGCGGCGTCGAAGGCGCGGTCGTCGGGCGTGGCCTCGGCGAGGACGGCGTCGAGGTCGGTGAAGGAGTCGCGGTACTCGTCGTGCACGCCGCTCACGCCTTCGACAGGGATCGCAGGGCGAGGCGCAGCAGCTGCCCGACGTCGGGCTCGTCGCCTGCGGAGTCGGCCACGGCGTCGATGGCTCGCTCGGCGTCGCGCGCGGACCAGCCGAGGCTCTGCAGCGCCTCGAGCACCTGGGCCCGCCACGGCTCACCGCCACCGGTGCCGCCGGACGTCGCGACGGGTGCGGGGCCGACGCGGTCCTTGAGCTCGACGACGATCCGCTCGGCGCCCTTGCGGCCGATGCCCGGAACCGACGTGAGCACCGCGTGGTCGGACTCGGCGATGGCGCGACGCAGCCGGTCGGGGGCGAGGACGGCGAGCATGGCGAGGGCGACCTTGGGCCCGATGCCGCTGGCGGTCTGCACCAGCAGGAACATGTCGCGCTCGTCGGCGTCGGCGAACCCGTAGAGGGTCAGGGAGTCCTCGCGGACGACCAGCGTGGTGGCGAGCTGGGCCTGCTCCCCCAGCCGCAGCCGGGCGATGGTGCCGGGCGTGCAGTGCACGAGGTGCCCGAGCCCGCCGACGTCGATGACGGCGGAGTCGAGCGAGAGGGCGGCCACCTGGCCGCGGACGTGGGCGATCACCGGAGGGACTCCTTGCGCTGGGCGGCGGCGTGGGCCTGCTGCAGACGGTTCTGCGCCCCGCCACGCCAGATCTGGCAGATCGCGAGCGCGAGCGCGTCGGTGGCGTCGACCGGCTTGGGCGCCTCCGCGAGGCGCAGCAGCCGCACCACCATGGCCGCCACCTGCGCCTTGTCGGCGCGGCCGCTGCCCGTGACGGCGGCCTTGACCTCGCTGGGCGTGTGCAGCTTGACGTCGACACCGTGCCGCGCGGCCACGAGCATCGCGACCGCGCTCGCCTGCGCGGTGCCCATGACGGTGCTGACGTTGTTCTGGCTGAACACCCGCTCGACGGCCACGACGTGCGGCCGGTGCAGACGCACCGCCTCCTCCAACCCCTGCTCGAGCCGGTGCAGACGACGAGCGGTGTCGAGGTCGGCCGGTGTGCGCAGCACGTCGACGTGCACCATCTCCAGCGGCCGACCGACGGAGCCCTGCACCACACCGAGACCGAGCCGCGTCAGCCCGGGATCGACCGCGAGCACGCGCGTGGGGGAACGCATGTTCGAACGATAACGCGCCGCCGCCGCGCCGGCTCGGACGCCACGCCGGGGTGGGTCGGGTGTGGCTGCAGTCGGCGGTGCTGCTGGTGCGCTGGGCGCGGGGGGCGTGCTGGTGGGCTGCCTGCGGGGGCTTTGTGCTTGCTGGTGCGCTGCCTTAGTGGGTCTGGTCGTGCTGGTGCGCTGCCTGCGGGGGTCTGTGCTTGCTGGTGCGCTGCCTCGGCTTTCGCTGTGCCTGGTCTCCGAAAGGGCCTCGACCGGGCAGCTGGCGACGGCGCTGGTCTGGGGTCTCGGGCTGTGGCTCGCGCTGTGGGACGCAAGATGCTGCGTTCGTGCGCTGGGACTCGAAGGGTTCTGCGTTTGCGACGGGATCCCGTCGCGAACGCAGAAGCGTTCGACCTGGTTCGCGTGAATGCAGAATCTTGGGTGCCCTTTGCGTTGGGGAGACGAAGGATTCTTCCTTCTCGTGGACCGTTCCACGAGAAGGAAGCATCGTTCACACGTCTGGCCCCCTCGTCGGTGGATGCGCCACCTGTAGAGCGCTCAGAAGGTGGCAGATCCACCGACGGGACTCTCAAACGAAGAATCCTGGCCCGAGAACGCGGAGAAGAAGAATCGTGCGTCACCCACGGGCCCAGGCCAGACCCCGCGACCCGAAACCATCTCCAGGCCCGCTGCCGGTCGAGGCCCTTTCGGAGACCACCTCCAGCGAACGCCGAGGCAGCGCACCAGCAACGTCACGACGACCGCAGGCGACGCAGCAGCAGGTCGAGACCCCCTGCGCCAGCGCAGCAGCAAGGTCACGACCCCCGCAGGCAGCGCAGCACCGAGCCACGCCCCCGCAAGAAGACCCCCGACGTCAGTCCTCGTCGAGCTCCGCGAGCACGTCGTCGCTGATGTCGACGTTGGAGAAGACGTTCTGCACGTCGTCCAGGTCCTCGAGGGCGTCGACGAGCTTGATCACCTTCTTGGCGCCGTCGACGTCGACGGGCACCTCGACCGAGGGGACGAACGAGGCCTCGGCGGAGTCGTAGTCGAGGCCGGCGTCCTGGAGGGCGCTGCGGACGGCGACCAGGTCGGACGCCTCGCTGATCACCTCGAAGCTCTCGCCGTGGTCCTTGACCTCCTCGGCGCCGGCGTCGAGCACGGCCATCAGGATGTCGTCCTCGCTGGTGTCCTGCGCGGGCACCTGCACAACGCCCTTGCGGTGGAACAGGTAGGCGACGGAGCCGGGGTCGGCGAGGGTCCCGCCGTTGCGCGACACCGCGGTGCGCACCTCCATCGCGGCCCGGTTCTTGTTGTCGGTGAGGCACTCCACGAGCAGCGCGACGCCGCTCGGCCCGTAGACCTCGTACATGATCGTGGTGTAGTCGACCGCGTCGCCGCCGATGCCACCACCGCGCTTGACCGCGCGGTCGATGTTGTCGTTCGGGACCGACGACTTCTTCGCCTTCTGGATGGCGTCGTACAGGGTCGGGTTGCCGTCGGGGTCGGGCCCGCCGGTGCGCGCCGCCACCTCGATCGTCTTGATCAGCTTGGCGAACATCTTGCCGCGCTTGGCGTCGATCGCGGCCTTCTTGTGCTTGGTCGTCGCCCACTTGGAGTGGCCTGACATCCCGTGCCCCTTTCCGCGCCACCTCGGCAGGTGGCGGATCCCTACATGTCCACGAGGTCCAGGAACAGGCGGTGCAGGCGCAGGTCGTCCCCCACCTCCGGGTGGAACGACGTCGCCAGCAGGGCACCCTGCCGGACCGCGACGATCCTATCGGCTCGCTCGTCGGTGTCGTCCGTCGCCGCGTCCAGCACGACCGGGACGCGGGCGAGCACCTCGACGTCGGGGCCGGTCTGCTCCACCCACGGCGCCCGGATGAACACGGCGTGGACGGGGTCCGGGAACGTCGTGAACGGCACCTGCGCCTCGAAGGAGTCGACCTGGCGACCGAAGGCGTTGCGGCGCACGGTGACGTCGAGCCCGCCGAACGTGGTCTGGCCGTCGGCACCGTCGACGATGCGGTCGGCGAGCATGATCATGCCCGCGCACGTGCCGAACGTCGGCAGTCCCTCGGCGATCCGGCGGCGGAACGCGTCGGCCACGCCGAACACGTCGGCCAGCTTGATCATCGTGGTCGACTCACCTCCCGGGATGACGAGGCCGTCGACCCGGTCGAGCTCCTCCTCGCGGCGCACGGCGACGACGTCCGCCCCCAACGCCTGGAGAGCCTGCACGTGCTCGCGGACGTCGCCCTGGAGGGCGAAGACGCCGATGGTCGGGGAGGTCACTGGGACAGCCTAGTGACGCCGGCGCTCGGGACGTCGGAGAGGACCCAGCAGGCGGGGGCGGGCGCTGAGCGCCTCACACCCCCGCCGCTCCCTCACGGCATCCCTCCCGATCGGGTCTGGGGTCGGGAGCCCGCGCACCGGCAGATGTCGCGCTCCCTCGCTCCACGCCGGACACTCCAGCCGAGCGGAACGCCATGAGTCTACCCAGGGGACCCGCCGAGGTGACCAGCGGTCGGCGTCCCTCGTCAGAACAGCGCGACGTAGAAGGAGGTGGCGACCGGCGACCATGCGACGTTGCCCGCCTCGTCCGTCGCCTGCGCGACCCGCAGCGTGTACGTCCGCAGCAGGCCGCTGTAGACGAGGCTGGGACTGCGCACCCCGGCGGTCCATCGGTCGCCCGAGAGCTGCGCGTCGTGCAGTGTCTCGGGCGAGGCGAACGTCGCGCCCGTCGTGTCGCGCAACCAGCCGCTCCACAGCCCAGACCGCTCCAGGCTCCAGCGGACCTGAGCGACCCCGCTCGCGTCGTCCTCGACGGTCCCGCAGCCGACGGAGCCGCTGCCGCAGACCGAGCCGAGACCGGCGAGCAACGTCCCGCTGAGCAGCGTGCCCCCGCCGTTCGGGTAGGAGAGGGTGACGCGCGGCGGCGTCCCGTCCAGCCAGGTGCGGTCTTCAGCCGTCGCCTCGTTACCGGCGCGGTCGGTCGCCCGCACGCGGACCGCGCGGCCAGCGCCCTCGCGCAGGTCGAGTCCGCCGTCGTACCGGTGCCACGCCCCGTCGCCCTCGGAGACCTGGACGGCGTCGGTCGGCACCCCGCTGCCGGGGTCGTCGACCTCCACGGTCCACCGCAGCGACGTCGCCCGGCACCACCGGACTCCGTCCGCGCCGACGACCGGGTTGCCGACGGTCGGGCAGGCCGCGATGCTGGTCGTGAGCCTCGGCGCCACCGTGTCGAGCACGACGGTGCGCGAGGCCGACGCCGCGTTGCCGGCCTCGTCGGTAGCCGTGACCTGCAGGGACTGCGAACCCTCGGCGAGGTCGAAGCGCGGGCTCGTCCAGGAGCCCGCGCGGTCCGCGGTCGTCGTCGCGAGCACGGTGCCGCCGCGCCGTACCACCACGACCGCTCTCGCCTCCGCCGTGCCCCGCAGAGCGTTGGACCGGACGTTGGTGACGTCGTCGCCCACGAGGCCGGAGTCGTCGACGACCCCCGTGGTCGTGACGGACGTGGTGGTGTCGTGGCCGCACCGGAGCGCGCCGCGGTCGCGGGTGGCGTGCACAGCGACGTCGACGGACCGCGGCGAGACCCAGGTCGACCCGGCAGCCGCAGGCAGCGCCTCCACCCGCACCACGGCGTTGAGCACGCCGTCGCTCGGCAGACCGCCGAACGTGCCCGCGCCGAACCTGTGGGTCGCACGACTCCCACCGGACGGCGGGAGGTCGACGACCGAGCCCAGCCGCGCCTCGTCTCCGACCCGCAGCAGCGAGGCGCGGTACCGGTACCGGACGCCCACGTCCGCCCAGCTCGCGTCGACGCCCGAGCCAGCGGCGGCGCACGTCGGCTGTGTCGGCGAAGGCACGGCGCCGAGCGTCGCGACCTCCCCCGACGTCAGCATGGCCGAGTCCGTCCAGGCGGCCGCGGTCGGCGCCGCGGTGGCGGCGACCAGCGCGAGCAGCACCGTGACCGTCGTACCGGCGGACGCCGACGCGGGCACGTGGCCGGCGCGTCCGCGGCGGTGCCGCGGGCGACGACGCACGACGACGGCGGTGAGCAGCAGCGCGGCCGCCACGGCGGCCCACGCCTTCCGGGCGTCGCCCATCCCCGGCACCATGACGAGCACGGTGTCGACGTGGTGCACCACGTACGGTGCCGGGTCGGTGCTGCGGTTCGCGTCGCCGCGCAGCTCGAGGGCTACCGCACCGCGCGTGGCGGGGCGGGTCGCCACCACGCGGTGGGTCACGTTCCCACCGTCGGGCAGGCCCACCCGCACGACGTCGCCCACGTCGACGCCCGTGGCGCGCACCTCCCGAGTGACGGCGAGCGTCCCGGCAGGCGCCGACGGTGCCATCGAGCCTGATGTCAGGCGAGCGACACCAAGTCCCCCGAGCTGCGCGGCCAGCACGAGCACGGCCGACGTCACGAGCGCTACGAGCAGCAGGCGCACGACGACCGCGCGGACCGCGACCGACGCCCTCATCGGCGCACCGACCGGGCGTCGACGGTGAGCACGAGACGACCGGCGGCGCCCTGGGCCGAGGTCGGCGCGTCCGCGGGGACGAAGACCCGCAGGCAGAGACGTCGCGTGCCGCCAGGGGCGAGGGGGCCCACGACCGACGACGACAGCGAGGCGTCGGTGACGCCGAGCGCGGTCTCCGCGGCCAGCGGCGCGCCCGCATCGCACGAGCCCGTCCACCCGGTCGCGCTGCTGCCGGACGTGCGCGCGGTGGCGTCCGCCCACACCCGCACGCGCAGGGCGTCGCGCAGCTGCGTGGTAGTGGCGCGACCACGGACCGTGAACACGAACGGGGCGCTCGCCGACGCGTTGCGCACCGTGACCTGCACGGCACGGCTGTCGCCGGGCAGCAGGTCGGAGACGCCCAGGGCGCCCGCGGTGACGGACGTGCCGTCCGGGCCTGTCCCGGCAGCCACTGTGACGTCGAGGCGACCCGACACGAGGCGACCTGCGTCCACCTCGGCGTCCGCCGTCCACGAGGCCCCGGTGGGCCGCAGCAGCCCGACGACCACGAGCAGCAGGCAGGCGGCTCCGGCGAGCAGCCGCAACGGGCTCCGCCGGCCGCGGTGCGTGCGGTCGAGCTCAGCCATGGTGGCCCCTCCTGCGGCGTCGGAGGAGGAGGGCACCCGCGAGCAGCGACGCGGCCGCCGACACGAGCAGCCAGGCCGGCACGGTCGTGCCGGTGGCCGGCAACGGGGCCCCTTCGTCCACACGGTCGGCCGTGAGGGTGATGTCGACGCCGAGCTCGACCTGCTCCTCCTGCGTCTGGTTCGTGGCGGCCGGGTCGAACGTCGCCTCGACGTCGACCCGGGTGCTCCCACTACGCCCGACCCCGGGTCCTCGGTCCGCGGTGGAGACGGGCCCGCCGAGCTCGACCCAGCCGGTCCGCGCCGTCCGCGCCCGGAGGATGACGTCGCCCCGGTGCACGAGGTCGCCGACGACCTCGGCGCGCACACGCATGACCGCCCCGGCGGGACCGCCGTTGCGCACCCAGAAGCTCGCCACGCGGCGGTCTCCGGGAACCCATCGCATCTCGGGGTCGAAGAGCGGTGCCGTCAGCTGAGGCGCCCACGTTCGACCATCGCGGCTGAAGTCGATGTCGCGGCCGGCGTGGGCCGGGCCCCCTGGGACGCCGACGAGGAGGACCGTGGTGAGGAGAGCCGTCGCGCGCCTCGTCGTCGCCGCCCTCACGCCAGCACCTCGTCCCGGCGGCGACGGCTGTCGCGGAACGCGGTCATGAAGGTCGACCCGGCGTAGAGCACGAGCCCCGCGGCCACCAGCTGGATGCCGTGCTGCCGCTGCTGCGGGTCCAGGGTCCCGCTGAGCCGGCCGAGCTCGGGCACCGCGTACCAGAGGCGACCGCGAATCTGCTCGGGACGTCGCAGGTCGAGGTCGGCCGTCCGGTTGGCGTCTCCCTGCGTGCGAAAGAGCATCTCGCCCTTGAGGGTGTGCTCGACCTGCACGACGCGGTGGGTGACGTACCCGCTCCGGCCGGACTCGAGCTGCACGGTGACGACGTCACCGACGCGCACGTCGGCCGGGTCGACCGGCCGGGCGACGACGAGCGTGCCCGGGGGGAGGTGCGGCTCCATGGATCCGGTCAGCACCGTGTAGGGCGTCGCACCCCCGAGTCGCGGCACCAGGACGGCAGCAGCAACCGCAAGCAGGGCGGCGAGCATGACGATCCAGGCGACGAGCCGGACCGACCAGGACAGCAGCATGCGCACGTGGATCACCTCCTCGGTGCGTCCCGACCGAGGACGGGCAGGGCGTGGCCCGGTGCCCGCCCCGCCTGTCGGGACGCGTGCGCCTCGGGGTCAGCGGACCTGGGTCACGTAGACCTGGAGGTTGTCGAGCGCGGCGGTCGTCGCGTCCTGCGAGTCGTCGTTGACGCCCGACCCGTACGGGTAGGTCACCGTCAGGTCGAAGGACACGTCCGTGGGGCTCGAACCGACCGGCACGCGGTCGGCGCCGCTGGGGCTGGTCAGCACGGCGGCGACGTCGAGCGTGTCGGCAGTCCCGCCTTCGGCACCGAGGAGGCTCAGCGTGCGAGCGACGGAGTCCTGGTTGATCTCGACCTTCGCGAGCAGGTTCTCGCCCTCGCCGGTGAGCGTGCCGCTGCACGACTTCGTGACGACGTCACCAGGGACCACGGCGGTGACGACCGCTCCGTCGGCGGTCTTCCAGGAGTCACTGCAGGACATGCCGCTCATGACGATACGACCGGAGCTGATCGCACCGGCGTCGACCTTGCCGTCGGCACTCCAGTAGGCCAGCGTGCCGGCTCCTCCGGCGAGCAGGACAGCAGCAGCACTCAGCGCCAGGGCGCCCTTGACAGACGTCTTCATTGAAGTTCTCCCTCTTCGATCTCACCACTACCGGTCGGTAACGGCGCTCCCGTGGAAGATCATCCAAGTTTCAACAATCGGTCGCAACGAGTTGAGATATGTGCGCAACTTTTGAGGAGGAATGTCCCCGCCCGACAACGACGAACGCCCCTCGAGATCGAGGGACGTTCGTCCTTCTCGCTGGAATGCCGGTGACGCAGGTCACCAGCCGCGCTCGGCGAGTCGGTGCGGCTCGGGGATGTCGTCGACGTTGATGCCGACCATGGCCTCGCCGAGGCCGCGGGAGACCTTGGCGACCACGTCGGGATCGTCGTAGAAGGTGGTGGCCTTGACGATGGCCTCGGCGCGCTGCTGCGGGTTGCCGGACTTGAAGATGCCCGAGCCGACGAACACGCCCTCCGAGCCGAGCTGCATGACGAGCGCGGCGTCGGCGGGCGTGGCGATGCCGCCGGCGGTGAACAGCGTGACGGGCAGCTTGCCGAGCTCGGCGACCTCCTTGACCAGCTCGAAGGGCGCCTGCAGCTCCTTGGCGGCGACGTACAGCTCGTCCTCGCGCAGCGACTGCAGGCGGCGGATCTCGCCGGTGATCTTGCGGATGTGCGTGACGGCGTTCGACACGTCACCGGTGCCGGCCTCGCCCTTGGAGCGGATGAACGCCGCGCCCTCGGTGAGCCGGCGCAGCGCCTCGCCGAGGTTGGTCGCACCGCACACGAACGGGACGTTGAAGGCCCACTTGTCGATGTGGTTGGCGTAGTCGGACGGGGTGAGGACCTCGGACTCGTCGATGTAGTCGACGCCGAGACTCTGGAGCACCTGCGCCTCGGCGAAGTGGCCGATCCGCGCCTTCGCCATGACCGGGATCGAGACGGCCTCGATGATGCCGTCGATGAGGTCGGGGTCGCTCATGCGCGCGACACCACCCTGGGCACGGATGTCGGCCGGGACGCGCTCGAGCGCCATGACGGCCACGGCGCCGGCGTCCTCGGCGATGCGCGCCTGGTCGGCGTCGACGACGTCCATGATGACGCCGCCCTTCAGCATCTCGGCCATGCCGCGCTTCACGCGGGCCGTGCCCACGCTCGGGGTGCTGGTGCCGTCGGGGGTCGGGGAGGTCTGCGGGGTGCTCACCGTCCCAGTCTATCGAGCGCGCGCGGCGCCGTTCACGACGTCCAGCATCCGTGCGCGGTCGACGACCTTGCGGCGCGGACGGCCCTGCTCGCGTCCCGCGGCGCGCTCGTGCGCGTCGAGGCGTCGCCAGGCGTCGAGGTCGAGCCCCGCTCGGGTCTGCACCGACGGCTCGGAGGCGGGTGCGGCGTCGAGCCGGCCCAGCGCGACGTCGGCGAGGAGGTGGTTGACGGTCTCCAGCGAGCACGACTTGTTGGTGCCGATGAAGCCGGTCGGGCCGCGCTTGGCCCACCCGACCACGTACGTGCGCGGCAGCAGCGCCCCACCGGGGGCCTGGAGCACGCGACCGCCGACGTTCGGGATGCGGTGGGCGACCGGGTCGAAGGGCACTCCGGGCACGGGCGTGGAGCGGTAGCCGACCGAGCGCAGGACCGTCGTGGTGGCGACGTCCTCCAGCTCACCCGTGGGCACCGCGACGACGGTGCCGTCTGCTGTGGTCTCCAGACGGGTGCGCGCGAGGCGCAGCCCGGTAACCGCACGCTCGCCGAGCACCTCGACGGGGGCGGCGAGGAAGCGCAGGAGCACGTGACGTCGTCCCTCGACCGGCTCGGCCGTGGTCCCTTCGCGGAGCAGTCGGCTCTTCACGTCGTCGCCGTCGAGCAGGTCGCGCTGCGGCACGACGACGTCGACGTCGGGGTGGTGCAGCAGCCCGACGAGCTCGGGCACGGTGAACGCCGCCTGGGCGGGTCCGCGTCGGGCGACCAGCTCGACGCAACGCAGATGGCTGGTCCGCAGCGCCTCGAGGGCGTGGTCGGCGATGTCGGTGCCGGCCAGCTCCGCGGGGTCGCTGAGCAGCACGCGGGCGACGTCGAGGGCGACGTTGCCGTTGCCGACGACCACGGTGCGTCCGGCGTCGAGGTCGATCGGGGTGGCCACGTGGTCGGGGTGGCCGTTGTACCAGGCGACGACGGCCGTCGCGGTGGTGTTGCCCGGCAGGTCCTCCCCCGGGATCCCGAGGCGACGGTCGGCGGACGCGCCCGTGGCGTAGACGACCGCGTCGTGGCGCTGCAGGAGCTGCTCGTGCGTGACGTCGACACCCACCTCCAGCCCGAGGGCGTAGGAGAAGCCGGGCTGCGCCTCGATGCGCGCGAAGAGGTCGGTGATGGCCTTCGTGTGCTGGTGGTCGGGCGCGACGCCGGCACGCACCAGGCCGTGAGGGGTGGGGAGCCGGTCGACGACCGTGACCCGCACACCACGCTGCTTCAGCAGCTCGTCGGCGGCGTACAGCGCGGCAGGCCCTGCGCCGACCACGGCGACGTCGAGCCGGCGCTCGGGCGGCAGCCGGACGACCGGCGGCACGGGTGCCTGCGCCGGACGGGTGGGCGACTCGAGCCCGTTGCCGACGTCGGAGCCGGCGTGGAACAGCGCGTTCAGCTCGACGAAGACCTGCTCGTCGGGCGTGAGCCTCGACGCCGGCTTGATCGCGCCGACGGGGCAGGCCCTGACGCACGCACCGCAGTCGACGCACGCCTGGGGGTCGATGTAGACCATGTCCGACGTGGCGAAGTCGGGCTCGTCGGGCGTCGGGTGGATGCAGTTGACCGGGCAGGCGAAGGCGCAGGCGGCGTCGCCGCAGCACGCCTGGGTGACGACGTGCGGCACGTCAGGACGGACCGACCGGGGACGGGTCGGTCAGCCGCGCCGGCGGCTCGCTGCGGTAGCGCGAGGGCCGGCCGTCGATCTTCAGCCAGCGCCAGACGCGGCGCGACGAGCGCGTCATGAGCGTCGACTCCTCGGCCAGCATGCGCACGTCGCTGAACAGCTCGGCGAGGAACTCGCGGGACTCGGGCGCGTCCCAGTACAGCTCGTCGATGACCTCCTGAGGCACGCCCATCTGGGTGCGCAGCTCCTTCGGGGGCACGAGGATGAGGTCGCCCGCGACGCGCATGATGATCGGGAACATCATCGACATGATCCAGCGGTCGACCTTCCCGAGGTGGGGGCCGCTGCGCATCACGTAGGCGTGGGCGAAGGAGATGTGGCGCGCCTCCTCCGCGACGTGGATCTGCATGATGCGTCGCATGACCGGCGGCAGGTTCGCGCCCTCGCGCAGCATCCGCTTCTGCGTGTGGTCGATCGGCTCCTCGCCGGCCAGGACCGCGATGAAGAAGCCGAGCGGGTAGCGGGACGCGAACAGCGGGATGACACCGTGCAGCGCCCGCATCCAGCGCGGCATGCCCGGGACGTCGGCGCCGATGCGGTTGACGCACTCCTGGAACATCTGCGTGTGGTGGCACTCCTCCGTGGCCTCGTGGGTGAGGTAGCGGAACTCGGCCGACCCGTTCGGGCGGGTGAAGACGTACTGCATGATGCCGCGGATCAGCAGGTTCTCGAACTGCAGACCCACCTTGAAGATGTTGGCGTAGCGCCACATCCCGATCTCGATCTGCCGCTCGACGGGCAGGTTCTGGTACCAGGGGTGGCGACCGAGCGGGTCGGCCTCGGTGAGCACCCAGTGCCGGTCGTGGGGGTCGATGCGGAAGTCGGGGTCGTCCCACGGGACGTCGACGAATGCGTCGAAGTTCCGGTCGACCGACGCCTGCGACAGGGCCCGGAGCGTCGCCTCGTACTCCGGCGTCGCGAGCGACGCGAGGCTCTCCTGGGTGCGGTCGAGATCCTGCTCGTCCATGAGGGTCATACCGCGAGTATGTGACGGCGGTCGCTATGTGTCAAGACCAATGTCACATTAGTAGTGTCATGGTTTCGCGGAGCATCTTGGGCCTCTCGGCGACCTGCGGCTGCGGGTCAGGTTCTCGTGCGGGGGGTGCGGGTTGGAGGTCGGGTGGGGCTGCGCTGGCGTGGCTTCCCCTTGGGGTGGGGCTGCGCTGCTGCGGCTTCTCGCTCGGGTGGGGGGTGCGCTGGCGCGGCTTCTCGTTCGGGTGGGGCTGCGCTGGCGCGGCTTTGACTCGTCCTGCGCTCCGAAAGGGCCTCGACCGGGCAGCTGGGCGGGAGCCGGCTTCGGGTCTCGGGCTGTGGCACGCGTGGGACGCAAGAATCTGCGTTCGTGCGCTGGGACTCCAAGGATGCTGCGTTTGCTACGGGATCCCGTAGCAAACGCAGGAGCGTTTGGTCTCAATCGCGCGAATGCAGAATCTTGGGTGCCCTTTGCGTTGGGGGGACGAAGGATTCTTCCTTTTCGTGGACCGTTCCACGAAAAGGAAGAATCCTTCACACGCCTGGCCTCCGCGTCGGTGGATCTGCCACCTGTAGAGCGCCCAGAAGGTGGCAGATCCACCGCCGGCACGCGCAAACGCAGAATCTTGCGTCCAACGCGAGCCGTAGCCCGAGAACCCAGGTCAGCACCGCTGCCAGCCGGCCGGTCGAGGCCTTTCGGAGACCACACCCACGAGAAGCCGCGCCAGCGCAGCCCCACCCGACCACGAAGCCACGCCAGCGCAGCCCCACCCGATATCGAACCCACACCAGCGCAGCCGCAGGTCGACGGGAAGCCACGCCAGCGCACCCCCACCCGCCCGAGAAGCCACACGACGCAGCCCCCGGGCGGCGGGACGTCAGGCGTCGAGGCCCGGTTGCTGCACGGCCTGTCGGTGGACGATCGCCATGCGCTGGAAGACGGTGACGAGGCTGGCGAGGGCGAGCGCCCAGAGCGTCACCTCACGCAGCACGGGGAGGTCGAAGAGGCCGGAGAAGCCGGTCATGACGAGGATGGCGACGAGGCGGTCGGCGCGCTCGGCGATGCCGCCCTTGGCCTGCATGCCGAGGCTCTCGGCGCGGGCGCGGGCGTAGGACGTAAGGCTGCCGAGCACGAGGCAGGCGAGGCTGAGGCCGAGGTACAGCTCGGCCGGGCCGAGCGTCGACTCCGCGTCGGGGCGCGTGTAGTAGAGCAGCAGGCCGCCGAAGACGGCCGCGTCGCCGACCCGGTCGAGCGTGGAGTCCAGGAACGCCCCCCACTTCGACGACTGCCCGGACTTGCGGGCCATGTAGCCGTCCATGAGGTCGCTGAACACGAAGGCCGTGACCACCATGACGCCGATGAAGAACTGCCCGCGCGGGAAGAACCACAGGGCGCCGGCGGTGACGCCGAGCGTGCCGACGATGGTCACGTGGTCGGGCTTCACGCCGAGGCGCAGCAGGAGGTCTGCCAGTGGGGACCACACGTTGGTCCAGAACTGGCGGAAGCGTTCGAGCATCAGACGTCCCCAAGGGTGGTCGTAGTGGTGGTGGGGGCTGCAGGCCAGGCCTCGGCCAGCAGGTCGCGGGTGTCCTCGAGCAGCTGCGGCAGCGTCTTGGTGCGGCCCAGCACGGTCATGAAGTTGGCGTCGCCCGACCAGCGCGGCACGACGTGCTGGTGCAGGTGCTGCGACAGCGAGCCACCAGCCACTCCCCCGAGGTTCAGCCCGACGTTGAACCCCTGCGGTGCCGACACGGCGCGGATGGTGCGCAGCGCCGTCTGCGTCAGGGCCGCCACCTCGGCGGTCTCGTCGGCGGTCAGGTCGGTGTAGTCGGCGACGTGCCGGTTCGGCACGACCATGAGGTGTCCCGGGTTGTACGGGTAGAGGTTGAGCACGACGAAGCAGGTGGCCCCGCGATGCACGACGAGCTCGGACTGCGCTCCCCCGGCCGCGATGCGGCAGAAGGGGCACGTGTCGTCGGGCTCGGGCTCCTCGCCCCGCACGTAGGACATGCGGTACGGCACCCAGAGACGCTCCAGGCGGTCGTCGAGGCTCACCCGACCACCCTAGACGAGGGGTTCGCTGCGCCTGCCGGGACCGACGCGGTGGTGCGATGTCACCGGTTCTGGATGGTCCAACGACCGCGCGCCACCATGATCTGCTCCAGTCCGCCGTCATAGGACGGAGCCCAGATGGTGAGTCGGTACTGACGCGTGCGTCGAGTGTCGTTATCCAGGCGGAGGCGGACCCGACCGTCCTTGCCGATCGTGCGCTCCCGCCCGGCGGGCGACCAGCCGTCCCGGGTCCTCAGCTCGAGCCACGCCTTCAGTCCCGCTCCGTCCTTCACCGTCACGGTGCGGGTGACGGGATGGTAGGCCCGCGCTCGCGTGGTGCGTGAGGGAAACGACGGGCGGGGCAGCAGTCGGACGTCCGCACCGACCCGACCCGCCGACTCGGTCGCGGTAGCGGCGGAGGCGAGCTCGACGTGGCCACCTCCGCGCATGACCTGATTCTGTCGCCCGATGCGGAAGTCGGTGCCACGAGTCAGCACGATGTCGGACAGGGTCGTGGCCGCCCGCGCACCCCACGCCCTGAAGCGCGCGGTGACGATCCTCGAGGGGCCGTCGAGCTCGACCGGACGCCAGTACTGCTGCTGCTGCGTCACCACGAGCGTGAAGCGCGTCCCGCGGGGCATCCACCACACGTCCTGGCGGCGACGACCCAGCGAGTGGGCTCGTGTTTCCGGCACCGTGACGCCCAGCCGCGTGTCGTCGGGAACGAGGGTGACGTTCGCGGTGTCGGCGACCTGGCGCCGTTGCCCGGCTCGGACCTGCTCGACGGTGAGGGAGAAGGGGCCGGTGGTCGGCGGATAGGTCATGAGGCTCCAGACGCGACGATTCACGTCCACCCGGCCGAGCAGCGTGCGCTGACCCGTGATCCCGTGAGTTGCCCAGACCTCCAGCTGCACGTCGCGAGCTGGCGCCTCGGCGCAGGCTCCGGACTCGTCGGCCACCTCGTAGAGCGGCGAGAGCCCCAGCACGTCGACGCCGTGAGACCACTTCTTGGTCGTTGGTTCGCTGATCTGCACCGAGGCCTCACGCAGCAGGGCGGCGCGGGAAGGATGGTAGAAGACGGACGCGTCGAGGTAGTACCACGTGTCTTTGACCAGGACGAGGAACCGGACGTGGCCTCGCCCCGCCTCACCCAACGATGCCTCTACGGGCGGCGGGACGGCGAGGCCGTCCTGCCCCACGGCAACGGCGTCTGTGGAGACGTACGGACCATTCGAGGTGGTGCGGTACTCCCACCGAATCAACTGGCCGGTGCGAGGCCCGTCAGCCCCGACAGAGCGCACGACGGGTAGCTGCAACGGCTCGGTCCCCTCGACGCATCGGGTCCGCGGTCCGATCGGGCCGATGTAGGCATCCCCCGCGGCCGCGGGCGCAGCCGCAGGCCCGAGAAGGCCGACGGCGAGCAGGAGGGCGACGCCAAGAACGATCGAGCGTGACCGCGCCGAGCCGATCACCGACGACGCACTTTCCAGGAGCCTGAGACGACGAGCGATCCTCGGACGGCCCTCGCGCGGACCAGCTCTCGATCGACGACGGCGGCGAAACTGCATCTGATCACGGCGCGACCCTAGGGCACCGGCGACGCCCCCGTCCCCGGATCACCGGGAACGAGGGCGAAAGCCGTCCGGACGTGTCGGTGCCGCTCAGACCTGCTCGCGCGAGGCGACGGCCTCGAGGATGCGGCGCACCGCGTCGTCGACGGGCACCCCGTTCTCCTGCTCGCCGTTGCGGTAGCGGAACGACACGGCGTCAGCCTCGACGTCGCGGTCGCCGACGAGCAGCATGAAGGGCACCTTCTGCGTCTGGGCGGTGCGGATCTTCTTCTGCATGCGCTCGTCGGAGTCGTCGACCTCGAAGCGGATGCCCGCCCCGCGGAGCCGCTGGCCCAGCGTGTGCAGGTAGTCCGCGTGCCGCTCCGCGACGGGGATGCCGACCGCCTGGACGGGCGCGAGCCACGGAGGGAAGGCGCCGGCGTAGTGCTCCACGAGCACGCCGAGGAACCGCTCGATCGAGCCGAACTTCGCGGAGTGGATCATCACCGGCTGCTTGCGGGTGCCGTCGGCCGCGACGTACTCCAGGCCGAAGCGCTCGGGCGACGGCTGGTTGAAGTCGTACTGGATGGTCGACATCTGCCACGACCGGCCGATCGCGTCGCGCGCCTGCACCGAGATCTTCGGGCCGTAGTAGGCGGCACCGCCCGGGTCGGGCACGAGCTCGAGACCGGTCTCGGCGGCCACGTCGGCCAGGACCTGGGTGGCGACCTCCCAGTCCTCGTCGGAGCCGATGAACTTGTCCTTGCGGTCGTCGCGCGTCGACAGCTCGAGGTAGAAGTCGTCGAGGCCGAAGTCGCGGAGCAGGCTGAGCACGAAGTTCAGCAGGTGCCGGATCTCGTCGGGCGCCTGCTCGGGGGTGACGTAGGAGTGCGAGTCGTCCTGCGCGAAGCCGCGCACGCGGGTGAGGCCGTGGATGACGCCCGACTTCTCGTTCCGGTACACGTGGCCGAACTCGAACAGCCGCAGCGGCAGCTCACGGTAGGACCGCTGCCGCGACCGGTAGATGATGTTGTGCATCGGGCAGTTCATCGCCTTGAGGCGGTAGTCCTGACCGTCGACGTCGAGCGCCGGGAACATGCCCTCGCCGTAGTACGGCAGGTGGCCCGACGTGTGGAACAGGCCCTCCTTGGCGATGTGCGGGGTGCCGACGTACTCGAAACCCTCCTCGATGTGCCGACGGCGGACGTAGTCCTCCATCTCCCGCTTGATCACGCCACCGCGCGGGTGAAAGACGGGCAGGCCGGAGCCGATCTCGTCCGGGAAGCTGTAGAGATCGAGCTCGGTCCCGAGACGTCGGTGGTCGCGACGCTGCGCCTCCTCGAGGCGGTGCAGATACTCCTCCTGCGCCTCCTTGGTGGGCCAGGCGGTGCCGTAGATGCGCTGCAGCTGCTTGTTCTTCTCATCGCCACGCCAGTACGCGGCGGCCGAGCGCATGAGCCGGAAGGCCGGGATGCGCTTGGTGGTCGGCAGGTGCGGGCCGCGGCACAGGTCCTTCCAGGCCAGCGACCCGTCACGCTTGACGTTGTCGTAGATGCTGAGGCCACCGTCGCCGACCTCGACGCTCGCGCCCTCGGTGGAGCCCGCGCTCGACTTCAGGCCGATGAGCTCGAGCTTGTACGGCTCGTCGGCGAGCTCCTCGCGCGCCGCGTCGTCGCTGAGCTCGCGCCGGTCGAAGCGCTGGCCCTCCTTGACGATCTTCTTCATCCGCGACTCGATGGCCTGGAGGTCCTCGGGCTTGAAGGGCTCGGCGACGTCGAAGTCGTAGTAGAAGCCGTCGGTGATCGGCGGGCCGATGCCGAGCTTGGCCTCGGGGAACAGCTCCTGCACGGCCTGGGCCATGACGTGGGCCGTGGAGTGGCGCAGGATGTCGAGGCCGTCGGCGCTGTCCAGCGCGACCGGGACCACGGTCTGGCCCTCGACGAGCAGCGTCGAGAGGTCACGCAGCTCACCGTCGATGCGGGCGGCGACGACGTCGGGCTGCTCGGCGAAGAGCTGCCACGCCTTCGTCCCCTCGTCGACGGTCTGGGGTGCGGCCTCGGCCCCCGCCTCGACGGCGACGTGCACGGTGACGGACATGGCGGTGCTCCATTCTGGTCCCGACGACCCCTACGGCTGGGCCGTTCTGCTTGCCCACACCCTAGGGCCTGCGCGGGATCAGGAGTCCCGCTGGCCCCACGGGGAGCCGTAGGCGGTGAGCAGCTCCAGGAAGGGGACGGCGTCGAAGGCCTCCGGCCCCAGCACGCCCGACCCGCTCCACGTGCCGTTCGCGAGCAGCTCGAGGGCGACGACGGGGTTGACGGCGGTCTGCCACACGACGCACTGGTGCCCGTACTCCCGCATGGCCCACTCGTTGTCGACGACGTGGTACAGGTACGTCTCGCGCTCCTCCCCGTCCTTGCCCGTGCCGGTGACCCAGAGCCCGGCGCAGGTCTTGCCGGTCATGCGCGGACCGATGGTCGCCGGGTCCGGCAGGCAGGCGGCGACGACGTCGCGCGGCGACACCTCGACGGGCCCGCCCGCCGACGGCACGCGGACGGGGGTCGTGCTGTCGAGGCCGACGTCGTGCAGGGCCTTGAGCACGTTGATGAAGTCCTCCCCCAGCCCGTACTTGAACGTCACCCGCTCAGCGTCGACCCAGCGCGGCATGAGGAGCACCTCCTCGTGCTCGACGTTGACGCACTCGACGGGGCCGATTCCCTCGGGGAAGTCGAACACCTCCGGCTCGGAGAACGGCGGCGTGACGAACCAGCCGCCGTCGGGCTCGTCGGCGCGCGCCTTCTCCCAGACGACGGGCGGGTTGAGGCACTCCTCGATCGTCGTCCAGATCGAGAAGGACGGCGCGAACACCTCGTTCCCGTGCTCGTCGTGCACCGCCAGGTTGGCGCCGTCGCGGGTGCCGAGGTCGCGGATCTCGCTGAACAGGTGGTCGGCCGCGTAGCGGGCGAAGACGTCGGAGAGACCGGGCTCCACGCCCATGCCGACGAGCGCCAGACGCCCCGCGGACTCCCACTGGTCGGCGACGGCGAACTGGTCGTCGCCGAGCTTCTTCCCGACCTTCGCGTAGGGCTCCTCGGGGTGCCGGGTCGACAGCGACATCGCCATGTCGAGGTAGTCGGCACCGGCGGCGAACGCCCCGTCGAAGATCGACATGACGAACCTCGGGTCGACGGCGTTCATGACGTGGGTGACGTCGTGCTCGCGGCACAGGGCGGCGACGTCGTCGGCTGACGACGCGTCGACACGCGCGGCCACGAAGCGGTCGTCGTCGAGCGCGTCGACGGCGGCGCGGGCGCGCGTCTCGTCGTAGTCGGCGACGACGACGAGCTCGAAGAAGTCGCGACGTGCGGCGATGGCGGTGAAGGCGGCGCCGACGCCGCCGGAGCCGACCAGCAGGATCCTCATGTCTCTCCTCAGGGGTGTCCCGGGGTCGGGACGGTGCACGTGGGTGGGGGCAGGGTGATGGGGGCAGGGTGGTGGGGGCGGCGACGGCTCAGTCGAGGGCAGCGCCCGGACGCGTCGGGCCGAGCGCCGCCAGCGCCACCTCGTCGGAGACGGTCTCGAAGCCCTTGCGGGTGAAGAACGTCGCGCCGACGGTGAGGCGCCAGAGGAGCATCAGCACCAGGCCGAGCACGAGGAAGACGACGGCGATCGCGAGCGGCAGACCGACACCCAGCACCGAGGAGCCGCTGTAGGAGGCGCCCGGGTCGGAGAGGTCGATCACGGACTCGTAGAGCAGGTAGAACAGGGTGCCGGCGCCGACCAGCGGACCCACGCCGATGAACAGGAACGCCTTGACCGACGTGAACAGCCGCCGACGCCAGTAGATGGCGCACGCGAGCCCGGTCAGGCCGTAGTAGAAGGCGATCATCAGCGACAGCGCGGAGATCGAGTCGAACAGGAAGTTGTCGCTGATCGCGCTCGCGCCGACGTACCAGGCGATGGCGACGCCGCCGATGAACCAGGTGCTGAACGAGGGCGTCCCGTAGCGCTCGTGGATGCGGGCGAACACCTTCGGGAACGCCCCCGCGCTGGCCATCGAGAGCGACACGCGGGACGCGGGGAGGATCGTCGTCTGGGTCGAGGCGATGCCCGAGGTGATGATCGAGAGCAGCAGCACGAACGCGAACGGCCCCATGACCAGGTCGCCGACGGCACCGAAGAGCGCGTCGTCGTCCTCGTACCCGGTGACGAAGTCGACGCCGCCCGCGGCGATGGTCACGATGCCGACGCCGAGGTAGGTCGCGACGAGGATGACGGTGCTCCAGATGCCGGCGCGTCCCGGCGTGGTGTCGCCGTCGGTCGACTCCTCGGAGAGGTTGACCGCGCTCTCCCAGCCCCAGTAGATGAAGACGCCGATGAGCAGGCCGCTGACGAGCTCGTGGGAGTCGAGCCCGGCGGGGCTGAGCCAGCTCCAGCTCGGGGTCGTCGCGCCGGCCGGGAGCGACCCGGTCGCGAGGCGCACGGCCGCGACGCCGACGAAGAGCAGCAGCGCGCCGACCTGCGCGAAGACCAGCCAGACCTGGAACTTCGCCGACGCCTCGGTGCCGCGGACGCACAGCCAGGTCATGACGACGACGATGGCGACGGCGATCGTCACGACGACGGGGCGGTTGGACGCGAGCGAGTCGGCACCGACCATGACGAACAGGTAGCGCGCGGCGACGTCGGCGAGGGAGCCGATGACGAGCACGCCGGTGGTGAAGACGGCCCAGCCGCCCATCCAGCCGATCCACGGGCCCATCGCGCGGGTCACCCACGAGAACGTGGTGCCGCAGTCGGTGTCGGCGCGGTTCATGTAGAGGAACGCACCGGCGATGAGGAACATCGGCACGAACGAGAGCCACAGCACGGCCGGGGCGTGGATGCCCGCCACGACCACCATCGAGCCGAGCACGGCCGCGATGGAGTAGGCCGGCGCGGTGGCGTCGAGCCCGATCGACAGACCTTCCCAGAAGCCGATCGCGTTGGCCTTCAGCCCCTTGCCGCCCGTGGGGGCCACGTCGGCGGCTCCCGGTCCCACGTCCTGCGTCATGGATGCTCCTCTCCCGTCGGCTCGTTGCAGGAACTCTGCACCGGCTCGACGGAATCCACAAGAGACGTCACATGATCGTTACGCGTTCAGTGGCATTGACGCTTGCATTCGACGCATTCCGTCGCGAATACTCGCGGTGATCGGAGGAACCATGACCCACCCCACGCTCGACCCCCACCGCGCACAGAGCATCGACGAGCAGCTCGCGCGACGCCAGAAGGCCGCACGCGACCACCTCTGGATGCACTTCGCACCGCTGAAGGACGCCGACGCCGCCGACGTGCCCGTGATCGTCCGCGGCGAGGGCTGCTACGTCTGGGACGACCGGGGGCGTCGCTACCTCGACGGCCTCGCCGGCCTCTTCGTCGTCCAGGCCGGTCACGGCCGTCGCGAGCTCGCCGAGGCGGCCGCGCGCCAGGCGCAGGACCTCGCGTTCTTCCCGCTCTGGTCCTACGCGCACCCCACCGCGATCGACCTCGCGGAGCGGATCGCCTCGCTCGCGCCGGGCGACTTGAACCGCGTGTTCTTCTCCAGCGGCGGAGGCGAGGCCGTCGAGACCGCGTGGAAGCTCGCGAAGAACTACTTCAAGCTCGTCGGCAAGCCGATGAAGCACAAGGTGATCAGCCGGTCCGTCGCCTACCACGGCACGACGCACGGAGCCCTCTCGATCACGGGCCTCCCGACGCTCAAGCAGCAGTTCGAGCCGCTCGTGCCCTCGACGTTCCGCGTGCCCAACACCAACCACTACCGCGCCCCGCAGCACGGCGACGACCTCGAGGCGTTCGGGCGCTGGGCCGCGGACCAGATCGAGGTGGCGATCGAGGCGGAGGGCCCCGAGACCGTCGCCGCGGTGTTCCTGGAGCCGGTGCAGAACGCCGGCGGGTGCTTCCCGCCGCCGCCCGGCTACTTCCAGCGGGTGCGCGAGATCTGCGACCGCCACGACGTGCTGCTCGTCTCCGACGAGGTGATCTGCGCGTTCGGCCGCCTCGGCACCATCTTCGGGGCCGAGCGGTACGGCTACGTGCCCGACATGATCACCTGCGCGAAGGGTCTGACGTCGGGCTACTCCCCCCTCGGCGCGACGATCGTCAGCGACCGTGTCGCCGAGCCCTTCCAGCGCACGGGCGAGATGTTCGCGCACGGGTACACGTTCGGCGGGCACCCGGTGTCGTGCGCGGTGGCCCTGGCCAACCTCGACCTCTTCGAGCGCGAGGGGCTGCTCGAGCACGTGCGGTCCACGGAGGGAGCCTTCCGCAGCACCCTGGAGCGGCTGGGCGACCTGCCGATCGTCGGGGACGTCCGCGGCGACGGCTTCTTCTACGGCATCGAGCTGGTCAAGGACAAGGACACGAAGGAGACCTTCACGTCCGAGGAGTGCGACCGGCTCCTGCGCGGCTTCATGTCGCACGCGCTGCTCGACGCCGGTCTGTACTGCCGGGCCGACGACCGGGGCGACCCGGTGGTGCAGCTCGCGCCGCCGCTGGTGGCCGACCAGGCCCAGTTCGACGAGATCGAGCAGGTGCTGCGTGGCGTCCTGACGGAGGCGTGGGCCAAGATCTCCGCATGAACGTTCGCCAGTCCCCGTCCGCCTCCGGAGCGACCCCGTGAGCGCGCCGGTGCTCGACGAGGTCGCCAAGCGCATCATCGCGCTGCTGCAGGTCGACGGTCGCATGTCGTACGCGGCCATCGGCAAGGAGGTCGGGCTGTCCGAGGCCGCGGTGCGCCAGCGCGTGCAGAAGCTGACGGACTCCGGCGTCATCAACATCGTCGCGGTCACCGACCCGATGCAGCTCGGCTTCGCCCGGGAGGCGCTGATCGGCGTCCGCGGCAAGGGTCCGCTCGAGCCGCTGGCCGAGAGTCTCGCCGAGATCCCCGAGGTCGACTACGTGGTCATCACGGCGGGCTCGTTCGACATCATCCTCGAGCTGGTGTGCGAGACCGACGAGCACCTGCTGCAGGTGCTGTCGGAGAACATCCGCGCCCGTGAGGACGTCGTCAGCACCGAGACGTTCACGTACCTCAAGCTGGTCAAGCAGACCTACACCTGGGGCGTCCCCGACTGAGCCGCGGACCGAGGGGGCCTCAGGAGGCCCCGACGCGCAGGCGGGGCGTCGGCAGGAGCAGCGCGCCCGGCGCACCGTCGGGCACGACCGGCCGGTGCGGGGCGACGGCGTCGATCCGCCGGTACGCCGAGCCGAGCGGCGGGCGCGGGTCGGGCTCGCCCCGGTTGGGCCAGAACGACATCGCCCGCTCCGCCTGCGCGGTGATCGTCAGCGACGGGTTGACGCCGAGGTTCGCGCTGATGGCCGAGCCGTCGGCGACGTGCAGGCCCTCGTGCCCGAACAGCCGCTGGTAGGGGTCGATGACGCCCTCCTGCGGCGTGCTGCCGATCGGGCAGCCGCCGATGAAGTGGGCGGTGAGCGGGATGCCCACGAGCTCCCCGACGGAGCCGCCGGGCACGCCGTCGAGCTTCTCGGCGATCTCGCGGGCCACGTGGTCGGCCACGGGGATGTGCGACGGGTTCGGCGCGCCCGTGCCCTGCCGGCTGCTCATCCGCAGGCCGAACGGACCGCGCTTGAGGAACGTCGTGACGGAGTTGTCGAGCGACTGCATGACGAGGACGACGACCGACTGCTCGGCCCAGCGGCGCGGGTCGTGCAGGCGCAGCGCGCCGCGCAGCCCGAGGCCGCGATAGCCGCGCAGCACCTTGCGCAGCTGCGAGCCGCCGCCGCGGTGGTCGGCCAGCGCCATGTTCATCAGGCTCAGCGCTCCTGAGCCCCGTCCGTAGCGGACGGGCTCGACGTGCGTCTGCGGGTCCGGGTGGAACGACGACGTGATCGCGACGCCGGGCGTGACGTCGGCGTCCTTCGCGCTCGCGCGGGCCGAGAGCACCGCCTCGGAGTTCGTGCGGCTCAGCTCGCCCAGCCGCTCGGAGATGCCGGGGAGCGAGCGGCGACGGAGCCGGTGCAGCAGGTCCTGCGTGTTGAGCGCGTTGCCCGCGAACACCACCTGGTCGGCGCTGAACCGACGTCGGCGCAGCCGGTTCCCCGTGCGGCGGGTGTGCACGACGTAGCCGCCGCCTCGCCGCGGACGCACGTCGGTCACGGTGGTGAGCGGGTGGACCTGCGCGCCGCCGCGCTCCGCGAGGTGCAGGTAGTTCTTGACGAGCGTGTTCTTGGCGTTGTGCCGGCACCCGGTCATGCAGGCGCCGCAGTCCGTGCAGGTGCGGCGTCGGGGGCCGGCGCCGCCGAAGTACGGGTCGTCGACCTCCTCGCCGGGTCGGTCGCCGAAGAGCACTCCGACGTCGGCGGCGTGGACCGTGTCGCCGACGCCGAGGCCCTCGGCGACCTCGGCCATCAGCCGGTCCGGGAGGGTCGTGCGCGGGTAGGTCGCGACGCCGAGCATGCGGCGGGCCTGGTCGTAGTGGGCGGCGAGCTCGTCGCGCCAGTCGGTGACGTGGGCCCACTGCGGGTCGTCGTAGAAGCCGTCGAGCGGCTGGTAGAGCGTGTTGGCGTACACGAGGGAGCCGCCGCCGACGCCGGTGCCGCTCGCGATGAGGACGTCCTTGAGCGGTGTGATGCGCATGATGCCGAAGCAGCGCGCCCACGGCGCCCACAGGTAGCGGCGCAGGCGCCACGACGTCTCGGGCAGCTCGTCGTCCGCGAAGCGCCGCCCCGCCTCCATGACCCCGACCGCGTAGCCCTTCTCGGTGAGCCTGAGCGCCGACACGCTGCCGCCGAACCCGGAGCCGACCACCAGGACGTCGTAGTGCTTCATGTCGCGCACCGTACCCGCTTGTTGACACTTTGCCAATAGCGTTGTTCACTCGTCGCGTGACCGCCCTGAACCGACACCGGCTCGAGCCCGACGCGCGCCGTCGCCAGATCCTCGAGGCCGCCCGCACGCTCTACGCCGAGCGCGCCTACGACGACGTCTCGCTGGCCGAGCTCGCGAGCGCCGCCGGCGTCACGCGGGGTCTGCTGCACCACTACTTCGGCTCCAAGCGCGAGATCTTCCTCGCCGTCATGCGCGACTCGACCTTCATGCCCGAGTCCGAGCTGCCCGAACTGCTGCACCTGCCGCTGGAGGAGCGGGTGCGGGTGACGATGGACTGGATCCTCGACGCCGCGCAGACGTACGGCCAGGCCTGGGTCGCCGCGTCCGGCGCCGCCGAGCTGCATGGCGAGTCGGACCTGCAGGTCGTGGTCGACGAGGCCGACGACCGCGCCGCCCGTCTCGTCCTCGACGCCGTCGGGCTCCCCGACTCCCCCGTCCTGCGGGCCCGGCTGCGAGCCTCCGCGGCGTACGTCAAGGCGCTCTGCCGCGAGTGGCTCCAGCGGGGCACCCTCACCCGTGACGACGTCCTCGACCTGCTCACCACCCACCTCGTCCACGTCCTGGAGGGCTCATGACGTCCGTCGGCATCATCGGCTCCGGCTTCGGCGGCATCGCCGTGGCGGCCGAGCTCCTGGGGCACGGCCACACCGACGTCCGGCTGTGGGAGCGCGGCGACGACGTCGGCGGGGTGTGGCGCGACAACACCTACCCCGGCGCCGGCTGCGACGTCCCCTCGCCGCTGTACTCGTTCTCCTTCGCCGTGAACACCGACTGGTCGCGCCGGTACGCGCTGCAGCCGGAGATCCTCGCCTACCTGCGGCGCACGGCCGACGACCTCGGCATCACCCCACTCGTGCAGCTGGGCCGTGAGGTCGTCTCGGCCCACTGGCACGAGACCGACCGGCAGTGGGAGGTGGGGTTCGCCGACGGGTCCGTGGAGCGGGTGCAGGTGCTCGTGAGCGCCGTGGGGCAGCTGTCGGAGCCACGGCTGCCCTCCATCCCCGGCATCGACGACTTCGAGGGGGATGCGTTCCACTCGGCGCGCTGGGACCACGACCTCGACCTGCGCGGCAAGCGGGTCGCGGCGGTCGGCGTCGGGGCGAGCGCCATCCAGTACGTGCCGCACCTGGCCGACGTGGCCGGCGAGCTGACCTTGTTCCAGCGCTCCCCGAACTACATCCTGCCCAAGCCCGACGGGCCGCTCCCCCGCTGGTGGCGGCCGGGGATCCGGCTCGAGCGTCCGCTGTGGTGGACGTTCGGCGAGCAGTTCTCCCGCGGTCTCGACGAGGGGACGGTCGTCGGTGCGATCGAGAAGCGCGTGGCCCTCGCGCACCTGCACCGCCAGGTGCGCGACCCGCGCCTGCGCGAGGTCCTCACCCCCGACTACCCGATCGGCTGCAAGCGGATCCTGTTCTCCAACACCTTCTACCCGACGCTGGAGCGCGACCACGTCGACGTCGTCGCCGAGCGCATCGTGCGGGTCGTCCCCGAGGGGCTGGAGACCGCCGACGGCACCGTGCACCCGGCCGACGTCATCGTCTACGGGACCGGCTTCGCCACCCAGGACTTCCTCGACACGATCGACGTGCGCGGCGTGGACGGCGAGGCCCTCGCCCAGCGCTGGGTCGACGGCGCGCACGCGCACCTCGGCATGTACGTGCCCGGCTTCCCGAACCTGTTCGTCTCCTACGGCCCGAACACGAACCTCGGCGGCGGGTCGATCATCTACATGCTGGAGGCGCAGGCCCGGCACATGCGCCAGGTGCTCGACCGGATGCGCGACGGGTCCCACGCCACGGTCGACGTGCGCCCCGAGGTGGAGGCGGCGTACGACCGGCAGGTGCAGGAGCGGCTGGAGAGGTCCGTCTGGGGCAGCTGCGACAGCTGGTACCGCCACCCGTCGGGCCGCATCACGTCGAACTGGCCCGGCTCGACGTATCCGTACCACCGCCGGGTGCGCTCCCTCGACGTCGAGGACTTCGCGTGGGCGTGACGTATCCGCCGCAGCCGTGGGACCTGCACGGCCAGGCGGTCGCGTCGGTGTTCCTCGTCCCCGTCCGCACCCTGCCCCCGCCGCCGTCCGGGACCCGTGTCGTGTCCGTGGCCGGTCGCGCGGTCGTGACGGCCGCGTTCTTCCGGTACGAGGAGCCGAGCCCGCTCGTATACGACGAGGTCATGGCCGCGGTGCTCGTGCGGCGCGGCCTGAGGCCTCGCGTGTGGATCCCGTGGATCTGGGTCGACAGCGAGGCGTCGCGCGATGGTGGGCGCGCCCTGTGGGCCATCCCGAAGGACCTCGCCCGGTTCGACGTCGAGCCGGGGCGTCGGCACCGGGGCGCCGGGCTGGCGACGGTCGAGCTGCGTCGTCGGGTGGCCCTGCCGGGGCGCTGGCCGCTCGCCTTCCGCGCGGTGCAGCGACGCGGTGGACGCTCCGTCGTCACGCCCGTGCGCGGGCGGCTGCGGGTCCAGCTGCTGCGCACGTCGTGGACGTTCTCCGGCCCGCTGTCGCTGCTCGCGGGACGGCGTCCGCTGTTGTCGGTGCGGGCGTCGAGGTTCCGGCTGCTGTTCGGGCGGTCCTGACCTCGGCTCGCACGTCGTCGCGTTCCACGGCACGGTGGACCCATGGCTGAGTACCGACTGACCACGGAGGACGGCGACGTCGTCGCCGAGGAGACGCTCGAGCACGACCAGGCAGCCGTCGCCTGGCGCTCGAGCCGGCCGTTCGAGGCGCCCACCCCCGGCGAGGGCCGCGGGCTGCGCCTCGAGCGCCACACCGACCGCGGGTGGGTGCGTCTCGACCCGCTCGGCACCGCCGAGACCACCTGACGCTCCCCCGGCCTCAGCCTGTGGCCTCAGTCTGCGGGAGGAGGCTGCTTCGTGACACTCACCCAGCCGACGGGCTCGGCGACGACCTCGAGCTCATCGGGGGTGAGCTCGATCGCCGACGCCGCGTTGCCGACGGCAGGGAACACCGACGCGAAGCGGCGCAGCGACTCGTCGAGATGCACCGCAGCCGCGTCGGGGTTGGCGAACGGGCACACGCCGCCCGCCGGGTGGCCCGTGAGCGCCTCGACGTCGTCGGGCTTGAGCATGCGCGCCTTGATGCCGAAGGTGGCCTTGAACGCGGCGTTGTCGACCCGGGCGTCGCCGGCCGCGACGACGAGGATGCTCGTGCCGGGCTCCCGGCCGTAGAAGCCGAGGGTCTTCGCGATGCGCGCCGGCTCGACGCCGAGCTCAGCGGCCGCCAGCTCGACCGTCGCGCTCGACCCGGACGTCTCGACGACGTCGCCGTCGCGTCCGAAGCGGGCGAGGTGGGCGCGAGCGCTCTCGATCGACATGACCGTCATCGTAGGGGGCCTACGACGACGACCCTAGAAACATGGAGGCTGCGGCAATACCGCCAAGAGTGAACAGGTGGCTCTGAGGAACCGAGCGTTCGTAGACGCAGAGGACGCCAGGCCCCGTCCCTGCCCGCAACCACCCGAACCTCTGGTTCGAGATGGCTCTATCCGCGCGAGTCTGGGGTTTCCTGATCCGATCCGGGTCCGCCGCCTTCGGCGGGCCAAGGACTACCGCGCTATTACCAAAGGATGAGTGCGCCCCGCCCGCGCAGGAAGACAGTCGCTTGCCCCCCGGGGCTGCATCACGGATGCGATCTAAAAGACCCAGCCCTGCGCACGGAACCAGCCCAGCCGATCGATGCATGGCGCACCGAACTCGTCGGCGACGTTCGGCACCTTGGCGACACCCGGTCCACCAGGTCGCTCGTCAGAAACGATCGTTCGACCGTGGTGTACACCGTAAGCGACCACCCAGGGGTCAGCTTCGTTTTTCTGATCTTGGACCCAACTTGGATGCGCCGCTCCGACGGCACTCACCGTTTCGAACTCCGGAGCTTCCGGGAGGCAGCAGAAGCCCTGCTGCTCCTTAGCCCACTCGTGTAGATCATCACCTCCCCGTTCGAGCTCGGTGAGCACCGCGTCGCAGATGCACACCTCACCAGCAGCAATGGCCGCCTCGAGCGCCTCCCAGGGGGTGACGAAGACGTCGCGAGCCATCTGCCTCTGGAACCAGATCAGCACGTTCGAGTCGAGCGTGTAGGACGTCACGCGATCCCCTGCCGCCGCAGCTCGTCGGCAATCCTGTCGACCGTGGGAAGTCTTGTCTCCAGCAAGTAGGCGGCGTCCATCGGGCTGATTCGCTGGGTGTTCATGGCCTCGATCACGGCACCGGCGTAAGGCGTCCCCACGTCACGCAGACGTAGACGCCAGCCCGGGACGAATCCGTCAGACTCTCGCTGAGCGCGACGGGCGCGCTCCCAGCGCTCGTCGGACTCCCTGCGAACTTCATCGACCTCGTCCTGAGTGATGTGATCGAGCGAACGAAGACGGACTGCTGCGGCCAGTTCGCTGATCCCGCACGAGGCAGCGAGGCGCTGGACCCACAACTGCCTGTCATAATCACTCACGATGGCGTCGACTCGATCGACTGGCGCGAGAAAACTGGCGCTGAACCTATTGCAGAGGACTTCCTCGTGCTCCGCCTCTCGATTGAGACACATTCCCGAGGAGCGGTTGGCGAGATGGCCGAGTTCGTGGAAGAGCGAGAACACGCGTCCCGGGTTGGAGTCAGCGCCGTTCAGGACGATGAACGGCAGAGACTCGTGATACACGGATGCACCCCGGAACTCCGCCAGGTCGATGCCGGTTGTCTGAAACACCAGAATGCCGGCAGCCTCGAGAAGATGAACCCAATCATTCAGCTCACGGCGAGTGAAACCCCCGTCGCCTTCGAGCGAGGCGCGCGCTGCCTTCGCGGCCTCCGCGTAATTCTCCCAGGTAAATGGACGCAACGCGACGCTCCGGTCGGGAACCCCGACTAGAGCCCGGAAGTTCTCGCGGTGTCGCTCGGCGCGCTTCAATTCCCGCGCCAACTTCGGCGAAACCGAATGCGTACTGCCGCGGAAATCGGGAGTGCTCGGGACACCGGACTTTTCCGGGGGCGGAATGAGAAGGGACGCGACGGTTCGGTCGAGAAACTTCGCCGCCTTCTGCAACTGGCGAAGAGTCGGCTTCGCTTCTCCACTCTCCCAGAGCGCGACGCGCTCAGGCTTCGTGCCAGCAGCTCTCGCGACGTCTTCGAAAGTGGCGTGCAGAGCGGCGCGGGCACTAGCGAGCGAGCGCGGGTGGGCCGGAACCTCTATCCGTGGTGGCACTTGTCACCCTCCCGCTCCTGCACTCTTCGCAGCATAGGCGCTACCAACCCACACCGATGTCGAACTCCTACGACCTGGACAGAGTGTTCAAAGGCCGAGGACTGCCAAGCCAGACAGTCGGTCCGCGCCATCGTCTCCAGTTCTTTATCGCACGCATGTTGCACGGACAACACAAAAAGAACGGCCCCTGTCTGCGTCTCCGCAGGTCAGGGGCCGTCCGGTGTCGGTGGGCGATACTGGGTTCGAACCAGTGACCTCTTCGGTGTGAACGAAGCGCGCTACCACTGCGCCAATCGCCCGGGGACGTCAGAACCTTACTCCACCCCGTCTCAACGTCGAGCTACGGGTCCGACGTCTTCGCGGCCTCGCGCGCCCAGATGGCCTGCGCACGCTGTGTGACGGGGCCAGGAGCCGCGGTGACGGGTCGTCCGTCGACGTGCGAGATGGCCTGGATGTCGCGCGTGGTGCCGACGAGGACGACCTCCTCGGCGTCGGCGAGCACCTCGATCGGCGCGTCGCGCTCGACGACGTCGAGCTCGTCGGCGAGCCACTCGAGCGCCAGCGCCCGCGTGATGCCGGCCAGGCAGCCCGACGCGAGCGTGGGGGTGACGAGCGTGCCGTCGAGGACGTACATGATGTTGGAGCCCGTGCCCTCACAGAGGTGGCCCTGCGTGTTGGGCATGACGGCCTCCGAGGCGCCCGCGGCGCGCGCCGCCTCGACCATCCTGGCGTTCTCGGCGTACGACGTCGTCTTGAGACCGGAGAGCGCCCCACGCTCGTTGCGCGGCCACGGCACCGTGACGATCGTCGCGACCGACGGCGGCTTGTCGGCCGGCTCGGTGACGACGACGTGGGTGAGCCCGTGGTCGCCGCGGGGCGAGCCGAGCGGCCCGCGGCCCGACGTCACTGTGATGCGCACGCGCCCGAAGGCGAGGTCCTGGCCCTCGATGGTCGCCGCGATCCCCTCGCGCAGGAGGCCGAGGTCGGGCCGGCCGATGCCGAGCCCTTCGGCGGAGCGCGCGAGCCGGTCGAGGTGGCGGGTGAGCGCGAACGGCTCCCCGTCGTTCACGGCGACGGTCTCGAAGACGCCGTCGCCCACGACGAGCCCGTGGTCGAGCACGCTGAGGGCGGGTTCGTCCGGTGATTCCAGCAGTTTTCCATTCAGCCAGGCACGCATGGACCCACCCTAACGCGCCCGCCAGGACCCCCCTGTTTGGCCGCCGCAGGGGCATGTACTAATGTTTCTTCTCGCGCCGGGAACGGTGCGAATGCGGACATAGCTCAGTGGTAGAGCATCACCTTGCCAAGGTGAGGGTCGCGAGTTCGAATCTCGTTGTCCGCTCGGAGAGGGTCCCCATACCCATCCAGCGGTGGGTTGGCCGAGAGGCGAGGCAACGGACTGCAAATCCGTGTACACGGGTTCAAATCCCGTACCCACCTCGATCCCCCAACAGAACAGCACCACCCACGGGCGATTGGCGCAGCGGTAGCGCGCTTCCCTGACACGGAAGAGGTCACTGGTTCAAACCCAGTATCGCCCACCACCAGAAGGCCCCGGAATCCTGAGGATTCCGGGGCCTTCTGCCGTTGTCGGGCCTCACACGGAGCCACCCTCGCCACTCCAACGGGGCAGCGCAGCGTCGTCGCCGTCGACGTCGTCGTCGTCGAACGTCGCCATCATCTGGCGCGCCACGTCCGCCGAGGCACTCGAGGCGATGACGGCGACGATGTGGTCACTGCGGTCCGCCATGCAGACCGTGAGGACGTGGGTGTCCTCCCTCGGGAACGTCCCGGTCTTGACCCGTCGGCCCGGCACGGTCACCGAGTGCGGGTGGTCGTCCCAGTCGGGCGATGAGTAGAGGATCCGTTGGATCCGGCCGCGCTCAGGCGGCCAGGCGTCGAAGAAGCCAGGCAGCTCCTCGGCGAGCGAGCGGCTGCGTGGCCACCACGCGCCGTCGGGCTCGGGGGCCGGACGGGCGGAGACCAGCGGGGCGAAGGTCGTACGGGCACGGAGGGCCATGTGGCCACCACCTGTGATTGCCGTCGGCGTCAGCATCGCGAGTGACCTGACGTTCACGGTCGTGCTTCCACTCTATCCCGGAGCGCGCGACACGGTCCCCTCGCTCGGACCCCGCCGACCGGCCAGGGGACACGACCGACGGGGCTGTCTCGAGCGTAGACCTCACACCGTTCGCGCGTGCGGCGAGGCACCCAGAGGACGAGCGTCGGTTCGCGCGCCCTCGGAGATCGCGACGAAGCCCTGCGGGCCCCGGGTCGGGCCCCCCGACGCTCCACCCCTGGGCGTGGTCGAGGGACCCTGTCGTGCAGCGGCGCCATGGGAGTGGGTTGCCGACTTCATCACGGTACGTCGCATCGGTCCGGAACGCGAACGCACGTCTCGACGTCTCAGGATCACCTGGTCCCCGTAGCCCCGAAGACGCAGGATGAGGAGATGGGCCCGCGCGGCGACGAGGACCACCGGACGCCGCACGGGCCGCATCAGACGGGGCTCGACCTCGGGAATCGGACCCACCGCCAGATCCGGCCGCCATGCGCTGCGGACCGGGCCGGCGATCAATCTAGAGGTCCCGAGGTCGTTGCGGGACGAAACCACGCAATGTTCATCCGACGTGCCGCACGGACGATGAGAGCGGCGCGGACGGCCTCGGTCACGCAGTGGACGTGCGACCCCCTGCGACCTCTGCTTCAGTAGGCGACGTCGACGTCGTTCGGTGCGCTCACGGCGCACCCGGCCTCGACACCGGGAGCGCGTCGACCAGGGGCGACGCTGACCGACTCGGGGCGCGACGCGAGGGAGCCGTCGCGTCCCGAGTCGTCCTCGACCGGCCGGCGCCTCAGCAGTCGTCGTTGCGCCAGCCGCCGTCCTCGTGCACCCAGGGCTCGTCCCGCTCCGACCACGACTCGACGTCCAGCCGGTACGACACCGAGCCGCGCCCGCCGTCGGTCACCACCTCGACGTCGCGCAACGGGTCGTCGCCGTCGAGCTCGGTGGCCTGGCTCGTCATCCGCTGGAACTCGGTGAACGGCAGCCCCTGGCGGCACCGTGCGGACAGGAGCGCGTACGCGTCGTCGGCTCGACCGCCGTGGAAGGCGTCGACGTAGCGGACGACGGCCTGCTCGAGCGCGTCGCCCTGCGCACCCGACGCCGACTCCGCCGGTCCCGGCTCGGACGCCGGTCGCGCCGGCCCGCCGTCGGACCCGCCGCACGCGGCCAGGAGCACCAGCGGCAGCACCGCGACCGCGACCAGACGACGCCTCATGCGGGGAGCGTACGTCGACCACGGTCACCACGGCACGCACGAGGTCGTCGGCGACAGGTCCCGCACGACAGCGGCCCCGCCGCCGGCGGGGCCGCTCGTCGTCACACCGACATGCGTGATGCGGGGCTGGTGTGAGGCTGGCCCGGTCCGGGACACTCACCGAACCGGTGCACCTGACGGTACGCGGATCCGCCGCGTCCGCATCTCGGCGACGTTCCCGTTCCCACCGCATTCGACCACGCGTTCGACTAGCATCGACCGGGTGAGCGCCGACCCCCAGCACGTGCCGCGCTCCACGGCAGCCCGACCGACCCCGGAGCCGTCGTCCGTCGAGCGGGCACGTCACGTGTGGGTGGCGCCGTCCGCGCGCCAGGTGGACCTCCGGCCGTATCCCGGCCTGCTGGTCACGTGGCAGCGCCGCGACGACGGCTGGTGGGCTTACGTCGTCATGCTGCTGCCGACCGGCGCCCTGGTGGCGAACTGGGTGCCGGCGTTGCTGCTGCGTCCCGTCCTGGGCCTGGCGTCGTCCTGACGCGATACCGCCGGGCGGCCGTCGAGCTGCGCAAGCCGACGGCCGGTCCCGGCGTACCTCCAACCTAGGCGCGTGTGCCCGAACCGCAACCGGAGCGACGTCAGGTGCGCGAGACGGACCGCCAGCTGAACGTGCCGTCGGCCGACGTGATCTGCACGAGCGCGTCGGCCACGACGACCGACGGCTGTGCGGCGTACGCGACGGCGCAGCTGAACCGGGTGCCGACCGCGGCGGGGACCGAGCGGGGGCACGAGACGACCGTGGGACGACCCCGGGCGTCGAGCGCGGCCTTCACCTGCGCGGACACCGCCGCCGTCGACCGGACGGTTCGCGGCGCCGCGGGGGCGGGGCGGGCAGGACGAGGAGCGGTCGACCGGGTCGGCGTGGGCGACGCGGAGGGGGTGGGCGAGGCCGTCGGCGAGGGGCTCACGGACGGGCTCGCCGACGGAGACGGGCTCGCGGAGGGCGTCGGGGAGACCGAGACGGACGGCTCGGCGGCCGGCGAACGCGTGGGCATGACCCTCTCCCCCGCGGCTCGCTGGTCGCCTCCCTCGGTGGTGTCGGTCCCCAGCCAGGACCGCAGCCCGAACACGCCACCCGCGAGCACGAGGACGGTCAGCACCAGGGCGGTCAGGACCTTCTTCGACGCGCTCACGTCACTGCTCCTGCGAGACGGGCTTGGAGTTCCAGGTGAAGTGACCGTCAGGGCCGTCGATCTTGACCGCCGCCACCGCGACGGCCGCCGTGTTCGGCTGGTTGGCGAAGAACACCTGGCAGTCGAAGGCGGTGCCGATCTTCTGCAGCACCCGGTCGGGGCACTCCACGCGGGTGGGCTGGCCGGCGTTCTGGTCCAGACGCGTCTTGATCGACTGCTCGATCCGCGTGGTCGTCATCCTGGTCGGCGCGAGCGACGGGCTCGCCGACGCCGACGGCGTCGGGTCGGCACCGGGGTCGGATCCGCCGTCGTCGTCCGAGCTGCACGACCGCAGGGCGAACAGCAGCGCCGCGACGCCGAGGAGCACCACGACGAGGGCCGCGACCTTCCGCATCTTCTTCACGGGCGACGATTCTAGCGGTCGACGCGGGGGTGGCGGTCCTCGTCGAAGGAGGCGTTGATCGCAGCCCCGATCAGCACCGCGATGGAGATGACGTAGAGCCACAGCAGGACGGCGATCGGCGCGGCCAGCGGACCGTAGATGGAGGTGCCGCCCGTCGAGAAGCCGAGCGCCCAGCGCACGAGCAGGCTGCCGCCGATCCAGAGCCCCATCGTGAAGAAGGCGCCCGGCAGGCCCGACCGCCAGGACACCTTGACCGGGACAGCCAGGTGGTACAGCGAGGCGAGGAACCCGACGGAGACGAGCAGCACGGCCGGCCAGTACAGCGGCTGCAGCACGGCCAGCTGCGAGGGCACGACCGACGCGGCCACCTCCGGCCCGGCGAGCACGAGCGGCACGACCACGATGGCGATCGCCAGTGCCACGACGTAGAGGGAGAACGACAACGCCCTCGTCTTGACGATGCCTCGCACGCCACCCAGCCCGTACAGGATGGAGATGGTGTCGAGGAAGACGTTCAGGGCCCGCGAGCCCGACCACAGCGCCAGCACGAACCCGATGGAGACGACGTCGATGCGTCCGGACCTCAGGACCTCGTCGAGCGTGGGGGCGATGACCTGGTCGACGGTCCCCTGCGTGAGCGCCTGGGAGGAGAGCTCGAGGACCCGGTCCTTCAGGACGTCGACCTGGGCCACGTCGTAGCGCTCGGCGACGAACCCGATGGTGCCGGCGAGTCCGAACACGAGCGGCGGGAGCGACAGGATCGCGAAGAACGCCGCCTCGGCCGCGAGGCCGGTGACCCGGTGCTGGATGCAGCGGGAGACCGTGCGTGCCGTGACTCGCGCCAGCCGGTCCACAGCCGCCGGGCGTCCTACCCGTTCAGCCGCCATGCCCCTACGGTATCGACATGGATCCCTTCCGCCGCGCACCCTCGACCCGGGCGGTCCCGCTCGTCGCCCCCCACGTCGGGGCTGGCGCACGACGCCTCACGGTGGTCGCGCCCACCGTGGCAGGAGCGGCCGGGTGAAGCCGCTCGCGCTGGCCGCGGTCACCTCGGCGCTGACGACGGCCGTCGCGGCGTGGGCGCTGCGGGCCACGGACGCCACCACGGCGGTGGCCGTGGTCGCCGCCGTGGCGGTCGCCACGGCCTGGCTCGCCCGCTTCCACGACGGGACGGACGGCTCGGGAGTCGCCCTCACCGGTCCAGCCCAGCTCGGGACGCTCACGCTCGTCGGGCGCGCCTCCGCGGCCGGAGCCCTGCCCGTGGTCGCCGCGCAGGTCGTCGGCGCGGTCGCGGCCGGCGCGGCCGTCGCCGCCGTCGACCTGCCGGGCGGCACGCTGGTGTGGGACGAGCCGACAGTGCTCGCCGGCGGGGTCCTCGCCGCCGTCGTGGGCCTGCTCACCGCCTGGGCCACGCTGGCCGGCGACGCCGGGAGCCCCGCCTGGCAGGCGGTCGGTCCGGTCGCCGCCGGCGGCCTGCTCGGGGTCGGCCTGGCTGCCGCGGCGCAGCCGGCCGCCGTCCTCGGACTGGCCACGGCCGGCGTCGTGGCGTGGCCGCTGGCGCTGGTGGTGGCCGCCGCCACCCTGGTCGGCGCCCTCCTCGGCACCTTCGTCGTCTCGTGGGTGTCGCCGCACGCCGAGTGACGCCGGTCACGCAGCATCCCGCCACCGCACCGGTTTCACCGCGTCGATCTCACCATGTGGATGCAGGGTCCACATCATGAGATCAGCAGTTGTGACGCGTCCACGGGCTGGCAAGACTGTCCGCATGCTGATCGCGCACCCGCTCTGGCTCGTGGGACGTCTCCACGTGGACCTCGGTCGTGCGCGCACCATGGCGTGTCGCTGATCCACCGCGCCCGCACCCACCTGCCGCGACGCGCGACGCCCGTCCGTCCCCGACCGGCCGTCGCGCGTCCTCCCCGAGGACACCCATGACGTCGAGCACCACCACGCCCGCCTCCCGTCCGGCCCGCCGCCGTCGCGGTGAGGGTCAGTGGGCGCTGGGCTACCGCGAGCCGCTCAACGCGAACGAGCAGTCCAAGAAGGACGACAACCCGCTCAACGTGCGCGCCCGCATCGAGAACATCTACGCGCACCGCGGCTTCGACAGCATCGACCCCGGCGACCTGCGTGGACGCTTCCGCTGGTGGGGCCTGTACACGCAGCGCAAGGCGGGCATCGACGGCGGCAAGACGGCGACGCTCGAGCCGGAGGAGCTCGACGACCGCTACTTCATGCTCCGCGTGCGGATCGACGGCGGACAGCTCAACCTCGCGCAGCTGCGCACCATCGCCGACATCTCCGTGGAGCACGCGCGCGACACCGCTGACCTGACGGACCGGCAGAACGTGCAGTACCACTGGATCGACGTGCGTGACATGCCCACGATCTGGGAGCGGCTCGAGGGTGTCGGGCTGTCCACGCAGGAGGCCTGCGGCGACTGCCCGCGCGTCATCCTCGGCTCCCCCGTCGCGGGGATCAGCGCCGAGGAGATCATCGACGCCCGGCCGGCGATCGACGCCATCGAGAGCCGCTACATCGGCGACCGTGCCTTCTCGAACCTGCCGCGCAAGTTCAAGTCGGCGATCAGCGGGCACCCCGGCCACGACGTCGTCCCGCAGATCAACGACATCGCGTTCATCGGCGCCGAGCACCCCGAGCACGGGCCGGGCTTCGACCTCTGGGTCGGCGGAGGCCTGTCCACCAACCCCATGCTCGCCCAGCGGGTCGGGGTCTGGGTGCCGATCGACGAGGTGCCCGAGGTCTGGGAGGGCGTCGTCAGCATCTTCCGCGACTACGGCTACCGCCGGCTCCGCTCCCGCGCCCGCCTCAAGTTCCTGGTGGCCGACTGGGGCATCGAGAAGTTCCGGGAGGTGCTCGAGAACGAGTACCTCGAGCGCACCCTCGTCGACCTCGACGCCCCCGAGGTGCCGGCCACGCCCGTCGACCACGTCGGCGTGCACCGCCAGACCGACGGCCGCTACTACGTCGGCGTCGCCGCGACGGTGGGTCGCATCTCCGGCACGCTGCTGAACCAGGTGGCCGACGTCGTCGAGGCGCACGGCTCCGACCGCGTCGCGACCACGCCCATGCAGAAGCTCGTCGTGCTCGACGTCGAGGAGGACCGCGTCGAGTCGCTCGTCGAGGCGCTGGCCGAGCTCGGTCTGCACGCGCGGCCGTCGCAGTGGCGTCGCAACACGATGGCCTGCACCGGCATCGAGTACTGCAAGCTCGCCATCGTCGAGACCAAGGCTCGGGCCGCCCAGCTGATCGGCGAGCTGGAGGAGCGAGTCCCCGAGCTCGACACCCCGATCACGGTGAACGTCAACGGCTGCCCGAACTCGTGCGCCCGCATCCAGACGGCCGACATCGGCCTCAAGGGGCAGCTCGTGCTCGACGAGGACGGCAACCAGGTGGAGGGCTTCCAGGTGCACCTCGGCGGCGCCCTCGGGCTCGACGCCGGGTTCGGCCGCAAGCTCCGCGCCCACAAGGTGACCGGCGACCAGCTGCCCGACTACGTCGAGAAGCTGTCGCGCACGTTCCTGGAGCAGCGCGACGAGGACGAGTCGTTCGCGCAGTGGGTCGCCCGCGCCGACGAGGCGGTGTTGCGATGAGGGCGACGCCGTTCCACTGCCCGTACTGCGCCGACGAGGACCTGCGTCCTCACGGGGAGACGCATGGCGAGTGGGAGTGTCGCGCCTGTCAGCGGGCCTTCCGCCTCGGATTCATCGGGATCCTCTCCCCCACGACCACCACCCCCGGCACCACACCCAGCACCACACCCAGCACCACCGACCCCTCTGGAAGGAGGACAGCATGACTGCACCAGCGTTGATCGCCCTGGCGCACGGCAGCCGCGACCCGCGGTCCGCCGAGACCATCACTGCCCTGACGGAGCGCGTGGCGTGCATGCGTCCCGACCTCCGGGTGGCCACCGCGTTCCTCGACCACTCCGAGCCCGACCTCGACGCCGTGGTCGACCGCCTGGTCGCCGAGGGGCACAGCGAGATCGTCCTCGTCCCCCTCCTGCTCACCGAGGCGTACCACGCGAAGGTCGACGTGCCGGAGGCCGCGAAGGCGGCCCGCGCCCGGCACGAGGGCCTGCAGATCGAGGTGACCGACGTGCTCGGCATCGAGAACGCGTTCTTCCACGTCCTCGACCGTCGACTGCGCGAGGTGCTGCGCGAGAAGCGGGTCCGCGAGCTCGACGCGCTGGTGCTCGCGGGTGCCGGCTCGTCCGACGCGGTCGCGAACGCCACCATCGCCCGGGCCGCCCGGGCGTGGGGTGCGCACCACAAGCTGCCGACGATCGCGGCGTTCGCGTCGAGCGCGCCGCCCGCCGCGGGCGAGGCCGTGCGGGCGCACCGCGCGGACGGACGTCGCAACATCGCGGTCGGTCAGCTCATGCTCGCGCCGGGCTTCCTGCCCGACCGGGTCAAGGAGCTGGCGTACGAGGCCGGAGCCGTCGCGGTCGCCGAGCCGCTGGGCGTGTCCGACGAGGTGGCCGAGGTCATCCTCGCCCGCTACGCGGTCGGGGCCGTCGAGCTGGTCTCGCTCGACGCGCTCTTCGCCTGAGCACGACCCCGCACGACCCGCGGCCGGACCATCCGCCGCACCTGGCCCGCACCCCGGGGACTAGCGTTCCCCGGGTGCGGGCCTGGTCGCGTCTCGGGATCTTCGTCGTCGTCGCGTCGACGGCGCTGGTCCTCGCCCGGGTGCCGTCGGCTCTGCTCTTCGGCGGGCTGCTGGGTGCCCTGGCCTACGCGCTGCTCGCACCGGGACGGCTCGCTCCCCGAGCTCTCGACGCGCCCCGCTGGGTGTCGCTCGCCGGGCAGGGCGTCGTGGGGACGATCGTCGGGGCGTCCGTCGACTGGGGGACGTTCACGTCGCTGGGCTGGTCGTGGCCCGTGGTGGTGGCGGTCTCGGCGTCGACGATCGTCGTGAGCGTCCTGGCCGGACAGCTGCTGCGCCTGCACCGGGACGTGACGCCGGTGACGGCGGCCTTCGCCTCGATCGCCGGCGGGGCGTCGGGCATGACGGCCCTCTCGCGTGACCTCGGCGCCGACGACCGGGTCGTGACGGTGCTGCAGTACCTGCGCGTGCTGGTGGTGCTGTTCAGCCTGCCCCTCGTGGTCGGCCTGGTCTTCCACGAGCGCGGTGGGGCAGCCTCCGGTGGGTTCGTCCTCGGCAGCGGACGCGACCTGCTGTACTGCGCCGTGGCGGTCGGGTCAGGACTGCTGCTGGGCCGCGTCGCGCACCTGCCGTCGCCGGCCATCCTCGGCCCGGTGGTCACCGCGGCGGCACTGCACGCCGTGCCGGGGTTCACCGACGCAGTGGTGCCGACCTGGGTGGAAGGCCTCGGCTACCTGGCGATCGGCCTCCAGGTCGGGCTGCGGTTCACGCTCGACAGCCTGCGGTCGATCGCCCGGATGCTCCCGACCGCTGCCGTCTCCATCGCGCTCACCATGGTGACGTGCGCGGGACTGGGCCTCGCCCTCGCATCGGCGACCGGGACGAGCCGGCTCGACGCGTACCTGGCGACGACGCCCGGTGGTCTCTACGCCGTGCTCGCGACATCGACCTCCACCGGCGGCAACGTCACCTTCGTGACGGCCGTGCAGCTGCTCCGGCTGCTGCTGGTGCTGCTGCTCGCGCCGGCCCTGGCCCGGCTGCTGCGCCGGGGCTGACGTCAGCTGGAGCCTGCGAGCCGGGCGCGCTGCTCGTCGACGTCGTAGTCGGCCTCGGGCCACGTCAGGTCCAGCGCGCGCAGGTGCTCCAGGAGCAGCCTGCCGACGGCCCAGTTGCGGTACCACTTGCGTCCGCTGGGCACCACGTGCCACGGCGCGACGTCGGTCGAGGTGCGCTGGAGCACCAGGTCGTACGCGTGCTGGTAGTCGTCCCACAGCTCGCGCTCGTCGATGTCGCCCGGGTTGAACTTCCAGTGCTTCGTCGGGTCGTCGAGGCGGGCGAGGAGCCGGGCGGCCTGGTCGTCGGGGCTGATGTGCAGCAGGCACTTGAGGACCGTCCCGCCGGACTCCACGTAGCGCCGCTCGAAGGCGTTGATCGCGTCGTAGCGTCGCTCGATCTCCTCCGCGTCGGCCAGCCGGCGCACGCGCCCGATCAGCACGTCCTCGTAGTGGGAGCGGTCGAAGACGCCGAGCTCACCGGCGGAGGGCAGCTGCCGCTCGATGCGCCAGAGGAAGTCGTGGGCGAGCTCCTCGGGCGTCGGCTTCTTGAAGGAGGCGATGCGGACCCCGAGCGGGCTGACCAGGCCGACGACCTTCTCGATCGTGCCGCCCTTGCCGGAGGTGTCCATGCCCTGGAGCACGAGCAGCACGGAACGGGGGTCGCCCGTCGTGCCGTGGGCGTGCAGCCGCTCCTGCAGGTCGGCCAGCTCGGCCCCGAGCTCCGCGAGCGCGGCCTTGCCTGCCGCCTTGTCGCCGTCGAAGCCGGGGGTCGAGCGGGAGTCGACCTCGGCGAGGCTGGTCACGGTGGACAGCGTGCTGCTCAGGCTCTGCGACATGTCGCCACCGTACCTAGGGTGGGCGTCATGGCCGCGCCGACGATCGACCCTGCTCTCTACGCCTACCCCGACCTCGAGGAGGGCCGCGCCTGGGTGCGGGTCAACTTCGTCAGCAGCGTCGACGGCTCGGCCGAGGGGGCGGACGGCCGGTCGGGCTCGCTGGGCACCGACGCCGACCAGGCCGTGTTCGGGCTCCTGCGCGAGCTGTGCGACGTCGTGCTCGTGTCGGCCGGCACCGCCCGGTCGGAGGACTACGGACCGGTCGACGACGGCGTGCTCGCGCTCGTCAGCCGGAGCCTCGACGTGCCCGACCGGCTGCGGGTGCCCGGCGTGTTCGTGGTCGCCCCCGGGTCGGCCGACCAGGAGCAGGTGGTCGCGCTGGAGGGTGCGGGGGTGGAGGTGCTGCTCACGGGCGAGGAGGAGGTCGACTGGCCGGCGGCGCTCGCCGAGCTCGGCCGCCGCGGCCTGCAGCGCGTGCTGTGCGAGGGCGGCCCGTCGCTGCTCGCCGGGCTCACCGCGCTCGACCTGGTGGACGAGCTGTGCCTGACCGTCTCCCCCGTCCTCGTGGCGGGTGACGGTCAGCGCATCTCGACCGGCGGGGAGGCGGCGGAGGTTCCCCTGCGGCTGGCGCACGCCGTCGACGTCGACGGCACGCTGCTCACCCGGTGGGTGCGGCAGGGACGCTGACCCGGTCGTCCGGCACGACCGCGAGGTCGGGGGCGAGGTGGCCGAACGGCACCTCGTCGTGCTCCCCCAGCGCGGCGAGCACCGACGGCAGCATGGCCTTCGCCGTCCGCTTGTAGCCGAGCGAGCTGGGGTGGAAGCGGTCGAGGCTGAACATCTCGTCAGGGTTCGTGATGAAGAACGGCCCCACGACGTCCGCGAGCGAGACGACGTACGCGCCGTGGCGCAGCGCCGCCTCCTGCTGGGCGGCGGCGAGCTGGCGGGAGGCCCGCGACCCGAGCGCGCGCAGTGGCTGCGGCACGGGGGTGAGCGCGCCGAGGTCGGGGCAGGTGCCGACGACCACGGCGCTGCCCCGGCTTCGCAGTGCGGAGACGCAGGCCTCGAGGTGGCTCACCGACTCGACCACCGGCACCCGGTGCGTCACGTCGTTGCCCCCCACGACGACGACCGCCACGTCGGGCGTGTAGTCGGCCGGCAGGGAGGCGAGCTGCTCGGCGAGCCGGCTGCTCTCGGACCCGACGACGGCGGCGGTACGCAGCCGCACGGCGCGCTCGGTGCGCTTGGACACCTGGCGGGCGAGCCGCGCACCCAGCGTCCCCCGCGGCCCGTCGGCCCCCAGTCCCGCGGCGATGGAGTCACCCAGCACCAGCAGGTCGATGGTGCCGCCGTGCCGCTTCTTGTACACGCGGTCGGCCCTGGGCGCGTCCTCGCCGAGCGGCTTGCCGATCGCCTCGCGCGCGAGCGCGGCCTGGTGCTGCAGGACGGCCCGCGCACCCCACGCGGCGGCGACCCCCGCCGTCGCGGTCACCAGCAGGCCCGTCGCCACCGTCCTCGTCACTCCCACGAGGACGTTCCTCCCACACCCGCGTGAACAGGTGGTCTCTTGCACCTGAACGTAGGCTGGAGACATGAGCGACCAGGCGGGGAAGACCAGCTACGACGTCGAGAAGACCAACGAGGAGTGGCGCGCCGAGCTGAGCGCCGCCGAGTACCACGTGCTCCGCGAGGCCGGCACCGAGCGGCCGTTCAGCTCCCCGTTCGAGACGGACCCGACCGAGGCCGTCTACGCCTGCCGCGCCTGCGGCTCCGAGCTGTTCCGCAGCGACACCAAGTTCGACGCCCACTGCGGCTGGCCGGCGTTCTACGCCCCGCTCGCGGAGGACCGCGTCGAGTACATCGAGGACCGCTCGATGGGCATGCGTCGCGTCGAGGTCCGCTGCGCCACCTGCGGCTCCCACCTGGGCCACGTCTTCGAGGGCGAGGGCTTCCCGACCCCCACCGACCAGCGGTTCTGCATCAACGGCATCAGCCTGACCCAGGTCCCCGTCTGACCCCTTCGCGGTCGACGGGAGATTCCCAGGTGGACCTGGGAATCGCAGCCACGCACGGCTTGCTTTCCGTGCGTGGCTGAGTTTTCCGTGCCCCGCTCAAGATTCCCAGGTCGACCTGGGAATCCCTGATCAGGGCCAGAGGGCGGTGAGGTCGCTCGGGTCGTGGCGGCGGCCGGTGTAGAAGGGGATCTCCTCGCGCACGTGGCGGCGGGCGGTGCTGGCGCGCAGGTCGCGCATGAGGTCGACGATGCGGTGCAGCTCGTCGGCCTCGAAGGCCAGGATCCACTCGTAGTCGCCGAGCGCGAACGACGCGACGGTGTTGGCGCGGACGTCCGGGTAGGGGCGGGCCTGCATGCCGTGCTCCTTGAGCATCGCGCGGCGCTCCTCGTCGGGCAGCAGGTACCACTCGTAGGAGCGGACGAAGGGGTACACGCAGACCCAGTCGCGCACGGTCTCGTCGGCCATGAACGCGGGCACGTGCGACTTGTTGAACTCCGCGGGACGGTGCAGCGCGGTCTGCGACCACACCGGCGTCATCCGCGAGCCCAGCGCCGTCCGACGGAACGCGTTGTAGGCGGCCTGCAGAGCGTCGGCGGACGACGCGTGCCACCAGACCATGAGGTCCGCGTCGGCGCGCATGCCGCTGACGTCGTAGAAGCCCCGCACCACGACGTCGTCGTCGGCGAGGCGCTTCACCAGGTCGTCGACCTCGGCGGCCTCCGCGGCGCGGTCGGCGTCACCGAGCACGCGCTCGAGCTTGAAGACCGACCACATCGTGTAGCGGATGGTCTCGTTGATCTCCTTGGCCAGCTTTCCCTGGTTCGGCACGCTCATGCGCCCATTCTCCCCCCGTGGCTCAGCGCGCGAGGAGGCGGGCGGCCGCCGCCCGCGCCGAGGCGACGACGGCCGGGATGCCGACACCCTGGTAGGCCGCACCGCACACCTCGAGGCCGTCCACGAGCGCCACCGCCGCCTCGACCGTCGCCACACGATCCAGGTGGCCCACGTCGTACTGCGGCAGGCCACCGCCCCACCGCTGGACGTGCGTCGCCAGCACCGACGGCAGCGGCCCGTAGGCGGCCGTCAGGTCGGCGAGCGCCAGCGCGGCCACCTCGGCGTCGTCGCGGTGCAGCACGGCGGTGTCGCCGGCCCTGCCGATCGACGCGCGCACGACCGTGCGGTCGCCCGCGCGCTCCCCCAGCCAGGCCCACTTCTGCGACGAGATCGTCGACCCCTTCACGACCGTGCCGTCCACCGGTGGCACGAGGAATCCGGAGCCCTCCACCTCGATGGCCCCGTCGAGCACGAACGTCACCAGCGCCATCGAGGCGTAGTCGACCGCGGCGAGCGCGAAGGCGGCCGGCGGAGCGACCTCGGCGAGCAGGCGTGCGGTGGCCGGAGCCGGCGTCGCGACGACGACGGCGTCGACCTCGAAGGTCTCGATCGCGGACACCGGTCCCGCCGAGACCGTCCAGACGCCGCCGTCGACCCGCACGGCCCGCACGGTCGACCGGAGCCGCACGTCGAGGTCGCCGTGCTCGACGACGCGCTGCGGGAGCGTGCCCACCCCGCCGACGACGCCCGCGAACACGGGCGTGGCGAGGGTGCGCGTCGCGGCCCGGGTCGCAGCAGCCCCCGCGAGTGGATCGGCACCCAGCGCCAGCACCTGCGGCGCCGCAGCACGCAGGGACAGGCGATCCGCATGACCCGCGTAGACGCCACCGAGCAGCGGCTCGACGAGCCGGTCGACCACCTCGCGGCCGACCCGCGGCTCGAGGAAGGCGGCGACGGACACGTCGTCCTCGGGCACGGGCTCGGCGTGTCCCGTCGGACGCTCCGCGAGGATGCCCGACGCGTCGAGCGCGTCCAGGTCGGCGGGCACGCCCATGACGGTCGGCGGCAGCGGACGCAGCGCCCCACGCGTCCAGATCGACGCCGACGTCGTCGCGGGGTGGGTCAGCTCGGCCCCGACCCGGGTGGCGAGGTCGACGGCCTCGGGCCGTCGGGCCAGCATCGACTCCGCGCCGACGTCGACGCGCAGGTCGCCCACGTCGTCCACGCGCAGCTTGCCGCCCACCTGGTCCGCACCCTCGAGCACGACGACGTCGCACCCCGCCTCACGTAGGTCGAGGGCGGCGACCAGACCCGCGATGCCGGCCCCGACGACGGCGACGCGCATCAGACGCGCTCGTAGCCGTGCACGAAGTCGACGAGACCCTTCACCGCGTCGGGATCGGTCTGCGGCAGCACGCCGTGGCCCAGGTTGAACACGTGCCCCCGGGCGCCTCGGCCCCGCTCGATCGCGGCGGCCGCCTTCGTGTGCAGCACGTCCGCCGGGGCGAACAGCAGCGTCGGGTCGAGGTTGCCCTGCACGGAACGGTGCGGTCCGACCTTCTCGATCGCGCGGTCCAGCGGCACGCGCCAGTCGACGCCGACCACCTCGGCCCCGACGTCGCCCATCTGGTCGAGCAGCTCGCCCGTGCCGACACCGAAGTGGATGCGCGGCACGCCGAGGTCGGCGACCGACTCGAGCACGCGCCGCGAGTGCGGGGCGACGTAGGTCTCGTAGTCCGACGGCGACAGCGCACCCGCCCACGAGTCGAACAGCTGCACTGCGGAGGCGCCGGCCTCGACCTGCACCCGCAGGAAGTCGGCCGCCAGGTGCGAGAGCCGCTCGAGCAGGTCGTTCCAGAGTCCGGTCTGCGAGTACATCAGCTGCTTGGTGACGCGGTGGTCGCGCGACGGTCCGCCCTCGACCAGGTACGACGCGAGCGTGAACGGGGCGCCGGCGAAGCCGATGAGCGGCGTGCCGCCCAGCTCGCCCACGAGCGCCCGGGCCGCCGCGGCGATGCTCTCGACGTCGTCGGGCTCGAGCCGGCGCAGCTGGTCGAGCTGTCCGCGCCGACGGATCGGGTCGGCGATCACCGGTCCCGTGCCGGGCACGATGTCGAGGTCCACCCCGATCGCCTTGAGCGGCACGACGATGTCGGAGAAGAAGATCGCCGCGTCGACGCCGTAGCGACGCACCGGCTGCATCGTGATCTCGACCACGAGGTCGGTCGTGAAGCACGAGTCGAGCATCGCGACGCCCTCGCGCACCTTCAGGTACTCCGGCAGGTGACGACCTGCCTGACGCATGAACCAGACGGGCGTGCGGCTCGTGGGCTCGCCACGGCACGCGCGCAGGAAGTCGCTGTCGGCGAGAAGGGCGGAGGGGGAGGTGGTCACCGAGGGATTCTCTCAGGGGTGGGATCACCGTCTGCGTGTCGGGACCCGGTCGGCGCCCGGAGTGCCTACCATCGGCCTGTGGGCGCCCGCAGCGAGTTCGATCACACCCCTCCAGCATTCGCCGCTGCCCTGGAGCAGCTGCTGGCCGCACCGGTGCGTCCCGAGGTGGTCGTCGACGAGATCCCCGCACCCCAGCGGATCGCGCCCTTCGCCCACGCCCTGAGCGGCGACCTGGAGGTCGGCGGCGACGACGTCGCCACCGGACGCTTCATCCTGCTGCACGACCCCGCCGGCAACGACGCGTGGGACGGCACGTTCCGCTGCGTCACGTTCGCGCGGGCCGAGGTCGAGCGCGAGATGGCCGAGGACCCCGCCCTGGCGACCGTCGGGTGGAGCTGGCTGGTCGACGCGCTCGAGGCGCAGGGCGGCACGCACACCGCGGCCAGCGGCAGCGTCACGGTCGTCAGCACCGAGACCTTCGGCGAGATGGCCGGCGACACCGGCTCGGCCCAGGTCGAGATCCGCGCGTCTTGGACGCCCACCTCCGAGGCCGGTGCGCACGTCGCCGCGTGGACCGAGCTGCTCTGCACGCTGGCCGGTCTGCCTCCGCTCGCGCCGGGGGTCGTCCCGCTGCAGCGTCGCCGAGGTCGCCGTTGACCTCCGTGCCCGAGGAGACGGGGAGCCCGGAGGAGCAGGCTCCTCCGCTTCCACGTCTGCAGCTGCGTGACCCCCTCCCTCCCGTCATCGACACGGTCGACGACTACGTGGCCTACTGCGCGCGCGTCGCGCTCGGCCACGGCCCGGTCGCCCTCGACGCCGAGCGGGCGTCGGGCTACCGCTACTCCCAGCGGGCCTACCTCGTGCAGGTGCGCCGCGACGGGAGCGGCACCGGCCTGGTCGACCCCATCGCCTTCGACGACCTCGTCGACCTCGACGAGGCGATCGGCGACGCGGAGTGGATCCTGCACGCCGCGACGCAGGACCTGCCGTGCCTCGCGGAGGTCGGGCTCCACCCCAGCGCGCTGTTCGACACCGAGCTCGCCGGCCGGCTGCTCAACCTGCCGCGCGTCGGGCTGGCCTCCCTCGTCGAGCACTACCTCGGACTGAGCCTGGCCAAGGAGCACTCGGCCGCCGACTGGTCCACGCGACCGCTGCCCGAGCCCTGGCTCGAGTACGCCGCCCTCGACGTCGAGGTGCTCATCGAGCTGCGCAACCTGATCGAGGCCGACCTCGAGCGCACCGGCAAGCGGGAGTGGGCCGCGCAGGACTTCGAGGCGCTGCTGTCCTTCACCGGCGCGCCGGCCAAGGAGGAGCGCTGGCGGCGTACGTCCGGCATCCACCGGGCCCGCGGCCGACGCACCCTCGCCCTGGTGCGCGCCCTCTGGGAGGCGCGCGACCGGATCGCCGAGCAGCGCGACACGACACCGGGGCGGATCCTGCCCGACGCCTCCATCCTCGAGATCGCGCGGGAGGCACCGCGCGACGCCTCGACGCTGCGCAACCTGCCGGTCATGCGCTCCCGCGGTCCGCGACGCTTCCTGCAGCAGTGGCTCGACGCCGTGGAGGAGGGCCTCGCACTCCCGGACGACGCCCTGCCGCTCTCCACGCAGCACCGCGAGGGTCCGCCCCCGCCGCGCGCGTGGGCCGACAAGCACCCCGAGGCCGCGGCCCGGCTGACGGCGGCCCGCGAGGCGGTCACCCGCATCGCCGAGCAGCACGACCTGCCGCCGGAGAACCTCATCTCCCCCGGCCTCGTCCGCGGTCTGGCCTGGGACCCGCCGACCGTCGTCGACGTCGTCCACGTCGGTGACGCGCTCGCCGAGGGTGGAGCCCGTCCGTGGCAGGTCGACCTCGTCGCCGCCGACCTCGTCGACGCCCTGACGCCCTGACTCCCCGGACGCACCCGGCTCGGGTCCTGCGCGGGATCACCCACTGAGGCAAGGCGAACCTGAGTAGCATGTCGGTGTGCTCGCCAACTTCCTGATCGGTCTGCGCGAGGGGCTGGAGGCCAGCCTCGTCGTCAGCATCCTGCTGGCCTACCTCGTGCGCACGGACCGCCGCCGCGACGTCCGCTACATCTGGATCGGCGTGGGCGCCGCCCTGGCGCTGGTCGTGCTGGTCTTCACGGCCGTGACCCTCGCCTTCGAACAGCTCCCGTTCGTCTGGCAGGAGGCGGTCGGCGGGACGCTCTCGATCCTCGCCGCCGGCCTGGTCACGTGGATGATCTTCTGGATGCGCCGCACCGCGCGCGGGCTGAAGCGCGAGCTGGAGGGCGAGCTGGCCACGGCCGTCGAGCTCGGACCCGTCGCCATCGCCACGGTGGCGTTCCTGACCGTCGGACGCGAGGGCCTGGAGACCGCGGCCATCATCTGGGCGACGATCTCGGGCAGCTACACCGCCTCGCCGTTCGTCGGCGCGACCACCGGCATCCTCGTCGCGGTGCTCCTGGGCTACCTCATCTACCGCGGCGCCCTGCGCATCAACCTGTCCACGTTCTTCCAGGTCACGGGCGCCCTGCTCATCGTGGTCGCCGCGGGCGTGCTGGCCTACGGCGTGCACGACCTGCAGGAGGCCGGCATCCTGCCCGGCCTCACGAACCTCGCGTTCGACGTCTCCGGCGCGGTCCCGCCCGACAGCTGGTACGGCACGCTCCTCAAGGGCACGGTGAACTTCCAGCCCGACCCGACCTGGCTGCAGACGATCGCCTGGGTGGTCTACGTGGTGCCGGTGTTGTGGCTCTACCTGCGCCCGCAGGCGAGTGCGGCCCCCGCCGCGCCGCGACCCGACGCGCACGTCTGACGCTCTCGATCTGGGTGCCGGACGACCGGCCCCCGGATACGGTGGGGCCCATGCCCGGACGGTCCGCAGGATGAGCGACTTCCACCGCCCGTCCCTGCCCGGACAGGGACTCTTCGAGGCGCTCGCGCACGACACCGACCCGGCCGAGGTCGCCGCCGCAGGGCACCGGATCGCCCACCTGCTGGTGCGGGGCCCGATCGACCGCGGGGACCGCGACCTCGTCGACCGGGTGCTGCACCTGTCCGACGTCGAGGGGCTCGGCGTCATCGCCGAGCTCTGGTCGCACGCCCCGCCGGACACGCTCTCGGGCGCCCTGTGGCGGCTCTACCTGCTGCGCGAGTGGGTCCACCGCCAGCCGCGTCAGGCCGCCGCCGAGTTCGCCGCCGGACGCGGCTTCGCACCCGTGCACGAGGTGCTCGCCGGCGTCGTCGACCCTCCCGGCGCCGACGAGGTGGTCGACCTCGTCGACACCGTCGTGCGCGGCATCGTCGTCACCGACCTCGACGTCGTGCTCGACCGCGCCGCAGCGTTCGCGCACATCGTCGGCGTCGGCCGCGGGCAGCTCGACGACGTCGACGCGCACAGCGGCGCGCGCCTGCTCGACATGGCGCTGCACCTGCGTCGGGCCGCGGCGCTCGAGCGGTCCGGCTCGCTGCACTGAGCCGTCCGCGGGGCGTCGTGCGACGGTCGATCGCGGCCCGCTGAAGGCGGTATCGCAGGCCACGCGACCACAGCGCTTGTGTGCGCCCGGAGGCCGGTTAGGCTGGTCATCGCGCCGGGCCGCGGTAAGCCCCGGGTCCCAAAAATAGCCGCTACGAGCGGCCACGCGCCGTGAGGCGCTTCCCGGCCCGGCGCGTCACCCGTCCCCTGCCGTGCGCCGGCTCATGCCGGCGCGAAGGTCGTGTACGACTGCGCCGGCCGCCCGATCGACGCGAGCTCCGCGAGGTCCTCCTCGGTCGGCTGCCACGAGACGGCGTCGGCGTTCGCCGCGACCTGCTCCGGACGGGAGACGCCCGCGATGACGCTGCTGACCGCAGGCTGGGCCGCGAGCCCGCCCATCGCCAGCTCCAGGAGCGAGATGCCCCGCGCGTCGGCGAAGGTCTGGAGGGCGTCGATGCGCTCCCAGTCGGCCGTGGCGAGCCGCTCGGACTGCGTCGCGAGCCGGGTCCCCTCGGGAGCGTCCTCCCCGCGCCGGTACTTGCCGGTCAGCAACCCGTAGGCGAGCGGGAAGTACGGGAGGATCCCGACCTCGAGGTGCTCGCAGGCGGGCGCCAGCTCGACCTCGGCGGTGCGGTTGTACAGCGAGTACTCGTTCTGCGCCGTGGTGAACCGCGTGAGTCCGGCCGTCCGGGCGCGCCAGTCGGCGTCGACCAGCTGCCAGGACTGGAAGTTCGAGCAACCCACGGCCCGCACGGTGCCGGCCTGCACGAGGGCGTCGAGCGCCTCGAGCGTCTCGTCGAGCGGCGTGGCGGGGTCCGGCGTGTGCAGCTGGTAGAGGTCGACGTGGTCGGTGCCCAGGCGCCGCAGGCTCGCCTCGACGGCGGTGCGGACGTACGCGGCACTCCCCCGTCGGCCGCCGTCGTCGCCGTTGCGTCCCTGCATGTCCATGCCGAACTTCGTGGCGACGACCACCTCGTCACGACGCGACCCGAGCGCCGCTCCCAGCAGCTCCTCGCTCGCGCCGAAGCCGTAGACGTCGGCGGTGTCGAAGAAGGTGACACCGCGCTCCAGCGCGGCGTCGACGACGGCGCGCACCTGCGCAGCGTCGATGCGCGTTCCGAACGCGTTGCAGCCGACGCCGACGACGGGCACCTGGATGCCGGAGTGGCCGAGGGGACGGTGGAGGAGGTCGTGGCTCATGCCCCCGAGCCTAGGCCGACCGTCCCGCGGTGCACGTCACCTAGACTGCTTCCCATGCCCGGACCCCGCCGCACGCTGGCCGCCGCCCTGAGCGCGGCCGTCGTCGGGCTCTTCCTCGTGGCCGGGATCGGCGTCACCCACGCGGGAGCGCACCAGCGGGCCACCACGACGCACACCTCCGCCGCGTCGAGCCACCAGTCGGCGCACGTGAAGGCATCGGGCCAGCACGTCGACCAGCACCACCTCGACCTCTGGGCGCTGCCGCCCGAGAGCACCCCGGCCGCCCCGACGTTCGAGGACGACCTGGTCGTCGACGTGAGCGCCGCGGTCGTGGAGCCCGAGGCACCCCACGCCGCTGGACGTGGACCGCCGACGGCCTGACGCACCCTCGTCAGCCGTCCCGTCGTCCATCCCGAAAGTCATCCATGCACCAGCGCGCCCCTCTGTGGCGTGCGATCGCGGCGTTCGCCGTGCTCGCCGCCTCCCTCGCCTTCGCCTACTTCAAGCCCGCCAACCTCGGCCTCGACCTCGAGGGCGGCACGCAGATCGTCCTCGAGACCCAGGACACCGACCGCGTCAAGGCCGACGCCGAGTCAACGTCCCGGGCCCTGGAGGTCATCCGCGGCCGAGTCGACGCCCTCGGCGTCGCCGAGCCCACGCTCGCCCAGTCCGGCGACCGTCGCATCATCGTCGAGCTCCCGGGCGTCACCGACCCGCGCGAGGCCGCCGAGGTCATCGGCCAGACCGCCCAGCTCTCCTTCCACGAGGTCCTGCGCCCCGCACAGGAGGGCCAGGAGCCGGAGGAGGGCCAGGTCGTCGCGAACGACGAGCAGGGCCAGCCGCTGCTCCTCGGCCCCACGCTCGTCGACGGCGAGGGGGTCTCCGACGCGGAGGCCGCCACGCCCCAGCAGGGCGTGGGCCAGTGGGTGGTGAACGTCAACTTCGCCGGCGAGGGTCGCACCGGCTGGCGCGACCTCGTCGCCGCCGCCTGCGCCAACACCGAGGGCGGCAACCGCGTCGCCATCCTGCTCGACCAGGACATCATCTCCTCCCCGGCCGTCCAGCCCGACCTGTGCCGCTCCGGCGGTGGCAACAGCACGAGCATCACCGGCACGTTCACGCAGACCCAGGCCAACGACCTCGCCGTCCTCATCAAGGGCGGCGCGCTCCCGGTGCCCGTCGAGGTCATCGAGCAGCGCACCGTCGGCGCCACGCTGGGCGACGCGGCGATCGACGCGTCCATCGAGGCCGGCATCATCGGCATCATCCTGACCGGCCTCTTCATCGTGCTCGTGTACCGCGTGGTCGGGCTCATGGCCACGTTCGCGCTGGCCACCTACGCCGCCATCTCCTACGGCCTGCTCGTCTGGCTCGGCGCGACCCTGACGCTGCCCGGCCTGGCGGGCTTCGTGCTCGCCATCGGCCTGGCCATCGACGCCAACGTGCTCGTGTTCGAACGAGCACGCGAGGAGTACGAGAAGAACGGCAACCTGCACACCTCGCTCACGACCGGCTTCAACAAGGCGTGGTCGGCCATCCTCGACTCCAACGTCACCACGGTGCTGGCCGCCGCGCTGCTGTTCTTCCTGGCGTCCGGCCCGGTCAAGGGCTTCGGCGTCACCCTCACCATCGGCACCATCGCGTCGATGTTCTCGGCGCTCGTGGTCGCACGCGTGCTCACCGAGTTCGCGGTGAAGCGGTCGTTCCTGAAGAAGCGGCCCGGTCTCACCGGTGTGGCCTCGACCGGCCCGGTGCGCAAGTGGCTGAACCAGCGTGGCCCGAACCTGATGCGGCGCAGCGGGCTCTGGATCGGTCTGACGCTCGTCGTCGCCGGCGTGTCCGTCAGCGGCATCCTGCTGCGCGGGCTGAACCTCGGCGTCGAGTTCACCGGTGGCCGCATCCTCGAGTTCTCCACCGCCCAGGCCGTCGACGTCCAGGACGTGCGCGAGGCGGTGTCCGACGCCGGCTTCCCGCGCGCGGTCGTGCAGGAGTCGTCCGGCGACGGACAGAGCGAGAACGTCAGCGTCCGCCTCGACGACATCACCAACGACGAGGCCGTCGAGGTCGAGGAGGCCGTCGAGTCGGTGGCGGGCGAGGCCACCAAGGAGCGCGACGAGCTGATCGGTCCGAGCCTCGGCAAGGAGCTCCGGGACAAGGCGCTGATCGCCTTCGCGATCGCCATCGCGGCGCAGATGGCCTACCTCGCCTGGCGGTTCCGCTGGACGTTCGCCGTGTCGGCCCAGCTGTCCATGGCGTCGGTCGTGCTCACCGTGGTCGGCATCTTCGCCTGGTGGGGCAAGCCGATCGACGGCGTGTTCCTGGCGGCGGTGCTGTCGATCATCGGCCTCGCGGTCAACGACACGATCGTCGTCTTCGACCGCATCCGCGAGCACACCGGCGAGAACCGCGGCCGACGACTGCGGGACGTCGTGAACGAGGCGATCCTGCAGACGATCCCGCGTACGGTGAACACCGGCCTCGGCGCCATGTTCATCCTCGCGGCGCTCGCGTTCCTCGGCGGCGACTCGCTGACCGACTTCGCGATCGCCCTGCTGCTCGGGCTCTCGATCGGCATCCTGTCGACGATCTTCACGGCGTCCGCCCTCGCCGTGAAGCTCGAGGAGCGCTGGCCCCACGACCCGGACAAGAAGCCCAAGGTCGTCGACAAGTACGCCCAGATCGACGACGGACGCAGCACCGACGGCGCCGTCGTCTGACGGTCCGCACCCGAGGGCGTCGTCGACACTCCCCCGCGCGGGAGGGTCGGCGACGCCTCGGCGGTTCCACGCTCGACACGGGTGGCAGGATGAACGTCATGCGTATCGCGAACCACGTGGTCGACCTCGTGGGCGGCACCCCGCTCGTGAAGTTGTCCAGCGTCGTCCCGGCAGGATCTGCCCTGGTGGCGGCCAAGATCGAGTACCTCAACCCCGGCGGCAGCTCCAAGGACCGCATCGCCGTCAAGATGGTCGACGAGGCCGAGGCGTCCGGTGCGCTCAAGCCCGGCGGCGTCATCGTCGAGCCCACCTCCGGCAACACCGGGGTGGGGCTCGCGCTGGTGGCCCAGCAGCGCGGCTACTCGTGCATCTTCGTCTGCCCCGACAAGGTCAGCGAGGACAAGCGCAACACCCTGCGTGCCTACGGCGCCGAGGTCGTGGTCTGCCCGACCGCCGTGCCGCCGGAGCACCCCGACAGCTACTACAACGTCTCCGACCGGCTCGTCCGGGAGACCCCGAACGCCTGGAAGCCCGACCAGTACTCCAACCCCGCCGGACCCGCCTCGCACTACGAGACGACGGGACCGGAGATCTGGGCCGACACCGACGGCACGATCACGCACTTCGTGGCCGGCGTCGGCACGGGCGGCACCATCACCGGCACCGGTCGCTACCTCAAGGAGGTCTCCGGCGGCCGGGTCAAGATCATCGGCGCCGACCCCGAGGGCTCGGTGTACTCCGGCGGCACCGGCCGCCCGTACCTGGTGGAGGGGGTCGGCGAGGACTTCTGGCCGAGCGCCTACGACCCCGAGATCGCCGACGAGATCATCGCGGTCTCCGACGCCGACGCCTTCGAGATGACCCGCCGGCTCGCCCGCGAGGACGGCCTGCTCGTCGGCGGGTCCTGCGGCATGGCCGTCGTCGCGGCGCTCGAGGTGGCCGAGCGCGAGGGACCTGACGCCGTCGTCGTGGTCCTCCTGCCCGACGGTGGGCGCGGCTATCTCTCCAAGATCTTCAACGACGACTGGATGTCCTCCTACGGCTTCCTGCGCGAGCCGCTGGACGGCCACACCGACCGGCCCAGCGTCGGCGCGGTGCTGCGCCGCAAGTCCGGCGACCTGCCCGCGCTCGTGCACACCCACCCGTCGGAGACGATCCGCGACGCCATCGAGATCCTGCGCGAGTACAACGTCTCCCAGATGCCCGTCGTCGGGGCCGAGCCGCCCGTCGTCATCGGCGAGGTCGCCGGCAGCGTCAGCGAGCGCACCCTCATCAGCGCCGTCTTCGAGGGCCGGGCCTCCCTCACCGACCCGGTGTCCAAGCACATGGAGGCGCCGCTGCCCCTCATCGGCGCCCACGAGGACCTCGACGCCGCCCTCGACGCCCTCAGCGCCAGCGACGCGCTCATGGTGATCGAGGACGGCAAGCCGCTGGGCGTCCTGACCCGCCACGACCTCCTGGGGGTGCACGTATGAGCGACCAGAGCCACGAGCGTCGGGACGAGACGCTCGGCTTCGCGACCCGCGCGATCCACGCCGGCTTCGAGCCCGACCCGCAGACCGGGGCGGTCAACGTCCCGATCTACGCCTCCTCGACCTTCGCCCAGGACGGCGTGGGAGGGATGCGCGGGGGCTACGAGTACGCCCGCACCGGCAACCCGACCAGGGCCGCGCTCGAGGCGAACCTGGCGGCCCTCGAGACCGGCGCACACGGTCGCGCGTTCTCGTCGGGCATGGCGGCGACCGACGCCGCCCTCCGCACGCTCCTGCGGCCCGGCGACCACCTCGTGATCCCCGACGACGCCTACGGCGGCACCTTCCGCCTCATCGACAAGGTGTTCACCCACTGGGGCATCTCCTACACGCCCGTCGCCGTCAACGACGTCGACGCCGTCCGCGCCGCGATCCGTCCCGAGACGAAGGTCGTGTGGGTCGAGACCCCGACCAACCCCCTGCTCAACGTCGCCGACGTCGAGCAGGTGGCCGAGGTCGCCCACGCGGCAGGAGCGCGGTTCGTCGTCGACAACACGTTCGCCTCGCCCTACCTGCAGCAGCCGCTCGCCCTGGGCGCCGACGTCGTGCTGCACTCCACGACGAAGTACCTCGGCGGCCACTCCGACGTCGTGGGCGGTGCGCTCGTCACCGACGACGCCGAGCTCGACGCCGGGTTCGCGTTCCTGCAGAACGGCGCCGGTGGCGTGCCGGGACCGTTCGACGCCTACCTGACGTTCCGCGGCGCGAAGACGCTCGCGGTGCGGATGGAGCAGCACTGCACCAACGCGGAGGCGGTCGTCGACCTCCTCGTCGGCCACCCCGCCGTCTCCTCGGTGCTCTACCCCGGCCTGCCCGAGCACCCGGGGCACGCCGTCGCCGCCCGGCAGATGCGTCGCTTCGGCGGCATGGTCTCGCTGCGCCTGGCGGGAGGGCGTCAGGCCGCGCTCGACCTGTGCGCACGCACCCGCATCTTCACGCTCGCCGAGAGCCTCGGCGGCATCGAGTCGCTCATCGAGCACCCGGGCGCCATGACGCACGCGTCCACCGCCGGCTCGGTGCTGGAGGTGCCGGACGACCTCGTGCGGCTCAGCGTCGGCATCGAGGACACGGCCGACCTGCTGGCCGACCTCGAGCAGGCGCTCGGCTGACGGACCCCGACACCGGGAGCGGGCGGGTCAGCCCGCCTGCTCCTGCTCGTCGTCGACGGTCTCGCCCTCGACCAGCGTCGCGTCGATCTCCGGCCGCTCCAGGTCCTCGAACAACGCGAACTCCTGTGCCGCCGGCGCCTGCGTGAGCTCGCTCGCCGTGAGGCTGCGCGGGTCGACGTCGAGCTCCTGCACGTCGCCGAGCAGCGCCGTGTCGTCGACCCGGTCGAGCTTGCGCGCGGTGACGAGCACGCCGCGCTCCAGCGAGCCGACGAAGGTGTTGTAGTCCTTGACCGACCGCTCGAGCGAGCGACCGAGCTTGGACACGTGCGAGGACAGGGTGCCCAGCCGCTTGTAGAGCTCACGACCGAGGTCGACGAGCTCCTGCGCGTTCTCGGCGAGGTCCTCCTGGCGCCAGGTGAACGCCACGGTCTTGAGCACCGCCCAGAGGTTGACCGGCGTGGCCAGCACGATGCCCCGGGAGAACGCGTGCTCCATGAGCGACGGGTCGGCGTCGAGCGCCGCGTTGAGGATCGCGTCGTTCGGGATGAACGCCACCGTGAACTCGGGGCTGGTCGGCAGGCCCGTCCAGTACTCCTTCTGGGCCAGGGCGTCGACGTGCGCCCGCACGGCCTTCGCGTGCTGGACGAACATCCGCTTGCGCTCGGCGTCGTCGAGGTCGGGACGGTTCGCGTCGATGAAGACCGCGTAGGGCACCTTCGCGTCGACCGCCATCTGCTTGCGGCCCGGCAGCTTGATGACCATGTCGGGACGCCGGGCGCCGGAGTCGGCCGTGATCGACTCCTGGGTGGAGAAGTCGATGCGGTTGAGCAGGCCGGCCGACTCCACGAGCGACGTCAGCTGCGTCTCCCCGTAGGCGCCGCGGACGGCGTTGTTGCGCAGGGCACCGGACAGCGTCTCCGCAGCCTGCTGGGAGCGCGCCGCCGACTCCTGCGTGGCGCGGATCTGCTCGGCGAGGTGGCCGTGCTGACGGGCACGCTTCTCCTCGATCTCCTCGACCTTGCGCTGCATCTGCTGGAGCTGGGTGGCCACCGGGGCGAGCTTCTGCAGGACGCGGCTCTCGCTCTGCTCCTTCGCCTGGCGCTCCTTGGCCTCACGCTCGTGCCGCGCCACCAGCTCGCGGGTCTGGCGGTGGGCCGCCTCGACCTGCTCGCGCAGCGCGTCGGCCTCGGCCCGCGTGGCGGCCAGCCGCGCCTCGACCTCGGCCTTCGCGGCCGCGAGCTCGCGCTCGACCTGCACGCGCTGCGCCTCGGCCGCGCGCTCGACCTCGGACGCGCGGACCTGGCCCTCGTGGCGCAGCGCGGTCACCTCGGCGTCGTGCCGGGCCCGCACCACGGCAGGGTCCTCGTGCCCGCAGTCGGCCTCGACCTGGCGCGTCCGCGCGACCAGCACGCCGACCACCGCGCCGAGCGCGACACCGACGAGCAGAGCCAGGAGCAGAGCGATCGAGGAAGCCATGACCCGAGTCTCGCAAGAGTGACCGACAGAACCGTGCAGGCGTGCCGGGCCCCGTGCGGCGCGTGACGTGGAACGCGTTCCACGCGGCTCGAACGGCTGGCGTGACCCCCCTACGCTGGAATTCATGCCTGACTCCCCCGACACCCGAGAACGTTCCTCGGTCCTGGGCGGCCTGTCGTGGTTCCAGGTGGTGGCCGGTGCTCTCGCCGCGATGACGTCGGCGTGGATCGCCTCCGCGCTCGGCGTGGCCGGCACCATCGTCGGGGCCGCGCTCGGCAGCCTCGTCGTCACCATCACGTCCTCGCTCTACGCCAGCACGCTCGACAAGGGCCGCACGCTCATCGTGCAGACCGACGGCGGCCAGGTCGTCGAGACCGAGGCCGAGCCCGGCCACACCGCCGAGGCCCTGGCCGCGGTCCGCCGCGCCACCCACCAGGAGGTGACCGGCGCCGAGGTCGTCGACGCGCCCCGCCGCACCATCCGGTGGAGGGCCGTGGCCGTGTCCACCGTGGTCGTCCTGCTCGTCGCGGGCGTGGCCATGGGCAGCTACGAGCTCGTCACCGGCAAGGCCTACGGCTCGAACCCCGACAACCCCCGCATCGGCCACTTCTCCGGCGGCGGGGGCGGATCCACGCCGCGCGAGAACCAGCCCACGCCCACCGACACCGCCACCCCGGACCCGACGGCGTCGGCAACGCCCGACGAGGAGCCGACCCCCGACCCCACGCCCACCCCGACCCCGACACCGAGCGCCGACCCCGCCCCGACGCCCACCCCGAGCGCCACGCCCGGCGACCAGCAGGACCCCGCACCGGCCCCGTGAGCGCGGGAATGAACCGGACGACGCCGCCGTTGACGAGCCCGACCAGCACGCCCCGGGAGGAGGAGCCCCATGACCATCTACCTGACCCCGAACATCTCCGACGACCAGATCGCGGCGATGGACGTCTTCGACGCCTTCCGCCTCGGCGAGGAGCTGCTGGAGTCGCGCTACCCCCGTGACGCCGCGCGCGTCCTGCGTCGGGTGGTCGAGGACTCCCCCGGCAACGCCTCGGCCTGGGAGCTGCTGGCCCGTGCGCACTTCGCCGCCGCCCAGCTGCGCCCCGCGGAGGAGGCGTTCCGCCGGCTCGTCGAGCTCGAGCCCACGAGCGGCTGGGCGCACACCGCGCTCGGCCTGACGCTCGACCGGCAGAGCCGGCACCGCGAGGGTGCGCTCATGCACCGCGTGGCGGCCGCGATGGGCGAGTCGGCCCGCGACGCCTCGCGCGTGCAGCTCGTCGACCGACCGGTCGTCTGAGACCGATCCGCACGATGAGCCCCTACGTCCCCGCGGCAGTCGGCGCCGCCCTGGCGCTGCTGCCGTGGGGATGGGGCGCCGGTCGGCACGTCGTCACCCTCGTGCACGAGGCGGGCCACGCCCTGGTCGCCGTGCTGACCGGCCGACGGCTGAACGGGGTGCGGCTGCACCGCGACACGTCCGGTCTGACCACCTCGGTCGGCCGGCCCACCGGCCCCGGCATGGTGGCCACGGCGGCCGCGGGCTACCTCGCACCGAGCGCCCTCGGCCTCGGACTGCTCGCCCTCGTGTCCCTCGACCGCACCGCCTGGGCGCTGTGGACGGCCCTCGCCGTCGTCGCGGGCATGCTCGTCCTCATCCGCAACGCGTTCGGCCTCGTCGTCGTGGGGCTCGCCGGAGCGGGCGTCGCGCTGCTCGTGTGGCGCACCGACCCGTCGGCGCAGGGGTTCGCGGCGGTCGCGCTCTCCGCGTTCCTGCTCGTCGGCGGACCGCGCACCACCGTCGAGCTGTGGTCGTCGCGGCGCACCTCCCGTTCGCGGACCAGCGACGCCGACGTGCTCGCCCGACTCACCCCCGTGCCCGCTGCCGTCTGGAACACGCTGTTCGTCGCCGTCACGGTGGGCGCCCTCGTCCCCGCCTGGACGCTCCTGCGCGACCTCGCCGTGCTGCGCTGAACGACCGGCGCCCCAGCCCCTCGCCGAGGATGGTTGGATGACGCCGTGACCGACGCGCCTGCTCCCCTGTTCGAGGTCGGGTCACGGCTCGAGGGGCGCGCCGGCCGTACCGGCACCCTCACCACGGCGCACGGCACGATCCGCACGCCCGCGTTCGTGCCCGTCGGCACCAAGGCGACCGTCAAGGCCGTGCTCCCCGAGGCCATGGCCGACCTCGGCGCCCAGGCGCTGCTCGCCAACGCCTACCACCTGTACCTCCAGCCCGGCGACGACGTCGTGGAGGAGGCCGGCGGTCTCGGCGCGTTCATGGGCTGGACCGGCCCGACCTTCACCGACTCCGGCGGCTTCCAGGTCATGAGCCTCGGCGCCGGGTTCCGCAAGACGCTGTCGATGGACTCCACCTCCGACGCCGCCGACGTCATCGCCACCGACAAGGAGCGCCTCGCGCACGTCGACGACGACGGCGTCACGTTCCGCAGCCACCTCGACGGGTCGACCCACCGGTTCACCCCCGAGGTGTCGATGGGCATCCAGCACCGTCTGGGCGCCGACGTCATCTTCGCGTTCGACGAGCTCACCACCCTCCTCGACAGCCGTGCCTACCAGGAGGAGTCGCTCGCCCGCACCGAGGCGTGGGCCGCCCGCTGCCTCGCCGAGCACCGCCGGCTCTGTCTTGTTCGCCGCCCGCAGCCCGGCACCCCCGCCGGCGCCCTGCGCCGCCCGCAGCCCGGCACCCCCGCCGGCGCCCTGCGCCGCCCGGAGCCCGGCACCCCCGCCGGCGCCCAGCGCCGCCCACAGCCCGGCACGCCCACGGGACCTGCCCTGTTCGGGGTGGTGCAGGGCGCGCAGCACGAGGACCTGCGTCGTCGCGCCGCCCGGCACCTGGCCGACCTCGAGGTCGACGGCACCCGGTTCGACGGGTTCGGCATCGGCGGGGCCATCGAGAAGGAGAACCTGTCGACGATCGTCGGCTGGGTCACCGACGAGCTCCCCGACGACAAGCCCCGGCACCTGCTCGGCATCGGCGAGCCCGACGACCTCTTCGCCGCGGTCGAGGCCGGCGCGGACACCTTCGACTGCGTCGGCCCCTCGCGGGTGGCCCGCTCCTCGCGCGTGTACACCGCCGACGGACGCGAGAACCTCCTGGTCGCGAGGTCGCGTCGCCGCTTCGAGCCGATCGAGGACGACTGCGACTGCTACACCTGCGCGCACTACACCCGCGCCTACCTGCACCACCTGTTCAAGGCCAAGGAGTACCTGGCCGCGACCCTGACCACCATCCACAACGAGCGCTACGTGGTGCGTCTGGTCGACCGGATGCGGGCCGCGATCGAGGACGGCACGTTCGACGAGCTGCGCGCCGACACGATGGGCCGGATCCGCGCCTCCCGCTGACACCGACCCGCAGGTCAGGGGGTCGCGGGTCAGTAGGTGGGCTCGGCGGCCTTCAGCCGGCCGATCACGAGCACCGTCACCGGCATGACGAGCAGCTCGACCGCGATCTTGAACAGCACGCCGACGACGAAGTAGTTGAGGAACCCGCCCACGCCGGTGATGCCGATCGCGGTCGCCGCGATGGCGCAGAACAGGAAGGTGTCGACGAGCTCGCCGAGGCCGGTCGACGACGCGAGCCGGGCCACCAGTGCCCGCTCCGCCGTCCGCGCCTTCATGCGGGTGAGCACCCAGGCGTTGGTCAGCTGCCCGCACACGTAGCCGACGACGCTCGCCAGCACGATCTGCCCCACCGGCCCCAGCACCGTCGAGAACGCCTCGTCGTTGCCGTAGAACGAGGCACCAGGGATGCGGGCGACCACGGTGAACGTCAGCACGGCCAGCAGGGCGCACGCGAAGCCGGTGAGCACGGCCCGACGTGCCGCGCGGAAGCCGTAGACCTCCGAGATCACGTCGCCGAGCACGTAGGCGAGGGGGAACAGCACCGCTCCCCCGTCGATGATGAGCGGCCACAGCTGCACGGGGCCGAGCGTCAGCGACCCGGAGCCGACCTCGATCGGCTTCGTGGCCACGACGTTCGAGACGACCACGATGGTGGCGAACAGCGCGAGCACGACGGCGTAGGACGACGAGCCCGAGGACGCGAAACGGACCTCGCGGCCTGGTTCCTGCGAGCGCGTGGAGGACGACGAGGTCATGAGCGTCATCCTGGCACGGGATGGGATGATCGCCCCATGAGCCTGCCCGACCGCACCGACGTCCTCGTGGTGGGCGCCGGTCCCGCCGGTGCTGCCGCAGCAGCCTGGTCGGCCCGGACGGGCGCGGACGTCCTGCTCGCCGACGCAGCGGCGTTCCCTCGCGACAAGACGTGCGGCGACGGGCTGACCCCGCGGGCCGTGGCCGAGCTCGACCGGCTCGGCCTCGGCGACTGGACCCGCTCGTTCGGGACCAACCGCGGTCTGCGTGCCGCCGGGTTCGGCCAGGAGCTCCTGCTCCCCTGGCCGGGCGGCTCGCTGCCCGACCACGGCTCGGCGGTGCCCCGCACGCAGCTCGACGCGCGCATCCGCGACGTCGCGCTCGCCGACGGCGTCCAGCCGCTCGACCGCGCGCGGGCCGTCGACGTCGAGCGTGACGGCTCCGGCCGGGTCAGCGCCGTCGTGTTCGCCGTCGGACCCGAGAAGCAGCGACACGTCGTGCGCTGCGAGCGCCTGGTCGTCGCCGACGGCGTGCGGTCGCCGCTGGGCAAAGTGCTCGGGCGGGAGTGGCACCGCGACACCGCCTACGGGGTGGCCGGCCGCTCGTACGTGAAGTCGGGCCGCGCCGACGACCCCTGGATCTCCTCGCACCTGGAGCTGAGGGACGCGGACCACTCGCTGCTGCCCGGCTACGGCTGGATCTTTCCGCTGGGCTCGGCCGGGGAGGGCGACGAGGTCAACCTCGGGGTCGGCGCGCTGGCCACGGCCAAGCGGCCGGCGGCGCTGCAGATCCGTCCGCTGATGGAGTACTACGCCGAGCTGCGGCGCGAGGAGTGGGAGCTCGGGCCCGATCTGCGCCTGCCGACGTCGGCGCTGCTGCCGATGGGTGGCGCGGTGTCCGGGGTCGCGGGACCCAACTGGATCCTCGTCGGGGACGCTGCGGGGTGCGTCAACCCGTTGAACGGCGAGGGCATCGACTACGGGCTGGAGACGGGCCGCGTCGGCGCGGAGCTCCTCGCCTCACGCACGGACGTCGCGGAGGCGTGGCCCCAGCTGCTGACGGGCCACTACGGCGAGGCGTTCTCGATCGCGCGTCGCCTGGCCGGTCTGCTCACGGTCCCGCGGCTGCTGCCGACGTTCGGACCGCTGGGCATGCGCTCGCACACCCTCATGACGGTGGCGCTGCGGGTCATGGGCAACCTCGTCACCGACGAGGACCGCGACATGACCGCGCGCCTGTGGAGGTGGGCGGGACGGCGGTCGGTCGCACTCGACGACCGACCGCCGTTCACCGCCTGACCGGTCCGCTCAGGAGGCGGCCGGCGGGTCGGACTTCTTGTTGACCTCGGGCAGCTTCTCGCCCGAGTCCTTGAACGCCAGCGCCGTGAAGACGGTCAGCGCGATCGCGGCGACCCAGACGATGTAGCCGGACCAGCCCGGGCCGACGCTGACGCTGACGCTGCTGAGTCCGGACGGGACGTCGCCGCCCTCGGTGAGCGGACGCAGCACGAGCAGGATCGTGCCGAGCGCGGCCGTCGCGAGCGCCACCAGGCGCCACGGGACGCCGTCGGGCAGGTTCTGCGCGGCGAAGGCCTTCACCGCGACCACGGCGACCGCGACGATGACGAGCAGGATGCCCACCGTCGCGAAGCTGTACCAGGCGTTGCGGCCGGCCGAGGAGTTGACGGCGAAGTCACCGCTGCTCTTGACCGAGGCGGTGACGAAGGCGTCGAAGAACGAGAACACGATCGCGACAGCGCCCGCGACCAGGGCACCCTGGTCGAACTTGGAGAGCGCCTTGAAGTCGGCTGCCATGGAGGGACCTTCCGTTGCTGAGAAGAGGATGAAGAACGGGAACAACCTAGTCCCTCGTCCCACTTGAGGGGAACAGGCTCGCGGTGTGAGACCGTGCGCACCCGCGCGGACGCGGTCCGGTCGCCGGGAGGATGCCCTGAGACCCCGGCGAACACCTGCCAAGAAGAGGCTGAGAGTGGAATCCCCCGTGTGTCCGGTGCGTTGCACTGGTACAGACACGATGGGAGGCGTATTCACATGACGTCAACGAGGCACGAGAGCGCCGAGGGCAAGGACAGCGTCGGCATGTACCTGGCCGAGATCGCCCGGACGCCGCTGCTGGACGCCGCCCGCGAGGTCGAGCTCAGCCGCAGCATCGAGGCGGGCCTCTACGCCCAGCACCTGCTCGACGAGGGTCGCGTCGGCCGCGCGAAGGGCGGCGCCCCCAAGCGGGCCACCCGCGAGGAGCTCGAGTTCATCGCGGCGGAGGGCGAGCGTGCCCAGCAGGAGTTCATCAACGCCAACCTGCGTCTGGTCGTCTCGATCGCGCGCAAGTACGGACGCTCCGCGATGCCGATGCTCGACCTGGTGCAGGAGGGCAACACCGGCCTGATCCGCGCCGTCGAGAAGTTCGACTACGCGAAGGGCTTCAAGTTCTCCACCTACGCCACCTGGTGGGTGCGCCAGGCGATCACCCGCGGCATCGCGCAGCAGGCGCGGGTCGTGCGGCTGCCGGTGCACGTGGTGGAGGAGCTGAACCAGGTCACGGCGGCACGCCGGACGCTGGAGCGCACCCTCGGCTACGACCCCGAGCCGCAGGAGATCGCCGACGAGCTCGGCATGGACGTCGACCGCGTCATCGACCTGCTGTCCTGGGGCCGCGACCACGTCAGCCTGGACACCCCGGTCGACGAGGACGGCGACACGTCGCTCGGCGACCTCATCGCCCGCGAGACCCAGCCAGGCCCCGACCTGGCGGTCCTGGACGACGAGACCAAGCACCTGATCAGCTCGCTGATCGACCACCTCGGCGACCGCGAGGCCGACATCGTGCGAGCCCGCTACGGCCTGCTCGACGGACGTCAGCAGAAGCTCGCCGACATCGGCAAGCGCCACGGCATCTCCGCCGAGCGCGTGCGCCAGCTCGAGCGCCAGGCGCTCGTCACGCTGCGCAAGATCGCCGACCCCGACCTGGCGGCCTGACACCCCCTCGGACCGCCAGCCCGAAGCCGCCCTGCCACCCCCGTCAGGGCGGCTTCGTCGTGCCCAGAGCTTCCGTCGTGCCCAGAGCCGGTGGGTCGCTCAGCGGACGGACGTCAGGCGCGTCCAGAGCGCGTCGACCGCCGCGAGCAGCTCCTCGCGGCTGCCCCGGTTGTCGAGCACCTCGTCGGCCGCGGCGAGGCGCTGCTCGCGGCTCGTCTGGGCCGCCAGCCGGGCCCGGGCGTCGGTCTCGGTCATCCCACGCTGCTCGACGAGCCGCCGCACCTGCAGCTCGGGTGGCAGGTCGACGACCACGACGACGTCGCACGCGGCGGCCATGCCCATGTCCACGAGCAGCGGGTGGTCGTGGACGACGACGGCGTCGTCGGGCGCCGCCCCGATGCGGGCTGCGGCGAGGTCGCGGATCGCCGGGTGGGTGATGGCCTCGAGGTCGCGCCGCGCGGTCTCGTCGGCGAACACGACGGCACCGAGCGCCGGGCGGTCGAGGGAGCCGTCCGCCGCGACCACGGCGTCGCCGAAGCGCTCCCGGATGGCCGCGAGGGCCGGCGTGCCCGGCTCGACCGCCTCGCGCGCGAGGAGGTCGTAGTCGACGACGACGGCGCCGAGCTCGGCGAGCCGTGCGCTGACCGTGCTCTTGCCCGAGCCGATGCCCCCGGTGAGACCGACCTGCAGGGCCATCTCAGCCCGTCGCCGCGCTGCCGTAGGTGGTCACGTGGACGTGGTCGACGTGGTTGGCGGTGTCGCCGCCGCGGTTGCTCATGGGACGCCAGCTCGCGGAGGTCGCGGGTCGCCAGATCCGCTGCTCCCAGATCAGGTACTCGATGCCGAGCTCGCTGCGGTGCTGCTGCAGGAACGCGGCGATCTCGTCGCCGAGCGGGCCCCGCACCATGATGTCGAGCGCCTGTCCGGTCGCGTGCTCACCACGGCCTGCGATGCCGCCGTACTCGGAGACCTGGGGGAACCGCTCGCACACCGCGCGGAAGACCTTGACGGTGTCGGGCTGCAGACCGGCCTCCGACATCTTGGGGCACGGCTGCGTCCCGAGCGGGAGGTCGTCGGCGACCTGCCGCGACGGCACCCAGCGGGGCAGGTCGGCGAGGACCACCTCGGTCCAGCCGCCGCGGGTCCGGCCCGTGACGTCGATCTTCTGCCCCCGCTCGAGCCGCTTCAGGACCGGCGACGCAGGGTCGGCGTCGGCGTGCACGGCCACGCCGTCGGCCAGGGCGACCTGCTGGCCCTTGACGACGACCTGCACCGTGCCCTCGACCGGAAGCTCGGGGCGCTCGGCACTGCGGTTGACCTCGGGCGCATCCTCGAACGCCTCGGCGATGACGTCGTCCTGCACGGGCGCGGCAGCGGCACGTGGCGCCGTCGTCGGCGCATCCGGGCCCTGGGCCTGCACGACGGAGACGGCGGCACCGAGCACCGCCACGACACCGACGGCGGGCAGGACGACCGTGACGGCACGCCGCTGCCAGGACGTCGCGACGTGACGGCTGCTGCGTCGGGCCCCGCCCTGCGTCCGGGGTCCGCTCGACCCGCGTCCGGCACGCCGCGGAACGGCGTGCTTGTGGCGCGAGGAAGCCACAGACGATCACCTTCAGGTGGTGGGGAACAGGACCGACCAGCCCCTGCAGCATACTGGGACGGTGGACGTGCGCGCAGGGGACGGCCCCCACGGCCTGGAGGTCCTGACCGCGGAGCGCAGCGAGCAGGACCAGCGTCGTGTGGCCGGCGCGCTGCGATCGCGGGGCCTGGACGCGGGAGACCGGCTCGTGCTGCTGTGCCCTGGCGAACCGGCCTACGCGAGCGTCGTGCTCGGCGCGGCGCGGTCGGGGGTCGTGCCCGTGCCGCTGGACCCGCGACTCACCGCGTGGGAGCGCGAGCGGGTCCTCGGCGACCTCGACGCCGCCCTCGTCGTGGACGACCCGGCCGCCCTGCGGGCACTGCTGGACGGACCACCGGTCGACCTCGCGCCCCACCCGCTGTGCCGACCGATGCACTTCACGTCCGGCACGACCGGTCGCCCCAAGGGCGTGTGGTCGGGCCTGCTCGAGCCCGACGACGCGCGCAGCCTCGTGGTCGAGGAGCGCGAGCTCTGGGGCTTCCGGGCTGACGACGTCGACCTCGTCGTCTCACCGATCTACCACTCCGCTCCCTTGCGCTTCGCCACCGGGACGCTGCTGGCAGGCGGCAGCATCGCGGTGCTGCCGCACTTCGACGCGACCGCGTTCGTCGACGCCGTCGCGCAGGTGCGCCCGACCACCATGTTCTGCGTGCCGGCGCACCTGCAGCGCCTGCAGCAGCACCTCGAGGAGACGGGCGAGGAGCCCGACCTGTCGTGCTTCCGGCTCGTGGCGCACGCCGGCGCGCCGTGCCCGGAGCCCGTCCGCCGCCGTGCGCACGCGCAGCTCGGCGAGCGGACCGTGTGGGAGTTCTACGGGTCGACGGAGGGCCAGTGGACGGCCTGCCGCGGTGACGCGTGGCACGAGCGTCCCGGCAGCGTGGGCCGGGCCAGGCCGGGCCGCGTGGTCACCGTGGACGACGAGGGGCAGCTCTGGTGCGTCGTGCCGCGCTGGGGCCGCTTCACCTACTGGCGCGACGAGGAGAAGACCGCCGAGGCGTGGCGCGACACCCCGGACGGCCCGGCGTTCACGGTCGGCGACCTCGGCCGGGTCGAGGACGGCTGGGTGTACCTCGACGCGCGGCGCAGCGACCTCGTCATCAGCGGTGGCGTCAACGTCTACCCCGCCGAGGTCGAGGCCGCCCTGGAGGACCTGCCGGGTGTGCTCGAGGTGGCCGTGTTCGGCCGGCCGGACGAGCGGTGGGGCCAGCGGGTCGTGGCGGCCTACGTCGGCGACGCGGACGAGGAGACCCTGCGGGCGCGCGCCCTCGAACGCCTCGCACCGCCGAAGCGCCCGAAGGAGTACCTGCGCCTCGACGCCCTCCCCCGCACCGCCACCGGCAAGGTGCGCCGGACCGAGCTCTGACCTCCCAGCCCTATCCGTCCCACGATTCCCATCACGTGATGGGAATCGTGCACTCACCTGCGGATGATCCCGCAGGTGGGTGGAGGAAACCGTGGTGAGTGCCACCGGGCGCGACGGGCTCTGGCGCGTCTCGAAGGACGGACGACACCAGTCCACTCACCACGGTTCTCGCCCGCTCACCTGGGGAAGCATCCGCAGGTGAGTGAGGCAGAACCATGGCGAGTTGCTGATTCCCATCAAGTGATGGGAATCAGCAACAGGCGATGGTCCGGTCAGCCGGCGTCGGCGCAGGCGAAGGTGCGGCGGAACTCCTGCGGTGTCGTGCCGAGCGCCTGGGTGAAGTGGTGGCGCAGCGTGGCGGCGTTGCCGAAGCCGACCCGGGACGCGATCTGCTCGACCGAGAGCGTGGACCCCTCGAGCAGCTGCTCGGCCAGCGCGATGCGCTGGCTGGTGAGCCACTGCAACGGGGTGGTGCCGGTCTCGTCGCGGAAGCGTCGGGCGAAGGTGCGCGGTGACATGTGCGCGACGGCGGCGAGCCGGTCGACGGGCAGCGGCTCGTCGACGTGCTCGAGCGCCCACTCGAGCACCGGCGACAACGTCTCCGCCTCGACCTGGCCGACGGGGGTGCGCACGAACTGCGCCTGCCCGCCGGTGCGGTGCGGCGGCATGACGATGCGTCGGGCCGTCGTCGCCGCCGTCCGCGCCCCGAACACCCGGCGCACGAGGTGCAGCGAGGCGTCGATGCCGGCCGCCGACCCCGCCCCGGTCAGCACGTTCCCGTCGAGCACGTAGAGCACCTCCGGGCGGACGACGGCCGCGGGGAACGCCTCCTGCAGCTCCGTGCCGTAGCGCCAGTGCGTCGTGCACTCGCGTCCGTCGAGCAGCCCCGCCTCGCCCAGCAGCCACGCGCCCGTGCAGTGCGCCGACACGTAGGCTCCCCGCTCGCCCGCCGCGCGGACGGCCTCGACGGCGGCCGGGTGGTGCTGGCGGTAGCCGCGCTTCGGCGCGACGCAGACGAGGTCGGCGTCGGCGGTGGCGTCGAGCGAGGCCTCCACGTGCAGGTCGACGCTGGAGCCACGGACCCGGCCCGGCTCGGGCGTGCAGATGGTGAAGTCGAAGACGGGGTTGTCGTCGTCGGGGTGGTAGGGCTCGTTCCAGACCTCGCAGATGGCTCCGAGGCCGAACGCCTCGACTCCGTCCTGCACGACGACCGCGACCTTCTTCATGCCCCTAGCCTGCCACAGATGTGGCGGTTTATCGACGATGACTGACATTTCTGCCACTGGTGGCAGGATCAGGCGGAGACGAGACTTTCTGCCATGTTCCTGTTGCTCATCCTCCTGGCCCTGTCCGCCCTCGTCATCGCCCTGGCGATCTGCGTGTCCCTCGACGGCTACGGCAGCCGTCCAGGGCCGCGCAGCCGTCCGCGCGACCTCTTCGAGCCCTCCCGACCCGGCGACCACGACCTGCCCGTCCGGTGACCCGGCGCCCGACACGACGAGACCCCCGACCATCGGCCGGGGGTCTCGTCGTGCGTCGTTCAGCGGGTGAGGATCACTCGCCGCCCGTCAGCTTCTCGCGCAGCGCCTGCAGGGCCTCGTCGGACGCGAGCGAACCCTCGCTCGTGTCGGCGTCGCCACCGGCGGAGTAGTTGCTGACCTCGCCGGCCTCGATGTTGGCCTTCTCGGCCTCCTCGATCTGCTTCTTGTGCGCCTCCCAGCGCTCGTGAGCCTCGGCGTACTGCTTCTCCCAGGCAGCGCGGGCCTCCTCGAAGCCCTCCTGCCACTCGCCGGTCTCCGGGTCGAAGCCGTCGGGGTAGATGTAGTTGCCCTGCTCGTCGTAGGAGGACGTCATGCCGTACAGCGTCGGGTCGAAGTCGTCGGCCGCGGCAGCCTGCGTCTCGTTGGCCTGCTTGAGCGACAGCGAGATGCGACGACGCTCGAGGTCGATGTCGATGATCTTGACCATGACCGAGTCGCCGATCTGGACGACCTGCTCGGGGATCTCGACGTGACGCTCGGCGAGCTCGGAGATGTGCACGAGGCCCTCGATGCCCTCCTCGACGCGCACGAACGCACCGAACGGGACGAGCTTGGTGGCCTTGCCGGGCACGATCTGGCCGATCTGGTGGGTCCGGGCGAAGTGCTGCCACGGATCCTCCTGCGTCGCCTTGAGCGACAGCGACACGCGCTCGCGCTCGAGGTCGACGTCGAGCACCTCGACGGTGACCTCGTCGCCGACCTGGACGACCTCGTTCGGGTGGTCGATGTGCTTCCAGGAGAGCTCGGAGACGTGGACCAGGCCGTCGACGCCGCCGAGGTCGACGAACGCACCGAAGTTGACGATCGAGGAGATGACGCCCTTGCGGACCTGCCCCTTCTTGAGCTCGTCGAGGAACTTCTGGCGCACGGCCGACTGGGTCTGCTCGAGCCAGGCACGGCGCGACAGGACCACGTTGTTGCGGTTCTTGTCGAGCTCGATGATCTTCGCCTCGAGCTTCTGGCCGATGTACGGGTCGAGGTCGCGCACGCGGCGCATCTCGACCAGCGACGCGGGCAGGAAGCCACGGAGTCCGATGTCCATGATGAGGCCGCCCTTGACGACCTCGATGACGGTGCCCTCGACGACGCCGTCCTCGGCCTTGATCTTCTCGATGTCGCCCCAGGCGCGCTCGTACTGCGCGCGCTTCTTGGACAGGATCAGACGGCCTTCCTTGTCCTCCTTCTGGAGGACGAGGGCCTCGACGCTGTCGCCGACGGCGACGACCTCGTGCGGGTCGACGTCGTGCTTGATGCTCAGCTCGCGCGAGGGGATGACGCCCTCGGTCTTGTAGCCGATGTCGAGGAGGACCTCGTCACGGTCCACCTTGACGATGGTGCCGTCGACGATGTCGCCGTCGTTGAAGTACTTGATGGTCGAGTCGATGGCCGCGAGGAAGTCTTCCTCGGTGCCGATGTCGTTGACCGCAACCTGCGGTGCCGCAGAGGGTGCGATGCTCATAGGTAGATGGACTCCGATGGATGGATGATGGAGGGATATCGGCCGGCGGACGTGCCTCGACCGCCCCAGGAGGGCGCGCGAGGAGCGCTCCTGCTCGGTCCGAGGAACGCACAGGTCACCAGCGCACCTCTCAGGGTACGCGATCCCCGTCGTTCCCGGACCACCGGGGGCGCAGGGTCGTACGGACGGACGGCGGTCAGGCGGGCAGGGCGAAGAACGCGGTCAGCGCCCTCACGTAGTGGTCGACGTCGGCGGCCGCCATCGTCTCGCGCGCGGAGTGCATGGCGAGCTGCGCGGCACCGAAGTCGACGGTCGTGATGCCGGTGCGGGCGGCGCTGATCGGCCCGATGGTCGAGCCGCACGGCAGGTCGGCCCGGTGCACGTAACGCTGCAGCGGCACGCCGGCGTGCTCGCAGGCGCGCGCGAACACCGCCGCACCGACCGCGTCGGTGGCGTAGCGCAGGTTCTGGTTGACCTTCAGGACCGGTCCGCCGCCGAGCCGCACGTGGTGCAGCGGCTCGTGGCGCTCCGCGTGGTTGGGGTGCGTCGCGTGCGCCATGTCGCCGGACGCGCAGACCGAGCCCGCGACCACGCGGTGCAGGTCGTCGCGGTCTCCGCCGGCGGCCAGGACGATGCGCTCGATGACCGTGAGCAGCAGGTCCGAGGCAGCGCCCCGCTCCGAGGAGCTGCCCACCTCCTCGTGGTCGAAGAGCACGAGGACCGACCGCCGGCCGGGCACCGGCGCGCGTCCGTCGGCACCGGAGTCGAGCAGCGCCCGCAGCCCGGCGAAGCAGGTGGCCTGGTTGTCCAGACGGGGTGCCGCGACGAGCCAGCCGTCGGCGCCGACGCGCGCGCTGGGCACGACGTCGGTCGTCATCAGCTCGAAGCCGAGCACCTCGTCGGCCGCGAAGCCCTCCCGCTCCCCCAGCCAGGCGAGGAACGGGGTGCCGCGCTGCGCCCAGATCGCGTCGAGGTGACGCTGGCGGTCGGGCGCGCCGGCCGCGTCGCGGTCGAGGTGGATCGCGAGGTTCGGCACCCGGAGCACCGGCTCGTCGACGTGGACGAGCCGCTCCTCGCCGTCGCGCAGCACCACGCGGCCGGCGACGCCGAGGTCGCGGTCGAGCCACGTCGTGAGCAGGGGTCCGCCGTAGGGCTCCAGGGCGAGCACGTCGGTGCCCTCGAAGCGCCGGTCGTGGTGCTGCTTCAGGCGCAGGGTGGGGCTGTCGGTGTGCGCGCCGACGATCCTGAAGGGGTCGGAGGGAGCGGACGACGCGGTGTCGTCCCAGGCCACGAGCGACCCGCCGCGCACGACGTAGCCGCGACCGCCCGGCGCGGGCCAGGCGTCGCGCTCGTCGAACCGCGACCATCCCGCCGACTCCAGCGCGGCAGCCGCGGTCGCGACGGCGTGGAACGGGGACGGCGAGGCGTCCACGAAGCGGCAGAGGTCGTCGGCGGCACCCATGGCCCCACCGTAGCGACCTGCGGACGCACGTCCGGCGCGCCACCCGGGGGTGACGCGCCGGACGGGTGCCTGTGGCTCAGGCGGTGTGCGTGCCGCCGTCCTGGCGACCCTCGGCCTTGCGACCGCGGGCCAGGCCCGCCACGCCGAGCACCAGGAGCACGAGCCCGACGATGCCGCCGACGATCGGGAACGTGGTGTCCACGGCCTTCAGCAGCGTCGCCTTGCCCTTGTACTCGTCGACGGTGTCCTGGATGTACGCGTCGGTGTAGCCGAGCGTCGCCTTCGTCGTGGTGAGCTTGCGCTCTCCGTCGACCTCCAGGTAGGAGTCCTGCGCCTCCCCGCCCTTGATGATGACGCCGGTGACGGGCTCGACGAGGAACGTCCGCGTGTTCGCGTAGATCCGGTCGGCCGTGACCTGCGGGGCGTCCTCGCCGACGAGCGAGCCGGGCACGTCGATCGTGCCGGTCTTCGTCGGCTCGATGACCTGCTCGAACTCGTAGACGTCGAGACCCTTGATGGTGGTCTCGCCCTTGTAGACGGCCGGGGTGGCCTTCTTCAGGGTGCCGTCCCAGAAGTCGTACGTCTTCTTCTCGGTCCCGAACGGGAACTTGAAGTACAGGCCCTTGAAGGCGCCCTCGGACTCCTCGCCACCGGTCTCGGTGGTCGAGCCGCTCCACGAGACGGTCTCGCCGGTGTGGGCGTCGAACGCCACCCGGTCCTTCGTGCTGCTGAGCGGCGTCTGGCCGCTCGCGCAGTCGAAGTCGGGCGTGTCGGTGCACGTGTAGGTGTCCCACACGGCCACGTCGCGGCCGAGCTCGTCGGAGGCCTTCTCGCTCAGCTCGACGTCGCCCTGGACGATGCGCGTGGACTTCAGGGGTCCGGTCTCGACCGCGGGTCCGCCCTCGGCGCCGACGTTGAGGTACTCAGCGTCCTCTCCCGGCGCCGTCTGCGAGATGCTCGTGGTCTCGTTGTTGTCGGGCACCACGGCCAGACGGTCGTACATGTAGAACTTGCTCAGTCCTGCCAGAAGAACCAGGAAGGCGCCCAGCACGAGCGCCACCAGTCCCAGCTTCTTACCCACAGTCGGGCTCCCTCCGCTGTTGTGATCAGGCGCACGTTACCAGTCCGTAGGGTCATCGGAGCCGCACCCGGCGTGTGTGAGGATGAGCCGTGGTCGAACCCGTGACGCGCCGGCTGCTCGGCGCCCTGCGCGACGAGGGCGTCGGCACCCGTGAGCTGGTCGCCGGCGCCGCCCTCGTGCTCTTCCTCGCCCAGCTCGCGTGGCGTGCCTGGATCGTGGTCCCCGGCTGGTTCTACTCCGACGACCTGCTGCTGCTCGAGGACGCGGCCCGACCGCTCCACACGGTCCTGCTGGAGCCGAACGACAGCCAGCTGATGCCGCTCGGCCGCGTCGTGGCCGCTCTCGTCGCCGCAGCCGGTCCATACACCTGGTGGGCCGCCGCGACCTCGGTGCTCGTGCTGTCGGCCGCCGCGACGGCCGCCTGCTGGCTCATGCTGCGCACGGTCTTCGGTCCACGACCGTTCGTCCTGGTGCCCTTCGCGCTCTTCTGCTTCCTCCCGCTCGCGGCCGACGCGAGCTCCTGGTGGGCCGTCGCGCTCAACGCGCTCCCTGCCCAGGTGGCGTTCTTCCTGGTGGTCACGGGGTTCGTGCTCTGGAGCCGTGAACGGCGTCCGCGCTGGGCCGTGCTCGTCGTGCTGGCGTACCTGCTCGGCGCGGCGAGCGGGCCACGTGCGCTGCTGATGGCCCTCCCGGTCGGCGCGTTCGTGGTGCTGTTCTGCTCCGGGACGGGACGGGGCGCGCTCGCCCGGGTCGTGCGTCGGCACGGACCCGTGGTCGCACCGCTGGCGGCGCTCGGCGTCGCCTACCTCGTGATCTACCGCGCCACCACGCCCGCGCCGGTGCAGGTCACCGGCGCCACGCCGTGGGTGGACGTCGCCGACCGGCTCCTCCTGTCCTCCGTGCTGCCCGGGCTGGTGGGCGGGCCCTGGCGCTGGGAGGTCGCTGCGGACCCGCTGTCGGTGCCCGACCCCGCGCTCGCGGTGCGCGTGCTCGCCCCCCTCGCCGTCCTGGCGGTCGTCGCCGTCGCGTGGCGGCGGCGTCCGAGCACCACGTGGCGCGCCGTGGTCGTGGTGCTCGTGCAGGTGGCCGGCACCTACGTCGCGATCGCGCTCGGCCGTGGGCTCCAGGTCGGGGCCGTCGCCGGTCAGTTCACCCGCTACCTGCCCGACCTCGCCGCGGTCCTGCCCCTGGCGCTGGCCGCGGCCGTGCTGCCGGTGCGCGTGCCCGACGCACCGCTCGTGCGCGAGCGCCCGCTGCTCCCCCGTCTGCCCTCGGTGCCGCGCGCCGCGCTGGGAGCCGCGCTCGGCGCCGTGCTCGTCGCGTCGCTGGTGAACGCGGCCGCCTACGCACGACCGTGGCACGAGGACTTCCCCGCGCGTCGCTACGTCGAGAACGCGCGCGCGTCGCTGCTCGCCGACCCGCGCCCGGTCGCCGACCTCGAGGTCCCGGAGCTGGTGCAGCTCGGCCTGCACTACCCGCGGAACCTGCCGTCGCACGTGCTCGCGCCGTACGGTGACCTCGTGGACGCACGCAGGCAGGGCAACGACCTCGCGGTGCTCGACACCGACGGCACGGCCCGCCAGCCGCTCGTACGCGGCGCCGAGAGCGCCCCCGGCCCCGTGGCCGGGTGCGGGACGAAGGTCGTGCCGGGCGAGCCGGGACGCATCACGCTCGACCGCGCGGAGATGCCCGACTTCCCGTGGACCACGATCAACTACGCCGCGTCCGTCGACGGCGAGGCCGTCCTGCGCTTCGACGGCCGCGAGCCCGTGCGGATGCAGGTGCTCAGCGGACCGCACACCTACCTCGTCAACGGCGACGGCGCCTACACGACGCTCGAGGTCGACGTCACGACGCCGGGCCTGACGGTCTGCGTCGACCGCGTCGCGGCCGGCACGCTGGAGGCCCTGCGATGACGGCGACCGCTCCCCTCTCCCCCGTCGACCCGGGGTCCGCCCGGCGCGCTGCCGCGCCGGTGTACCCGGGTCTGGACACGCTGCGCGCGGTCGCGTCGCTCGCGGTCGTGCTCACCCACTGCGCCTTCTGGGCGGGGTTCTACGACGCGGGACTGCTCGGTGCCGCGACGCAGCGGCTGGAGGTCGGGGTCGCGGTCTTCTTCGTGCTCTCGGGCTTCCTCCTCGCGCACCCCTGGCTCACCGCCGCCCGGACCCGCCGGCGTCACGACTCCGTGCCGCGGTACGCGTGGAAGCGCGCGCTGCGCGTCCTGCCCGTCTACTGGGTCACCGCCGTGCTGGCGCTGCTGGTCGTGCGGCAGAACCGCGAGCTGGGCCTGGACCGCTGGCTGCAGAACCTGGCGCTGGTCGACCTCTACCGGGAGCCTGCGCTCCCCGAGGGCCTCTCGCAGATGTGGAGCCTCGCGACGGAGGTCGCGTTCTACGCCACCCTGCCGCTGCTCCTCGTCCTGCTGCTCGGCCGACGCAGCCACGGACTGCGCGTCGCGCGGGTGCTCACGCTGCTCGCCCTCGTCGCCGCACTGTCGCTCGTCTGGACCTCCGCCGCCTCGGTCGGCGGTCCTCTCGTGCCGCTGGGCCCCTGGACCACGCAGGCCCTCCCGGCCTTCCTGGGCTGGTTCGCGGTCGGCATCGCGTTCGCCGTCGTCGACGTCGACCGGCGGCACCCGCTCGCCGGACGCCCGTCCCGCGCGGCGCGCCACCTGGAGTCCGTGGCGTCGGCACCGGGCGCCTGCTGGCTCCTGGCGGCGGCCGTGCTCGTCGTCGCCTCGACACCGCTCGGCGGAGCGGCCGGCCTGTTCGCCCGCACGTCGTCGGAGTCGCTGGTGCGCGCGGTGGCCTACGCCGTCGTCGCCGCGCTCGTGGTGCTCCCGAGCGTGTTCGGCGACCCCGACACGCGCTACGCGCGCTGGATGGCTCACCCGTGGCTGCGTCACCTCGGCCACGTGTCCTACAGCCTCTTCTGCTGCCACGTGATCGTGCTGTGGGTGCTGTTCGACCGGCTCGACCTCACGCTCTTCGACGCGTCGTTCCCGCTCGTCGTGGTGCTCGTGCTCGCCGTGTCGCTGCCCGTCTCGGAGCTGCTCTACCGGCTGGTCGAGCGTCCGTTCCTGCGGCTCAAGAACGCCGGTCGACGCACGCCGGCTGCCACCACGACCGACACGGCGGCGAGCGCCGCGAGCTGAGGCAGCACGAGGTCGCCCGACCACGTGCTGAACTGGCCCCACGGCCGCAGGACCGCGATGCCGCCGGCCACCGCGGCGAGCAGGCCGACGAGGGCGGCGGGCGGGACGCGCCGGCGGACCACCCACGTGGCCCCCACGGCCACGAGCGCGGTCAGCACGCCCACCCCGCCGGCCAGCCAGGCGGCGGCCAGCACCCAGCCGCCCAGGACGACGAGCTCGCCGGACGCTCCCTCGACGCGGCGTCTCGCCGGCGGGCCGGGGCGTGCGGGGAGGGCCGCGAGGAGCGCGACGGCCAGGAACGCGAGGACACTGACCCCGAGGCCGGTCGTGTAGAGCGACTGCGGCGCGAACCGGGTGCTGACCTCGGCCGCGGCACCCGCCGGCACGAACCAGGCCTGCCGCCAGCCGTCGACCACCGTGGGCCGCAGCGCCGTCCCGTCGGGACCGGTGGCCTCCCAGCCGGCGTTGGTGTTCGACCTCTCGGCGAGCACCACGGTGCGCGAGTCGGGGGTGGCGACCTGGCGCTGCAGCAGCAGGTCGGCCGGGCGCAACGCCGTCGTGCCCGCGGCCACCACCCGGTGCTCGCCCGACGTCAGCACGACGTCGTCGTCGGAGCAGAGCTGCACCGGGACCGCCTGCGCCGACAGCAGCGTGCGGGCGTCGACCTCCAGACGGGTGCGGCGCACCGTGCCGTCGACGACGACGGTCGGCCCGTCGGCGCAGCGCACGGTGACGTCGATCGTGTCGAGCCGCACCGGGAGCCCGGCGACGCCCGGCGTCGAGACCTCGCTGAGTCCCACCGGGAGCGCGCGCGCCGTGCCCGAGAAGTCGAGGTCGGTCCGCGGCGCCTGCGGCGACAGGTGCAGCTCGACCGACGTCGTGCGCACGCGCGGCAGCCGCAGCACCCCGTCGCGCACCTGCACCGTGCGGGTGGTGCCGTCGGCGAGCACCGTCCGCACCGACCGGACGGGCGTGGCGGCCAGGTCGACGGACGTCTGCAGGCGGACGCGGTCCAGTCGGACCGGGCGCGCCCAGCGCAGCGTCACGGTCGGGTCGGGGTCGTCGGCCGCGGCGACCCACCCGGTCGAGCGGTCGCCGTCGGCGAGCGCCAGCGCGCCGCCCCTCCCCGACGTGCCCTGCTGCGACGAGACCTCCACGGTGGCGAGCCGTCCGCGCTGGACGAGGGCGTCGAGAGCCTTCCCGCCGCGACCCGTCACCGTCATCGACGGCCGGTAGCGCGCCGCGGTGCGCATCGGGACGAGCCGGTCGAGCGCCCCGGCGTCCTCCACCTCGCGGACGTGACGGTCGGAGCAGTTCTGCACGCCCTCGACGACGGAGCAGCCGTCGGCCGCCCCCACGTCGGCCTGCAGGAGGATCGTGGCCGGCGCGGCCCACCCACGCGGCAGGAGCGGAAGCCGCAACGGCCGCGCGAGACCCACCGCGTCGGAGATCGCGACGTCCTGCAGCGCGAGGGGACGTTCGGCGCTCGAGGCGCCGGAGATCCGCAGGTGCGAGACCCGGCCGACCTCGACGAGGACGGCCCGCCCGTCGCGCAGCACCACGTCACGCGGTCCGTCCTGCGTGGTGACCCGGACCCGGCGCTCCTCGCCGTCACGGCCGGCGGCGGTGATCGACACGATGCCGAGGTCGACCTCGCGGCCGAGGTCGAGGTCGAGCCAGGCCTCCCGGTCGAACCGTCCGGGGTCGGCGCTCCACGCGGTCGTCGGGTCGCGGTCGAACGCGGCCCAGGGGCTCGCGGACGGATCGGTCCACGGTGCGGCGCCGGCGTCCGAGCGCGACGACGACGCCGTGAGCGCCTTGGCGCCGCGCAGGACGGGCACCGTCGACCAGGGCTCGACGGCGTCCTGGGAGTAGCGGTGGACGGGCCGGTCGGCGCGCCACGGCTCCTGACGGGTCAGCGACGCCGAGCGGTTGTCGCGGACGGCCGCGAAGTCGGCCTCCCGGCGCCGGTTGCCGTCGGTGAGCACGACCGGGGCGTCGTCGAGCTCGTCGCCCGTCACGTCCTGCGCCATGACCGTCATCGGCGGCGCGGCCCCGCGCTGCTCCAGGCGCAGCAGCGACCGGGCGTCGCCGACCAGGACGCCGGTGCGCGACGTCGACGTCGCGGTGCGCGGGGGGTCGACGCCGTCGAGGACGAAGACCTCGACCGCCTGCCGCGGCGCCTGGAGGCCGGCGTCGACGAACGGTCCCGCCCCGCCGGCGGCGCCCTCCAGCCTCGGGCCGCCGCCGACGACCGGGCCGAAGCCGGCCGCGCGCCGCACGCCCGGCGTGCTGAGCAACGTCGACCGCACGGTCTCGGGCGACAGCACGTCGCCGGAGCGGGAGACGTCGAAGCGGACCACGAACGTGCGCACGCCGGCGCGTCGCAGGGTCGCCGCGAGGCCGGCGTCGCCACGACCGGACTCGAGGGCGGCCGAGACCGCGTCCATCCACTCGATCGTGCCGCCCGGGGTGAGCGGGATGACGTTGCGGACCGCCCACGGCGAGCGGGCGAGCGGCTGCAGCGGCTCGTCGTTCGTGCGACCCCACGCGTACTCGCCGAACGTCGTCGCCGGCAGCAGCAGCGCCCGACCCGGGGCGTGGTCGGCGAGCCAGTCGGCCGTCTGCGTCCAGTACTGCGGCACGTCGACGTAGCTGCCCCGCGGCGCGACGTGACCCGTCCACGCCGGTGCCGTCGCACCCGCGAGGGCCGCGCAGGCCAGCACGGCCACGCCCACGGCGTTCGTCCGTCGCACGGCCCCCGACCCACGGGCCAGGAGCACCCCGAGCAGGTGCGCCAGCCCCAGCACGAGCGGGAGGCGCACGAGCACGTCGAACTTGTGCGTGTTGCGCACCGGCGACAGCACGCCGTCGAGCAGCGCCTGCACGTCGGTCGCACCGACGCCCCGCGTGGCCCCGACGTGCCCGGCCGTGACCGCGACGAGGCCCAGCACCAGCCCGGTGACGAGGTAGCGGCGGTGCGGCAGGTCGCGGCGCACGAGCCCCACGAGGCCCAGCGCCAGCACGAGCATGCCGTTGAGGATGAGCAGCCGGTCGGTCACGAGGAGCCGGCCGGCGTCGGACCAGAGGTCGACGTAGGGCACCCAGTTGGTCGTGCCGCGCAGCGCGTCGAGCACCGTCGCCGCGAACGTCGTGGTCGGGGCGGACTCGATGTAGTCGAGGAAGGGCGGGCTGTAGCGGCCCAGCAGGAGGAGCGGCAGGATCCACCAGCAGGTGACGGCCAGCACGAGCGGCGGCCACCACAGCAGCATGGCGCGGCGGCGCGGGCCGCTCGCACCGACGAGCAGGTACCAGCCGGCGAGCGGCACGACCGCGAACGTGGCGACCGCGTTGACGCCGCCGACCGCTCCCACGGCGAGCGCGCTGAGCGCCGCGTACCGGCGGGGGTCACCGCGGCGCGCGCCGAGGACGAGCGGGAGGATCACCCACGGGGCCACGGCCGACGGCCACACCTCGATGGACGACGGCCCGAGCACCGACAGCATGCGCGGCGACAGGGCGAACGCGAGCGCCGCGACGATGCGCGAGGCGTCCGAGCCGATCCCGAGCGCCTCGGCCAGCTTCACGACCCCGACGAACGCGACGACCAGCACCACGGCCCACCAGGCGCGCTGCACGACCCACGGCGGCAGCTGCGCCAGGTCACCCAGGCCGAAGAACGGGCCCATCGGGAACAGGTACCCGTAGGCCTGGTTCTGCACCTGGCCGAACGCGCCCGACGGGTCCCAGAGCGTCAGGGCGCGGCCGAGGAAGCCCCACGGGTCGACCGTGAGGTCGAGCTTGGTGTCGGTGACGACCCGACCCGGCGCCTGCGCGAACGCGAGCGCCACGAGCACCGCGGACCACGCGACCAGGCGCGTGCGTCGGCGACCGTCCCCCCTCAGCGCCTGCGCAGCACGATCGCGAGGTTCCACGTCACCACCTCACGCACGACGGGGACGCGCAGGACCCACCACGCCCAGCGCGGGAGATAGCGCGGCACGAGCGCGAGCACCTCCACGTCGGGACGCGACCGCGCCCAGCGCAGACCGGCCGTCGCGGTCACCGCGAACAACGAGGTGCCGAACACGTTCTTCGGCGGGTGCCCCTCCCGCCGGGCGTAGCGCCGGGCGGCGCGGTGGCCGCCGAGGTAGTGCCAGGGCGCGGTCTCGTGCCCGCCCCACGGCCCCCACCACAGCGTGTAGGAGCAGAAGACCAGCCCGCCGGGACGGGTGACGCGGACCATCTCGTCGGCCATGAGCCACGGGTCGGGGACGTGCTCGAGGACGTTCGAGGAGTACGTGACGTCGAAGCTCCCGTCGGCGAACGGCAGCTGCATCCCGCTGCCGAGCACGGTGCCCGGCTCCGGCGAGCCGAGACCGGAGAGCTCACCGAGGTCGGCGTCGAGCGGCGTGTACCGGGCGCCCGCCCCGCGGAACGCACGGGCGAAGTAGCCCGGTCCGCCGCCCACGTCGAGCACCCAGGCGCCGTCGAGGTCGGCGAAGTGCTGCACGTGCGCGACCGAGTCGGCCGCCAGGGCACCGTAGAAGCGGTCCGGGTCGGTCTGCTCCACCTGGAACGCCCGGAAGAGCCGCCAGGAGCGGCGCAGCGTGGGACGGAACGGCGCAGGCACCAGCGCACGATACCCTCCACGGAGGTCCATTCCTGACGTAGACTGCGATCACCGTGTTGAGGGACACGGCCGGCGCCCCGGCGTCGAGGGAGCGTCGGCCGCGGCCGGCACGAGGAGGGACCGGCTAACCACGCCGGGGCACACGTGCACATTCTTTTCTGCAACTGGCGCGACACGCGCAACCCCGAGGGCGGCGGCTCCGAGCGCTACGTCGAGACGATGGCGCGCGGTCTCGTCGAGCGCGGCCACCAGGTCACGATCGCCTGCGCACGCCACGACGGCGCCCCCGACGACGAGGTCGTCGACGGCGTCCGCTTCGTGCGGCGCGGCAGCAAGCTCGACATCTACGTCCTCACCTTCCTGCGGCTGCTGACCCGCCGCTACGGTCGCGTCGACCTCGTCGTCGACGTGCAGAACGGGCTGCCGTTCTTCACCCGCTGGGCCACCCGTGCCCGTGTCGTCGTGCTGGTGCACCACGTGCACCGCGAGCAGTGGCCCGTGGTCTACCCGGGCCTCGTCGGTCGCGTCGGCTGGTGGATCGAGAGCCGCCTCGCGCCGCGCCTGTACCGCCGCAGCCGGTACGTGACGGTCTCCGCCGCCAGCAAGGCCGAGCTGGTCGAGCTCGGTGTCGACCGCGACCGCATCCGCATCGTCCACAACGGCAACGACCCCGCGCCGCGCGTCGACGTCGAGCGTTCCGACGTCCCGCGCCTCGTCGTCCTCGGCCGGCTGGTCCCGCACAAGCAGGTCGAGCACGCGATCGACGCCCTGGTGGCCGTGCGACGCACCCACCCGGGCGCCGTGCTCGACGTCGTCGGGTCCGGCTGGTGGGACGAGCAGCTGCACGCGTACGCCCACGAGGCCGGCGTCGCCGACGCCGTGGTCTTCCACGGCCACGTCGACGACACCACCAAGCACACCCTGCTCGCGCAGGCCTGGGTCATGCTGCTGCCCTCCCTGAAGGAGGGCTGGGGCATCGTCGTCGGCGAGGCCGGCGCCCACGGCACGCCCACCGTCGCCTACGCCTCGGCCGGGGGCACCACCGAGTCCATCGACCACAAGGACTCCGGTCTGCTGGTCGAGGACCGCGACGAGCTCGTGCAGGTCACGTGCGACCTGGTCACCGACCACGAGTGGCGCGCGTTCCTCGGCGAGGGCGCCCGCACGAAGGCGGCCACGTTCACGTGGGAGGCCTCGCAGGCGGCCTTCGCGGCGGCCCTGGACGACTGACCGTCGACTCCGCACCGACGACGCAGCAGACACGACGAGGGGCCCGGTCCGAAGACCGGGCCCCTCGTCGTTGCTGTGCTGGATGCGTCAGTTGCCGTAGCTGACCGTGCTGGTCTGCACGGGCTCGGTGCCCGCGCTCTCCTGCGACTGCACGACACCGACGGCCGTGGCTGCGGCAAGTCCGCATCCGACGAAGAAGGCGACGACGCCGCCCACGATTGAAGTTCCCACGTTTGTCCTCCCTCGAGACCACGTCAGGATACCAGGCACCGGGACCACGCGGGGCCGGACACGTGGCACAGGTCTCGTCGCGTCGGCGTCGTGTGGGCGTGCTCAGCCGCGCGGGCGGGTGCCGGGCCCACGAGTGCTGGGCGTACCAGTGTGGGACCTGCGCGCCGCACCGGCAGCCGCGCCGACCGTGGCGGCGAGCGCCACGACGAAGGCGGCGCCCCACACGACCCAGGCGGCCGTGGTCGCGATCCGGTCGGTGTCGTCGACCTGGCGCACCCGCGCGTCCCGGACCGCCAGGACGCGCAGGTCGGTGCCGCCGACCCGCTGCAGGCCGCGGACCTGACGAGCCGCGCGGTCCGCGTCGGGTGCGGTGGTGTCGAGCACCACGAGTCCGACGCCCAGGCGGGCGAGCGCACGCGGCACGTCGCGTGAGCGCAGCGCGCGCCGGACCTCCGCGGCCTTCCGGTCCTCCCCCGCCACCGTGCGTCCGGCCACCACGAGCCGGTCGTCGGTGAGGGTCGTGCGGTCGAAGTACCGGCCTGCGGGGTCGAGGACGGGGCGTCCGTCGTTCCATGCGGGCGCACGGTAGGCGGTGAACGGGAGGACGAGGACGTCGCCGCGCACCTGCGCCCGGGCGACGAGCTCGCGCGCCGTCTCCCAGGACGCCGGGTAGCGCACCGGCTCCAGCCGACCGCCGAGGCCGTTCGCGAGGGCCGGCAGCAGCGCCAGCGGGAGCAGGACCCCCACGACGGCGGGCACCGCGGCCAAACGTCGTCGAGCGGCGACCCGGACGAGCGCGTCGACGCCGACCGCGAAGGCCGCCACGAGCAGCGGCGCGACGAGCGCGAGGTACCGCGAGCCGTCGCGGAGCAGGGCCACCGCGCCCGAGCGTCGCACCAGGTCCTCGAGGACGTCCTGCGCAGCCCAGCCGAGGAGGGCGACCACGAGACCGACGACCGCGACGGGCGCGAGCACGGCCAGCGTCGCGCGGTCGGTCCGGGCGAGGACGACCAGCCCCGCGAGGGCGACCGCCCAGAGCACGACGGTCAGCACGAGCGAGAGGCCCGTCCCGCGACCGTCGGGCACGACGTCGCCGTTCCAGATGCCGCCGAGCGACAGCGCCGTGCCCACGTGCCCGAGCGCACCCTCGGCCCGCAGCGCGAACGCCGCGACGCCGAGCGGGTCGGCGTCGACCGGGCCGCGCAGCGCCGACGTGACCACCCACGGAGCGTTGAGGACCGCCGCCAGCACCACGACCCGCAGGTAGCCGAAGCGTCGTCCGGCGAGCAGACCCGCCACCAGACCCATCACTCCCCCGGCCGGCGTCAGGGCAGCACCGGCCAGCGCCAGCACCACCACCCGCGGGCGGGGGTCGTCGCGTCGCAGCTCGCCGACGAGCCAGAGCAGGCCCGCGTAGCCGAGCAGCATCGGCCACTGCCCGATCGCGAGCCGCTCCAGCACGTACGGGTTCCAGACGGCCAGGGTCGCGGCGGCGAGCCGACCGGCCGTCCCGAGCGTCGGGACGAGTCGCGCACCTCCGACGCCGGCCAGCACGAGCGCGCCGAGCAGCACGAGCCGTTGGACCAGCTGGGGGTCGATCGCGGCACCCAGCATCGCGACCACGGCGTCGGACGGGACGGCGCGCGGCAGCGCACTGCCGAGACCCCACAGGTCGTCGCGGTCGAGCGCGAGGTGCGGCACCCAGACCATGTCGTAGGAGAGGACGTAGCCGGGACGGAACCAGGGCAGGCCGACCAGCACCGCCAGCAGAGCGCTCCACTGCAGGACGATCGCGTCGCGCCACCGGCTCATGGTCCTCCTCGTTCGAGGCTCACCCTAGAGGTCGGGGGTGCCCCTCGCCGACGCTTCCGTCGGGCGACGGCACCAGGGCCTGGCTAGGGTGAGCCGGTGACGAGCACCAGCCACCGCCTCTCGAGCGGCTCGACGGTCGCGCTCGGCATGGTCGGCATGAACGTCGCCATCTACGGGTTCACCGTGGCGGCCGCACGGACCATGGTGCCGGCCGAGCTGGGTGCTCTCGTGGCCCTGCTCGGCGTCCTGCTCATGGGCAACGTCGTCTCGCTCGGCATCCAGGCCGTCACCGCGCGGCGGATCGCCGTCGCGCCGCAGGACAGTGCCGACGTGATCGGCGTGGTCCTGCGCGTGACGGCTGCCGCAGCGCTCGCGGTGGGTGCCGTCGTGGCCCTCGCCTCGGTGGCGCTGGTGCCCCTGCTGCGGCTCGACTCGGCCTGGCCCGTCGTCCTCGCCGGTGCGACGTTGGTGCCCCTGACCATCATGGGCGCCCAGGCGGGCATCGCGCAGGGGTCGGAACGCTGGCGCACCCTCACCGGCATCTACCTCGCCAACGGCTTCGGGCGGCTGCTGTGCGGCACGGTCGCGGTGCTCGTCGTCCCGTCGGCGACGTCGGCGATGGTCGGGATCGCCGTGGGCGCCTGGGCTCCCGTGCTGGTGGGCCTGCCGCTGCTGCGCGGGCACCTGCGTCGCGCGCAGGGGGTGAGCCGCAGGCCGCTGGTCCGGGAGACGGTCCTCGGCTCGCACGCCCTGCTCGCCTACTTCGTGCTGAGCAGCCTCGACGCGCTCGTGGCGCGCAACCGGTTCGAGGCGCACGAGGCGGGCCTGTACGCGGCCGGCCTCATCCTCTCGAAGGCCGCCCTGTTCGCACCCCAGTTCGTCAGCGTCGTGCTCTTCCCCGACCTCGCGCGCGACGAGACCCGCCGCGCGCGGGCGCAGGCCGTCCTCGCCGTCGTCGGCCTCGGGGCCGTCGCCGTCGCCGCCACGGCCCTGCTCCCCCGGCTCGCCCTCGTGCTCGTCGGAGGCGCGCAGTACGAGGAGATCGCCGGCCGCCTGTGGCTGTTCGCCCTGGCCGGGTCGTGTCTCGCCGTCGTCCACCTCCTCGTGTTCGACGCCCTCGCCCGCCACGCACACGGTGTCGTCGTCCTCGTGTGGATCGCCGCCGCCCTCGTCATCGCCATCGCCTACGGCTTCGACGTCCACCTCACCGGCCTCGTCACCACCGTCGCCACCGTCTCCGCCACCCTCGCCCTCGTGGTCTGGTTCGTCCCGGGCCGCACCACCACTCCTCGCTGAGGCGACGGGTCCGGGGTTCCCTGGGCCCTCGTGGGGCTGCGGCTGCGTGGGCGTGGCTTCTCGTTCGGGTGGGGGTGCGTCGGCGTGGCTTCTCGGTCGGGTGGGGGTGCGTCGGCGTGGCTCCACGGTCGGGTGGGGGTGCGTCGGCGTGGCTCCACGGTCGGGTAGGGCTGCGCTGGCGCGACTCTGACTCGTCCTGGGCTCCGAAAGGGCCTCGACCGGGCGGCTGGGCGAGAGCCGGCTTCGGGTCTCGGGCTGTGGCCCGCGTTGGACGCAAGAATCTGCGTTCGTGCGCTGGGACTCCAAGGATTCTGCATTCGTGTCGGGATCCCGTCGTGAATGCAGAAGCGTTCCGATCTCAACGCGCGAAGGCAGCATCTTGGGTGCCCTTGGCGTTGGGGAGACGAAGGATTCTTCCTTCTCGTAGAACGGTCCACGAGAAGGAAGAATCCTTCACACCCCTCGCCCCCTCAGCGGTGGATCTGCCACCTGAACAGCGCCCATAAGGTGGCAGATCCACCGCCGGACCGCGCAAACGCAGCATCTTGGGCCAGTCACGCACGAAGGAAGAATCTTGCGTCCCACAGCGGGACCCGCAGCCCGAGAACCCAGCCCAGCACCGTTGCCAGCCGCCCGGTCGAGGCCCTTTCGGAGACCACCTCCACGAGAAGCCGCGCCAGCGCAGCCCCACCCGAACGAGAAGCTGCGCCCTCGCGCGCCGCGCGACCGCCGAGCCAGCCGCCCGAGGACGGAGGCCGCTCGATCAGTGGGCCGCCTCGTGCCACGTGCGGCCGGTGCCGACGGAGACGTCGAGAGGGACGGAGAGCTGCGCGGCGGAGGCCATCTGCTCGCGCACGAGCGACTCGAGGGTGGCGCGCTCGCCCTCGGCGACCTCCAGGACCAGCTCGTCGTGCACCTGCAGCAGCAGACGCGACTGCAGTCCCTGCTCGCGCAGCGCCGCGTCGACGCCCAGCATCGCCACCTTGATGATGTCGGCAGCGGACCCCTGGATGGGAGCGTTGAGCGCCATCCGCTCGGCCATCTCCCGCCGCTGGCGGTTGTCGCTCAGCAGGTCGGGCAGGTAGCGGCGGCGGCCCAGGATCGTGGCGGTGAACCCGGTCTGACGGGCCTCCTCGACCACGCCGTGCAGGTACGTGCGCACACCGCCGAACGTCTCGAAGTAGTCGTCCATGAGGCCCTGCGCCTCACCCGTGGAGATCTGCAGCTGCTGGCTCAGCCCGTACGCCGACAGCCCGTACGCGAGTCCGTAGTTCATGGCCTTGATCCGGGCGCGCAGGCCACCGTCGATGTCGGTGGGCTCGCGCTCGAACACCTTCGCGGCCATCACCGTGTGGAAGTCGTGGCCGGAGCGGAACGCCTCGATGAGGTCGGCGTCCTCGGACAGGTCGGCCATGATCCGCATCTCGATCTGGCTGTAGTCCGCGGTCAGCAGGGTCTCGTACCCCTCGCCGACGACGAACGCCTCACGGATCCGCCGGCCCGACTCGGTGCGGATGGGGATGTTCTGCAGGTTCGGGTCGGCCGAGCTGAGCCGTCCGGTCGCCGCGATGGTCTGGTAGTAGGTCGTGTGGATCCGGCCGTCGGGCTGCACCGTCTTCTGCAGACCTTCCACGGTCTGCCGCAGCCGCGTCACGTCGCGGTGCGCGAGCAGGTGCTCCAGGAACGGGTGACCGGTCTTGACGAACAGCTGCTGCAGCGCCTCGGCGTCGGTCGTGTAGCCCGTCTTGGTCCGCTTGGTCTTCGGCATGTCGAGCTGGTCGAAGAGCACCTCCTGCAGCTGCTTGGGCGACCCGAGGTTCACCTCGCGGCCGATCGCCTCGTACGCCTCCTCCGCCGCAGCGGTCATGCGACCGGTGAACTCCTCGTGCAGCGCGTCGAGGTGCTCGGAGTCGACGGCGATGCCGGCGGTCTCGGCGGCGGCGAGGACGTGCACGAGCGGCAGCTCGACGTCGCGCAGCAGCGTGATCGCCTCCTGCTGCTCCAGCTCCTCCGCGAGCACGCCCCAGAGGTCGAGCGCGGCGCGCGCACGCTGGGCGGCACCCTCGACGCCGGCGGTGTCGTCGTCGAAGGCGAGCTGACCGGAGTCGTCGGCGGGGCTGAGGTCGCGCTTCAGGGCACGCAGGGCGAGGTCGGCGAGGTCGTAGGAGCGCTGGTCCGGACGCACCAGGTACGCGGCGAGCGCCGTGTCGGCCACCAGACCGCCCAGCGTCCAGCCCTGCGCCGCCAGCGCGTGCCGCTGCCCCTTCGCGTCGTGCATGACCTTCGGCCGCTCGGCGTCGGCCAGCCACGAGGCGAGCACCGCCTCGTCGGCCGGGTCGAGCGACTCGGGTGCGAGACTCACGGCCCGGCCCGCTGCCGTGGCGACGGTGAGGGTGTCGACGCGCGCACCGACCGGACGCAGCACACCGGTCACCTCCACGCCGACCGGCTCGCGACCCGCGTGCTCGTCGAGCCATGCGGCCAGCGACCCGGCAGCGGGACGGTCGACGACGACCTCGACCGACGCCTCGTCGCTGCTCGACTCGTCGCCGCCACCCAGGTACTCGAACAACCGGGTGCGCAGGGCGGCGAACTCCAGCGCGTCGAAGACCTCGTGGATGGCGTCGCGGTTCCACTCGGTGCTGAACGCGAGGTCGGTGGGCTTGGCCGGGAGGTCGAGGTCGCGCACGAGCGCGTTGATGCGTCGGTTGCGCAGCACGTCGTCGAGGTGCGCGCGCAGCGACTCGCCGGCCTTGCCCTTGATGGCGTCGACGTCGGCGACGAGCGCCTCGAGCGACCCGTACTGGTTGATCCACTTGGCCGCCGTCTTCGGCCCGACCCCGGGCACGCCGGGAAGGTTGTCGCTCGTCTCGCCGACGAGTGCCGCGATCTCCGGGTAGTGCTCCGGCGTGACCCCGTACTTCTCCTCGACCGCGGCCGGCGTCATCCGCGCGAGGTCGGAGACCCCCTTGCGCGGGTAGAGCACGGTGGTGGTGTCGGTGACGAGCTGGAGCGCGTCGCGGTCGCCGGTGCAGATCAGCACCTCCATGCCGGCCGCCTGAGCCTGCGTGGTCAGCGTGCCGATCACGTCGTCGGCCTCGAAGCCGTCCTTCTCGAACGCGGTGATGCCGAGCGCCGCGACGACGTCCTTGATCAACCCGACCTGGCCCTTGAACTCGTCAGGGCTCTTGCTGCGGTTGCCCTTGTACTCCGCGTACTCCTGCGTGCGGAACGTCTGCCGGGACACGTCGAACGCCACGCCGACGTGCGTGGGCCGCTCGTCGCGCAGCACGTTGATGAGCATCGAGGTGAAGCCGAACACCGCGTTGGTGTGCTGCCCCGTGGTGGTGGAGAAGTTCTCCACGGGCAGGGCGAAGAAGGCACGGTAGGCGACGGAGTGACCGTCGATCAGCAGCAGTCGATCCACGTCGTCGACTCTAGACGCACCGGCTGACAGGGGCCTGGGGCGTGGGGGTATGGGCTGTGCTTGCTGGTGCGCTGCTTCCGGGGGGCTTGTCGTGCTGGTGCGCTTTCTGTGTATGTGGGGGGTTGTCCTGCTGCTGCGCTGCCGCAGGGGGTCTTGTCGTGCTGGTGCGCTGCCGCAGGGGGTCTGGGGTTGCTGGTGCGCTGCCGCAGGGGGTCTCGTCCTGCTGGTGCGCTGCCGTAGGTCGTCTGTGGTTACTGGTGCGCTGCCTCGGCCTTCGCTGGGGGTGGTCTCCGAAAGGGCCTCGACCGGGCGGCTGGGTGGGGGTCGGCTTCGGGTCTCGGGCTGCGGCTCGCGCTGTGGGACGCAAGTATCTGCGTTCGCGCGCTGGGACTCGAAGGATGCTGCGTTGGCTACGGGATCCCGTGGTGAACGCAGAAGCGTTCGGTCTCGTTCGCGTGAATGCAGAATCTTGGGTGTCCTTTGCGTTGGGGGGATGAAGGATTCTTCCTTCTCGTGGACCGTTCCACGAGAAGGAAGAATCCTTCAGAGCCTGGCGCCCGCGTCGGTGTATCTGCCACCTGAACAGCGCCCAGAAGGTGGCAGATCCACCGTCGGCACGCGCAAACGCAGAATCTTGCGTCTAACGCGGGCCGCAGCCCGAGAACCCAGCCCGGCACCGTTGCCAACCGCCCGGTCGAGGCCCTTTCGGAGACCACACCCAGCGTGGGCCGAGGCAGCGCACCAGCAAGCGCAGACCCCCGCAGGCAGCGCACCAGCAACCCCAGACCACCGCAGCCAGCGCAGCGGCAAGCACACGACCACCGCAGCCAGCGCAGCGGCAAGCACACGACGCGCCCGGCGACGAAGGAGCGCCGACCTCAGACCCGCCCGGAGCGGCGGTCGTCCTGGCGACGACGCAGGGTGCGACGGACGGCGATGAGCTTGCCGGTGTCGCGCGAGTGGGTGGCCTTGGAGCTGAGCCGGGAACGCAGGCGGCTGGCCTGGATCGCGCGGACGGCGGCGACCTGGGTGAACCCGATCTTGGTCAGGTAGCGGTGCGGCTCGCGCGCCATGAGCGGGATGGCGGCGACCACGATCTCGCAGGCGTTCTCCTCGCCGTACGTCGCGGCCGCCGACAGCAGCGTCGCGGCGACGTTGCGACGACGGTGGCGCGGGGACACCTGGATGTCGGTGACGATGAGGATGGGGGTGAGCGTGATCGGTGTGAGGGTGCTCAGGTCGCACACCGTCGCGCCGACGATCTCGCCCTCGACGAGCGCGACGATGATGCGCTTGCCGGGCTTGGCGAGGGTCTGCTCGATCGCCGAGGCCGCCTCCGTGGCGCTCGGCTCACGGAACAGCGACTGGTAGGAGAACGCCTCCGCGCCCTCCTCGTCGCTCACCGCGGCCGACTCCGCCCACAGGGCGACGAGCTCCGCCGCGTCCTCGGGCACCGCGTCGCGCATCACGATCGGCGAGCGAGTGGCCATGACGTCCTCGGCGGGTGTCGGGCGCGACCCGGGTGGACGGCTGTCACCATGGCCCGGTCGGGTCGTGCGATGTTCAACGAGCGAGAGGAGCCTACATGTTCGTGGGTGGCGGCACGCTCACCAACGTGGCCACCGTGCTCGTCGGCTCCGGGTTGGGCCTGCTGGTCGGCCACCGCCTGCCCGAACGCGTCCGCACCACGGTCACCTCGGCCCTCGGTCTCGTCACCCTGCTCATCGCCGCCGACGCCGCCCTCGCGGTCCGCAGCGACGCCCTCGTTGACGCGACGCCACGAGGCGCACCGACGCTGATCGTCCTCGGCTCGCTGCTCGTCGGCGGGGTCGTCGGCTCCCTGCTGCGCCTGGAGGACCGGCTGGAGTCGTTCGGCGGAGTGCTCCAGCGCGCCCTGTCGCGGGGCGACGGCGGCGACCGCGACCGGTTCGTCCAGGGGTTCGTCGTCGCCTCGCTCGTGTTCTGCGTAGGGCCCCTCACGATCCTCGGATCGATCAACGAGGGGCTCGGCCGCGGAGCGGACCAGCTGCTCCTGAAGTCAGCCCTCGACGGCTTCGCGGCGCTCGCCTTCGCCGCCGCGCTGGGCGTCGGGGTGATGGCCTCCGCCCTCGCCGTGCTGGTCGTCCAGGGGTCGCTGACACTGGTCGGGCTGGCGCTCGGCGAGGCGCTGCCGGCCGCCCATCTCGACGCGCTGGGCGCCACCGGCGGGCTGGTCCTCGTGGGGGTCGCGCTGCGCCTGCTCGACCTCAAGGCCCTGCCCGTCGCCGACCTGCTGCCCGCCCTCCTCGTGGCGCCGCTGCTCACGCAGCTCGCTGTCTCGCTGGCCTGAGCGGACTTCACAGAACTGTTACCTGTGGACTCTCACGAAGGGGCCACCTCGGACCCTGGCGGGGATATAGTCCCCGGGACGACGGCGCCACAAGCGCTGCCCGAACTCCAGGAGTCCTGCGTGCGACTGACATCCAAGGTCCTCGTGTCGGCGTTCCTGGCGTGTCTGGTCGTCCTGGTGCCTCTCGGCGCCTCGGCCACCAGCACGCCCACGCCCAGCGCGAGCCCGACGGCGCCCACGGCGCCGGCCACCCCGCCGGACGGCGCCTACATCGGCGTCACGCTGCAGAACAGCGGTGACGACAAGGCCCCGATCCCCGGAGCGACGCTGAGCGTCGCGTCCGCCTCCGGCACCGAGGTCGGCGAGGCGGTGACCGACCCGAACGGACGCGCCTTCATCGCGATCCCGGAGCGCGGCAGCTACGTCGTCACCCTCGACACCGACACGCTGCCGGCGGGGATCCAGTTCGGCGGCAGCAACAAGCGCACCGTCGACGCGCTCCTGGACGGCGGCAACTTCGCCCAGTTCCAGATCGGCGTCGTCGAGCAGGCGGGTCCGTCGCTCGGCGAGCGCTTCTCCGGCGCCATGGTCAACGGCGTCAAGTTCGGGCTGATCATCGCGCTCGCCGCGCTCGGCCTCTCGCTGATCTTCGGCACGACGAAGCTCACCAACTTCGCGCACGGCGAGATCATCACCTTCGGCGCGATCGCCACCTACGTCGCCAACCGCGCGTTCGGGCTGCCGGTCATCCTCGCCATCGTCGTGGCGGTGCTCGCCTCGGCCGCGTTCGGCTGGCTGCAGGACAAGTTCCTGTGGAAGCCGCTGCGCAGCAAGGGCATCGGCATCATCGCGATGATGATCGTCTCGATCGGCTTCGGTCTGCTGCTGCGCAACCTGTTCCAGTACTTCTTCGGCGGCTCGCGCGAGTCGCTCTCGCAGTACGTCAACCAGACGCGCCAGTCCTACGGACCGTTCCAGCTGGCCGACAAGGAGATCGCGATCATGGCGGTCTCGATCGTCGTGCTCACCATCACCTGCGTCGTCCTCATGCGCACGCGGCTGGGCAAGTCGATGCGTGCGGTGGCCGACAACCCGGCGCTCTCGGCGTCCTCCGGCCTGCGGGTCGACGGCGTCGTCCGCTCCGTCTGGGTGCTCGGCTGCGCGCTCACCGGGCTCTCCGGCGGTCTGCTGGCCGTCAACAGCCAGGTCAACTTCCTCATGGGCTTCAAGCTGCTGCTGCTCGTGTTCGCCGCGGTGACCCTCGGCGGTCTCGGCACCATCTGGGGCGCGCTGATCGGGTCGATGATCATCGGCATCATGGTCGAGGTCGGCACCCTGCAGATCGGCATCTGGCCCGGTGTCCCCTCGTCCATCAAGGAGGTCGGCGCCCTCGTGGTGCTCATCCTCATCCTGCTGATCAGGCCCCAGGGCATCCTGGGCCGCGCCGAGCGGATCGGCTGAAAGGGACTCCCATGGACTTCGGAAGCATCCTCAGCGCGGCACTCTCCTCGGCCCTCGGGCCGCAGGCGATCGTGTTCGCCCTGGCCGCCATCGGCCTCAACATCCACTTCGGCTACACCGGCCTGCTGAACTTCGGCCAGGCCGGGTTCATGGCGGTCGGTGCCTACGGCCTCGCCGTCACCGTCGTCACCTACGACCAGTCGTTCTGGCTCGGCGTGGTCGTCGCGCTCATCGCACCGGTCGTCCTCGCGCTGGTGCTCGGCGTGCCGACCCTGCGCCTGCGGGCCGACTACCTGGCCATCGCGACGATCGCGACGGCCGAGATCCTGCGTCTCGTCTTCGGTGCCGTGGAGACCCGCGAGGTCTTCGGCGGATCCAACGGCCTCACCGGCTTCGCCAAGACGTTCCAGGACCTCAACCCCTACAGCGGCCCCCTGGACCTCGGCATCATCCGGTTCCGTCCCGACGACCTCTGGTCGCTCACGGTCGGCTGGATCCTCGTCGCCCTCGGCTGCCTCTTCGTGTGGCTGCTCATGCGCAGCCCGTGGGGCCGCGTGCTGCGCTCCATCCGCGAGGACGAGGACGCTGTGCGCTCGCTCGGCAAGAACGTGTTCGCCTACAAGATGCAGGCGCTGATCCTCGGCGGTGTCTTCGGTGGCCTCGCCGGTCTGTTCTTCGCCGTGAAGCAGGCCTCGGTGGTCCCGAGCGACTACTCCACCAACATCACGTTCTACGCGTACACCGCCCTGCTCATCGGTGGTGCGGCCCGCGTCCTGGGCCCGGTCGTCGGCGCGATGATCTTCTGGTTCCTCATGGCCGGCATCGGCGCGTTCTTCAGCCAGGCGACCGCCGGCAGCGACCCGCTCATCCCCACCTGGGCGATGAGCGACATCCAGGCCAGCCTGGTCCGACTCATCCTCGTCGGCCTGGGCCTCATGCTCCTGATGATCTACCGACCGCAGGGGATCTTCGGCGACCGGAAGGAGCTGGCGATCGATGCCCGCTGACACCACCCCCACGACCGACCCGCTCGCAGGGGTCGCGAACACGCCCGGCGTGAAGAAGCCCGACGCGATCCTCGTCGGCTCCTCGATCACCCGGCAGTTCGGCGGCCTGAAGGCCGTCGACGTCGAGCACGTCGAGATCCAGCGGGGTGTCATCACCGCGCTGATCGGCCCGAACGGCGCCGGCAAGACGACGCTGTTCAACCTGCTCACGGGCTTCGACGCCCCGGACACCGGCGAGTGGTCGTTCAACGGCCAGTCGCTGCAGAAGGTTCCGGCCTACAAGGTCGCCCGTCGCGGCATGGTGCGCACGTTCCAGCTGACGAAGGTGCTGTCGCGCCTCACCGTCATCGAGAACATGCGGCTCGGCGCGACGGGCCAGCGAGGCGAGCGCTTCTGGTCCGCCCCGTTCCGCGCGCTCTGGTCCGGCCAGGAGGACTCGATCACCGAGCGCGCCGACGAGCTGCTCGCGCGATTCAAGCTCGACGCCAAGCGCGAGGACTTCGCCGGCTCCCTCTCCGGCGGCCAGCGCAAGCTGCTCGAGATGGCCCGCTCGCTCATGGTCGACCCCGAGCTGATCATGCTCGACGAGCCGATGGCCGGCGTGAACCCGGCCCTCAAGCAGTCGCTGCTCGGTCACGTGAAGTCGCTGCGCGACGAGGGCCGCACGGTGCTCTTCGTCGAGCACGACATGGACATGGTGCGCGACATCTCCGACTGGGTCATCGTCATGGCCCAGGGCAAGATCGTCGCGGAGGGCACCCCGGACCAGGTGATGTCCGACCAGGCCGTCATCGACGCCTACCTGGGCGCCCACCACGACACCGACATCACCGAGCTGGACGAGACCGAGCTCGAGCAGGCCACCGAGGCCGAGCTCGACCAGGAGGCCTGACATGTCAGAGATCCACGAGTCGGGCCAGGACGTCGGCCGCGAGGCGGCCCGCGACGCGAACTTCGCCGAGGAGCGCGCGAAGCACGAGCAGGGCGCCGACGGTGCGATCCTGCGCGCCGACGGCCTCGTCGCCGGCTACCTGCCGGGCGTCAACATCCTCAACAGCGCCGACCTGTACTGCCAGCCCGGCGAGCTCGTCGGCATCATCGGCCCGAACGGCGCCGGCAAGTCGACGCTGCTCAAGTCGCTCTTCGGACTGGTGACGATCCACGAGGGCAGCGTGACGCTGAAGGGTGAGAAGATCACCAACCAGCGCGCGGACCAGCTGGTCACGAAGGGCATCGGGTTCGTCCCGCAGACGAACAACGTGTTCCCGAGCCTGACCATCGAGGAGAACCTCGAGATGGGCTGCTACCAGGCGCCGAAGACGTTCACGGAGCGGTTCGCGTTCGTGACCGACCTGTTCCCCCGCCTCGGCGAACGTCGCAAGCAGCGCGCCGGGTCGCTGTCCGGTGGTGAGCGCCAGATGGTCGCCATGGGTCGCGCCCTGATGATGGACCCGCAGGTGCTGCTGCTCGACGAGCCGTCCGCCGGCCTCTCCCCCGTCCTCCAGGACGAGGTGTTCGTGCAGACGCGCAACATCAACAAGGCCGGCGTCTCGGTGATCATGGTCGAGCAGAACGCCAAGCGCTGCCTGCAGATCTGCGACCGCGGCTACGTGCTCGACCAGGGCCGCTCCGCCTACTCCGGCACCGGCCGCTCGCTCGGCAACGACCCGAAGGTCGTCGAGCTGTACCTCGGCACGCTGGGCAAGAAGGCGAGCTGACCGCTCCGCACCTGCTCGACCCCGAAGGCCCCCGACGTGAGCGTCGGGGGCCTTCGCACGTGTGCGAGGAGAGATTCCCAGGTCGACCTGGGAATCCCCCGCGAGACACGGTTCTTTGCCCGGCTGCCCGGTTTCCTCCCACGAGGCACGGTTCTCCCAGCCACGCACGGAGACCTTTCCGTGCCTGGCTGAGGAAACCGGGCCTGGCGACCGCGCCGCGCTGCCTACGCGGCGTCCGGCGGTCCTGCGGCGGTGAGATTCCCAGGTCGACCTGGGAATCCCTGACCCACCCCAGGAGTCATCCGCAGGTGAGTGAGGGAGAACCAGGGTGGGCTGCTGGTTCCCATCAGCTCATGGGAACCAGCGAGGTGGTGCCAGACGTGACGAGGCCCCCGGGCGGAACCCGGGGGCCTCGTGCGGGACGTGCTCGACGTCAGTGGCTCAGATCGTGCCGCTGATGTAGTCGACCGCCTTGTAGGTGTTGTCGGCGCCGTACTCGTAGATGCCGATGGAGGCGGCCGTCGGGCTGCCCGTCTCACCCAGCTCGATCGGACCGGAGACACCGTCGTAGTCGATGTCCTTGCCGTCCTTCAGGAGCGCGGCGCAGTCCTTGAACGTCGTGCACTTCTCGCCGCCCTCGGTGATGCCGGGGATCTCCTTGGCGATCTTGTCGCCCGCGTCGCTGTCGGCCTTGATGGCCGCGAGCGCCGACACGACGACCGCGTCGTAGGACTCGGCCGCGTAGGAGTAGTCCTTCAGCTTCGGGTCGACCTCGAGGAGGCGCTTCTTGAAGTCACCGGAGGTCTCGGCGCCGGGGATGGTGCCCTTGGTGCCCTTGAGCGTGCCCTCGGGCAGCTTGCCGCTGTAGTCGGCCGTGTTGCCGTCGACGAAGTAGGTCGGGACCTTCTGCGGGCCGACGTCGGCCTGCACCAGCTGCGGGATGATCGTCGTCGTCTCCTCGAAGGCGACCAGCACGATCGCGTCCGGCTTGCTGTCGGCGACCTCCTGGACCTGCGAGTCGTAGGACTGGGCGTTCTCGCCGTAGAAGACGGTCGCGGCGACCTTGGAGCCGGCGCTCTCGAGACCCTTCTTGATCTCCGCGGCGAGCGTCTGGCCGTAGGCGTCCTGGCGGGCCAGGATGGCGACGTTCTGACGACCGTCCTGGACGAGCAGGTTCGCCATCACGGCACCCTGCAGGATGTCCGAGGGCGCGGTGCGGAAGTAGAGGTCGGGCTTCGCGTAGTCGCCCTTGTCGAAGTCGGTCGACGTGTTGGCGGGCGAGAACATGACCGTGCCCGCCGACATGATCTTGTCGATGACCGTCATGGAGACGCCCGAGGAGGCGGCGCCGACGATGACGTCGGATCCGGCGTCGAGCAGCTTGTCGGTCTCGGCCGGTGCGATGCCCGAGTCGGTGTCGCCCGAGTCGCCCTTGACGCCCTTGACGGGCTTGCCCAGCACGCCGCCGTCGGCGTTGATGTCCTTGATCGCGAGGTCGACGCCCGCGAACTCCGGCGGGCCGAGGAACGCGAGGCTGCCGGTCTGCGGGAGCAGGGTACCGATCGTCAGCGTGCCGTCGGCCTTGGAGGCCGAGGCCTTGTCGCCGCTGTCGCTGCTGTCGTCGTCGCTGCCGCTGCCTCCACCACAGGCGGCGAGCACGAGCGCGCCGGCCGCGGCGACCGCGGCGAGCCGCATGGTCCTGGTACTGCGCTTCATTGATCCTCCGGGAACTCTGGTCCGACCCCCGACGGGTCGAGCCGTAGGACGAAACTAGTCGCCGCGGGGGTCGCGCAGGTCGGGCTCGTGTGAAAGTCCTGTTTCGTAGTCAACTTGTAATACGGATCGCTCACTCAGGTGAGGGATCGGTGCCCGGGACCCCGTGCTCCACGACCCGTTCGGCGACGGTGCGCATCGGCATCCGCAGGTCCATCGCGGTGCGCTGGATCCAGCCGAAGGCCTCCGGCTCGCTGAGCCCGAGGGCCGCCTGGAGCTGGGCCTTGGCGCGCTCGACGACCTTGCGGGTGGCGAGCTGGTCGGTGAGGTCCTCGACCTCGGCCTCCAGCGCCGCGAGCTCGGCGAAGCGGCTGCGGGCCATCTCGATCGCCGGGACGAGGTCGGAGGCCGTGAACGGCTTGACCAGGTAGGCCATCGCGCCGGACTCCCGCGCCCGGTCGACGAGGTCGCGCTGGCTGAACGCGGTCAGCATCACGACGGGCGCGATCCGCTCCCCCGCGATGCGGCTCGCCGCGGCGATCCCGTCGAGCCGCGGCATCTTGACGTCCATGACGACCAGGTCGGGCCGCAGCGACGTGGCGAGCTCGACGGCCTCGACACCGTCGGCAGCCTGCCCGACGACGTCGTAGCCCTCCTCCGCGAGCATCTCGGCGAGGTCGAGGCGGATGAGCGCCTCGTCCTCGGCGATGACGACGCGAGGACGGTCGGCGGGCTCGCCCGTCGCAGGGGTCTCGTCGGTGCGGGGCGTCTCGGTCGGTCGGCTGGTCACGTGAGAAGGTTAGCGGGCACGCGCGGCGCGCCGACTTGGCGGAATGGTAGACGCGACGGTCTCAAAAACCGTTGTCCGAGAGGGCGTGCGGGTTCGAGTCCCGCAGTCGGCACCAGCGCGCCCACCGCCCGTCAGTCGGCCCCGCGACCCGTCTGCTCCTGCAGCCGCTCGATGTGCTCGGAGGCCTCGGCCTTGGTGAGGTCCGCCGACAGCGTCTCGCCGGCGTCGCGGGCGAGCGTGTCGAGGTAGGAGCGCTGCGCACCGGTCATCGGCTCGTCGCCGGTGACCCAGTCCTGCGGGTCCTTCTCGGTGGTGCCACCGGCGTCCGCGCCGATGACGTCGGCGTCCTGCCCGGTGGCCTGCCCAGTCTCCCGCGCAGCGTTCTGCCCAGTCTCCGACGGGGTGTTCGACGACGTGTTCGATTCAGTCATGTCCCCACCGTACGTCTGGGCGCCGACACCCGCTCGTCGAGCGTCGGCGGGACGCTCAGCCCTCCTCGGCGGGGTGCTCGTACGCGGGCACCACGCGGTTGATGGCGTCGCCCATGCGGTGGATCCGCAGCGCGTTCGTGGAGCCGGGAATGCCGGGCGGGGCGCCCGCGACGATGACGACCTCGTCGCCGTGGGAGCACCGCGCCACCTCGAGCAGACGCTTGTCGACCTGCAGGACCATCTCGTCGGTGTGCTTGACCTCGGGCACGAGGAACGTCTCGACGCCCCAGGTGAGCGCCAGCTGGTTGCGCGTCATCGGGTCGGGCGTGAACGCGATCACCGGGATGTGGGAGCGGTAGCGCGACATGCGGCGGGCGGACCCGCCGATGGTCGTGAACGCGACGACGTAGCGTGCGTCGATGGCCTCGGCGACCTGCGAGGCGCCGCGGCAGATGATGCCCGTGCGGGTCTTCGCCTGCCACGTGTAGGCGGCCATGCGCGGCAGCCCGTGGTCCTCGGTGGACTCGATGATGCGCGCCATGGTGCGCACCGTCTGGATCGGGTACTCCCCCACGCTGGTCTCGCCCGACAGCATCACCGCGTCGGCGCCGTCGAGCACCGCGTTGGCGACGTCCGACGCCTCCGCACGCGTGGGCCGCGGCGCGGAGATCATCGACTCCAGCATCTGGGTGGCGACGATGACCGGCTTGGCGTTGCGCCGGGCCTTCTCGACGATCAGCTTCTGCACGATCGGCACGTCCTCGAGCGGCAGCTCCACGCCGAGGTCGCCGCGCGCGACCATGAAGCCGTCGAAGGAGTCCATGATCTCATCGAGGTTGTCGACGGCCTGCGGCTTCTCGATCTTGGCGATGACCGGACGGTGGATGTCGAGCTCGTGCATGACGCGGCGGACGTCGTCGGCGTCGCGGGCGTTGCGCACGAACGACAGGGCGACGAAGTCGACGCCCTGGCGCAGCGCGAACCGCAGGTCCTCGACGTCCTTCTCGCTCATGGCGGGCACGCTGACCGCCACGCCGGGCAGGTTGATGCCCTTGTTGTTGCTGAGCCGCCCCGCGGTCTCGCAGATGGTGACGACGTCGTGCCCGGTGACCTCGAGGGCACGCAGGCGCACGCGGCCGTCGTCGACGAGGATCTCGTCGCCGGGCGAGACGTCGCCAGGCAGGCCGGAGTAGGTGGTGGAGGCACGCTCGGCGTCGCCGGGGACGTCGTCGGTGGTGATGGTGAAGCGGTCGCCGACGGCGAGGTCGACGGGACCGTCGGCGAAGCGGCCGAGCCGGATCTTCGGACCCTGCAGGTCGGCGAGCACGGCGATCGCCTTGCCGGTGCGCTCCGCGGCAGCCCGCACGTACCCGAGGTTCGCCTCGTGGTCGGCATGGTCGCCGTGGCTCATGTTGAGCCGGGCGACGTCCATGCCCGCCTCGGCCAGCTGGAGGATACGCTCGGCGGTCGCGACGGCCGGTCCGAGCGTGCAGACGATCTTGGCTCTACGCACCCCCCGACCCTATCGACCGCGGGGTGTACCGGCGAGTCACTTTGTCGTTCCGCGCAACAAAAGACGCTGAGAGTTCACCCGACCCCGGAGGCCCCGCACGCGGGCCCTCCAGGGCCGGAACGACGGAGGGGCCGGGAGCACCCGCTCCCGGCCCCTGCGTGCGACGACCTGGGTCGCCGGCACCACGCGTCGCTCAGACCATCAGCGGACGGTCGTTCGGCTTGATCGGCCGCGGCAGCGGGCTGCGCCCACCCGTCAGGTAGGCGTCGACCCCGGCAGCGGCGGAACGCCCCTCGGCGATGGCCCAGACGATGAGCGACTGGCCACGACCGGCGTCGCCGGCCACGAACACGCCCGGCACGGACGACATGAAGTCGCGGTCGCGCACGATGTTGCCGCGCTCGTCGAGGTCGACGCCGAGCTGCTCGACGAGGCCCTCGCGCTGGGGGCCGGTGAAGCCCATCGCGAACAGGACGAGCTGCGCGGGGATGACCTGCTCGGAGCCGGGCACCTCCTCGAAGCGACCGTCCTTCATCTCCACCTCGACGATCCGCAGACCGGCGACGTGGCCGTCGTCGTCGCCCACGAACTCCTTGGTCGAGACGGCGTACTTGCGGTCGCCGCCCTCCTCGTGCGCCGACGCGACGCGGTAGACCATCGGGTACGTCGGCCACGGCTGCGTCTCGGGCCGGTCCTCGCCGGGCTGCGGCATGATCTCCAGGCTGGTGACCGAGCGTGCGCCCTGGCGGATCGAGGTGCCGAGGCAGTCCGCGCCGGTGTCGCCGCCACCGATGATGACGACGTCCTTGTCGGTGGCGAGGATCTGTCCCTCCACCTCCTCGCCGACCGCGACGCGGTTGGCCTGGGGCAGGAACTCCATGGCCTGGTGGATGCCGGCGAGCTCACGTCCCGGGGCGGGGAGGTCGCGGCGCACGGTCGAGCCGATGGCGAGCACGACGGCGTCGTAGCGGTCGCGCAGCTGGCTGCCGGTGAGCGTGTCGCCCACCTGCACTCCGGTGCGGAACACGGTGCCCTCGCGCTGCATCTGCTCGATGCGGCGGTCGACGTGCACCTTCTCCATCTTGAACTCCGGGATGCCGTACCGGAGCAGGCCGCCCGCCTTGTCGTCGCGCTCGTACACCGCGACCGTGTGACCGGCGCGGGTCAGCTGCTGCGCGACGGCGAGACCTGCGGGCCCGGAGCCGACGACCGCGACCGTCTTGCCGGTCAGGTACTCCGGCGGCTCGGGGCGCACGTTCCGCCACTCCCACGCGCGGTCGATGATCGAGACCTCGACGTTCTTGATCGTGACCGGCTCCCGGTTGATCCCGACGACGCAGGCCGTCTCGCACGGTGCCGGGCAGAGCCGGCCCGTGAACTCCGGGAAGTTGTTGGTCGCGTGCAGCCGGTCGATCGCCTCGATCCAGTCGTCGCGCCAGACCAGGTCGTTCCACTCCGGGATCAGGTTGCCGAGCGGGCAGCCCTGGTGGCAGAACGGGATGCCGCAGTCCATGCAGCGTCCGGCCTGCTCCGTGATGATCGGGAGCAGCGCCTTGCCGGGCCCACCGGGGTAGACCTCGTTCCAGTCGTTCACCCGCTCCTCGACGGGGCGGCGCGGGGCCACCTGGCGGGGGGTCGTGATGAAACCTCGGGGATCAGCCACGTGCGGCCACCTCCATCATGCGTGCGGTCGTGTCGTCCTCGGACAGGCCCTCGGCCTCGGCCTCGGCCTTGGCGTCGAGCACCTTGCGGTAGTTGACGGGCATGACCTCGGTGAAGCGGGCGAGCGACTGCTCCCACGCGCCGAGCAGCTGCTCGGCCACGGCCGATCCCGTCTCCTCGTGGTGCTTGACCACCAGGGCGTGCAGCGCCTCGGCCGCCTCCGACCCTGCCTCGACGCCGTTCAGCGCGACCATGTCGGGGTTGACGAGGGAGTGGTCGAGGTCCAGGACGTAGGCCTGACCACCGCTCATGCCGGCCGCGACGTTGCGACCGGTCGGTCCGAGGATCACCACGGTGCCTCCGGTCATGTACTCGAGCGCGTGGTCGCCCACGCCCTCGACGACGGCCGACGCACCGGAGTTGCGCACGCAGAACCGCTCGCCGACCTTGCCGCGCAGGAAGATCTCGCCGCTCGTCGCGCCGAAGCCGATGACGTTGCCGGCCACGATCTGCGCCTCCGCCGCGAACGTCGCGTCGCGCGGGGGTCGGACGACGAGCCGTCCGCCCGAGAGGCCCTTGCCGACGTAGTCGTTGCCGTCGCCCTCGAGCCGCAGCGTGATGCCGCGCGGCACGAACGCGCCGAAGGACTGGCCCGCCGACCCGAGGAAGGTCAGGTCGATGGTGTTCTCCGGCAGGCCCTCGCCGCGGTAACGCTTCGTCAGCTCGTGGCCGAGCATGGTGCCGACCGTGCGGTTGACGTTGCGGATGGGCAGCTGGGCCCGCACCGGCTCGCCCCGCTCGAGCGCGTCGGCGCTGATGCGGATGAGCTCCGCGTCGAGCGCCACGTCGAGACCGTGCTCCTGGCCGGTGGTGTTGCGCAGCGACGCGCCCTCGGGCAGCTCGGGCACGTAGAGGATGGGCGACAGGTCGAGGTGCTGGGCCTTCCAGTGGTCGACGGCCTGGCGGACGTCGAGCACCTCGGCGTGGCCGACGGCCTCGTCGATCGAGCGGAAGCCCAGCTCCGCGAGGTACTCGCGCACCTCCTGCGCCAGGAACTCGAAGAAGTTCACGACGTACTCCGCCTTGCCCGAGAACTTCTCGCGCAGCTGACGGTTCTGGGTCGCGACGCCGACCGGGCAGGTGTCGAGGTGGCAGACGCGCATCATGATGCAGCCGCTGACGACCAGCGGTGCGGTCGCGAACCCGAACTCCTCGGCCCCGAGCAGCGCCGCCACGACGACGTCGCGCCCGGTCTTGAGCTGGCCGTCGCACTGCACGACGATGCGGTCGCGCAGCCCGTTGACGAGCAGGGTCTGCTGGGTCTCGGCCAGGCCGAGCTCCCAGGGGCCGCCGGCGTGCTTGAGCGACGTCAGGGGCGACGCACCCGTCCCGCCGTCGTGGCCCGAGATCAGCACGACGTCGGCCTTGGCCTTCGAGACGCCCGCCGCGACCGTGCCGACGCCGACCTCGGAGACCAGCTTGACGTGCACGCGGGCCGACGGGTTGGCGTTCTTCAGGTCGTGGATGAGCTGCTTGAGGTCCTCGATCGAGTAGATGTCGTGGTGCGGCGGCGGCGAGATGAGGCCCACGCCCGGCGTCGAGTGACGCGTCTTGGCCACCCACGGGTACACCTTGGGTCCGGGCAGCTGGCCGCCCTCGCCGGGCTTCGCGCCCTGCGCCATCTTGATCTGGATGTCGTCGGCGTTCGACAGGTACTCGCTCGTGACGCCGAAGCGTCCCGACGCGACCTGCTTGATCGACGAGCGACGCTCCGGGTCGTAGAGCCGCTCGGGGTCCTCGCCGCCCTCGCCGGTGTTGGACTTGCCACCGAGGCGGTTCATCGCGATGGCGAGGGTCTCGTGCGCCTCCTGGCTGATGGAGCCGTAGCTCATCGCGCCGGTAGAGAACCGCTTGACGATCTCGCTGACCGGCTCCACCTCCTCGATCGGCACGGGCGGGCGCACGCCCGCCTTGAAGGTGAACAGGCCGCGCAGCGTCATGAGCCGCTCGGACTGCTCGTCGACGCGCTCGGTGTACTTCTTGAAGATGTCGTAGCGGCCCGAGCGGGTGGAGTGCTGCAGGCGGAACACCGTCTCGGGGTCGAACAGGTGCTCCGGCCCCTCGCGACGCCACTGGTACTCGCCGCCCACCTCGAGGACGCGACGGCGACCGACGATGCCCTGGGTCGGGTACGCGCGGGCGTGCCGCGACGCGACCTCGTCGGCGATGACGTCGAGGCCGATGCCGCCGAGCTTGCTCGACGTGCCCGTGAAGTAGGCGTCGACCACCTCGTGCGACAGACCGACGCACTCGAAGATCTGCGCACCGGTGTACGACGCGACGGTCGAGACGCCGATCTTGCTCATGACCTTGAGGACGCCCTTGCCGAGGCCGTAGACGACGTTGCGCACGGCCTGCTCCGGCTTGACGTCGCGCACGAAGTTCGCCTCGCGGGCGAGGTCCTCGGCCGACTCCAGCGCCAGGTAGGGGTTGACGGCCGTCGCGCCGTAGCCGATGAGGAGCGCGACGTGGTGCACCTCGCGCACGTCGCCGGTCTCGACGAGCAGACCGGCCTGCGAGCGCAGCTTCTCGCGCACCATGTGATGGTGCACGGCGGCCGTGAGCAGCAGCGACGGGATCGGCGCGCGCTCGGAGTCGGAGTGCCGGTCCGAGAGCACGATGATGCGGGCGCCGTCGGCGACCGCACGCGACACGTCGGCGCAGATCTCGTCGAGCTTCGCCTTGAGCGCCGCACCGCCGCCGTTGACGTCGTAGAGGCCGCGGACCACGTGCACGCTGAACCCCGGCATGTCGCCGTCCTTGTTCATGTGCCGGATCTTGGCGAGCTCGTCGTTGTCGATCACCGGGAACGGCAGCTGCAGCATGCGGCAGGAGGCCGGGCTCGGCTCGAGCAGGTTCGCCTCCGGGCCCATCGTGCCCGCGAGGGACGTGACGACCTCCTCGCGGATCGCGTCGAGCGGCGGGTTGGTGACCTGCGCGAACAGCTGGCTGAAGTAGTCGAACAGCATGCGCGGGCGCTCGGAGATGGCGGCGATGGGCGTGTCGGTGCCCATAGAGCCGATCGCCTCCGCGCCGGTGCGGGCCAGCGGGGCGAGCAGGATCCGCAGGTCCTCCTCGCTGTAGCCGAAGACCTGCTGACGACGCGTCACGGACGCGTGAGTGTGGATGATGTGCTCCAGGTCGGGCAGGTCCTCGAAGCGGACGAGACCGGAGTAGAGCCACTCGTCGTAGGGGTGCTCGTTGGCGAGCCGCGACTTGATCTCCTCGTCCTCGACGACGCGGTGCTCGTCGAGGTCGAGCAGGAACATCCTGCCCGGCTCGAGACGGCCCTTGCGGGTGATCGTGGCGGGGTCGAGGTCGAGCACGCCGGCCTCGGACGCGAGCACGACGAGGCCGTCGTCGGTGATCCAGAAGCGACCGGGGCGCAGGCCGTTGCGGTCGAGGACCGCGCCGATCTGGGTGCCGTCGGTGAAGCACACGCAGGCGGGTCCGTCCCAGGGCTCCATGATCGAGGAGTGGAACTCGTAGAACGCCCGGCGGGCGGGGTCCATGACGTCGTTGTTCTCCCACGCCTCGGGGATCATCATCATCACGGCGTGCGGCAGCTCGCGGCCGCCGAGGTGCAGCAGCTCGAGCACCTCGTCGAGCGAGGCGGTGTCGCTGCCCTCGGGGTCGCAGATGGGGTACAGGCGCGAGAGGTCGCCGGGGATCAGCTCGCTCTCGAGGGTCGCCTCACGGGCGCGCATCCAGTTGCGGTTGCCGCGCGCGGTGTTGATCTCACCGTTGTGCGCGACGAACCGGAAGGGGTGCGCGAGCGGCCAGCTGGGGAACGTGTTGGTCGAGAAGCGGCTGTGCACGATCGCCAGGGCCGACTCCATGCGCACGTCGAGCAGGTCGGGGAAGAACGCGTCGAGCTGCTCGGTCGTGAGCATGCCCTTGTAGACGAGCGTACGAGCCGACAGCGACGGGAAGTACACGCCGGTCTCGTGCTCGGCGCGCTTGCGCAGGCAGAACGCGAGCCGGTCGAGCTCGAGGCCGGTGCGGGGCTGGCCGGCCGACTCGACGTAGAGCAGCTCGAACGACGGCATCGCGCCACGGGCCATGGAGCCGAGGATGTCGGGCTGGACGGGCACGGGCCGCCAGCCGAGGACGGTCAGCGACTCCTCGGCCGCGATGGCCTCGACCCGCTGCTTGGCCCCGGCGGCCGCGTCGGGCTCGGCCGGGAGGAACGCCAGGCCGACCGCGTAGCTGCCGGCCTCCGGCAGGTCGAAGCCCTGCTCCTGCGCGACGCCGCGGACGAACCGGTCGGGGACCTGCAGCAGGATCCCGGCGCCGTCGCCGGTGTTCTCCTCGGCGCCGACGGCGCCGCGGTGGTCGAGGTTGCGCAGCGCGGTGAGACCGTGCTGGACGATCTCGTTGCTCGGCACGCCCGAGAGGGTCGCGACGAACGCCACGCCACAGGCGTCGCGCTCGTGCATCGGGTCGTAGAGGCCCTGCGCGGCCGGGAGGGCCGAGAACTTCGGGCCGGTCGTCCGCTGCAGCTCAGGAGGGGTGGATGCGCTCACCGAGAGTCCCTTCTCGCGTCATCATGATCGGGTGCTGGACCACCGCGGGGGCGGTCCGACCCTGGGACGACGTTGGCCCAGGACAGCATCCCCACTGTACAGGGCTCGGCCGCCGGGCGACGAGGAAGGCGACCCTGTGCAGCAGGCGTGCGTGCGGAGGGTCAGCCGACGCCGGTGCCCACCGCGTGGCCGATGAGGTACGTGACGCCGGCGGCCGCGCCGCCCAGGACGAGCTGACGCAGACCGCCGTACCACCACGGCCTGCTGGTGACGCGCGTGACGACGGCGCCGCACGCGAAGAGCGCCAGGAGCGAGAGCACGATCGTCGGCACCGACGACGTGGCGCCCAGCACGAGCGGCAGCAGGGGCACGACGGCGCCGGCCGTGAACGCGAGGAACGACGACACCGCGGCGACGACGGGCGACGGGAGGTCGTCGGGGTCGATGCCCATCTCCTCGGCCGCGTGCACCGCGACGGCGTGGTCGAGGTCGCGGTGCACCTGCTGCGCCACGTCGCGGGCGGTGTCCTCGTCGATGCCCTTGGCGACGAACGCGGCGGCGAGCTCGGCCTGCTCGGCCGGGCCGTTGCGCACGATCTCGTCGCGCTCGATGGCCACCTGGGCCTGCGCGAGCTCGCGCTGGCTGGCGACGGACGTGTACTCCCCCGCCGCCATGGAGAAGGCTCCGGCGGCGAGTCCGGCCAGGCCGGCGACGATCACCGGCGTGCGGTCGCTGCTGCCGCCGGTGACGCCCATGATGAGCGCGAAGTTGGAGACGAGGCCGTCCATGGCACCGAAGACGGCCGGTCGCAGCCAGCCTCCGGTGACGTCGGGGTGCTCGTGGGTGACGGCGCCCGGGTCGGGCAGCGGCTCAGGGGTGCTCACGGCACGAACCTAGGCCGGGATCACGGTCCTGTCACGGCAGCGCAGGCTGCCCTGCCCGTGCTCAGGACGCGGTGGCGTCCTCGTCGGCGGGCGTGCCGTCCTGGGCGCCGCGGTCGCGACGCCGGCTCCACAGGAAGTACGCCAGGGCCGCCACGAAGACGATGACGGCGGTGAACACGTTCAGCCGGACGCCGAGGACGTGGTTGGCGGTGTCGATGCGCAGCTGCTCGATCCAGAACCGGCCCGCGGTGTAGAGCATGACGTAGAGCGCGAACGCCCGACCGCCCGTGAACCGCAGCCGACGGTCGAGCAGCACGAGCAGCGCCGCGGCAGCCAGGTTCCAGAGCAGCTCGTAGAGGAACGTCGGGTGGAACGTCGCGAACTGCTCGTACCCGGCCGGACGGTGCTGGGGGGCGATCTCGAGCGCCCAGGGCAGGTCGGTGGGGCGACCGAACAGCTCGGAGTTGAAGTAGTTGCCGATGCGACCCACGGCCTGCGCGACGAGCAGCCCGGGGGCGAGGGCGTCGGCGACGGCCAGGAACGAGACGTCGTGGCGGCGGCAGGCGATGTACGCGCCCACGGCGCCACCGGCGATGGCGCCCCAGATGCCGAGCCCGCCGTTCCAGATGTAGAGCGCCTCGATCGCGCGCCGGCCCTCGCCGAAGTAGAGCTCGGGGTCGGTGGCGACGTGGTAGATCCGCGCCCCGACGATGCCGAACGGGATCGCCCAGATGGCGACGTCGCTGATGAGTCCCTCGCGTCCGCCGCGGGCGACGAAACGTCGCTCGCCGATCCAGATCGCGAGCAGCGCGCCGACGATGATGCCGAGCGCGTAGGCCCGCAGCGGGAAGGGCCCGAGGTGCCAGACGCCCGTGGAGGGGCTGGGGATGTAGATGGCCAGACCGGCGCTCGTCACCAGGCTCATCGGACGACTCCTTCTCGCAGCTCGCGGGCGAGCTCACGGACCGACTCGACACCGCCGGCCGTGTCGGGCGCGTCGAGCAGACGGCGCACGAACGCGGACCCGACGATGACGGCGTCGGCGTACTGGGCGATCTCGTGCGCCTGGGCACCGTTGCTGACACCGAGACCGACGCCGACGGGCTTGTCGGTCACCTTCCGCAGCCGGGCGACGAGCTCGGGGGCCAGCGAGCTGGTCTCCTGCCGGGCTCCCGTGACGCCCATGACGGCCGTCGCGTAGATGAACCCGCTCGCGGCGTCGGCGGTCATCGCGAGCCGGCGGTCGGTCGAGGACGGCGCGACGAGGTACGTGCGGTCGAGCCCGTGCGCGCGCGACGCCTCCTCCCACTCCTGGGCCTCGTCGGGGATGAGGTCGGGCGTGATGAGCCCCGCTCCCCCGGCCTCGGCGAGGTCGGCGGCGAAGCGGTCGACGCCGTAGCGCTCGACCGGGTTCCAGTAGGTCATGACGACGACGGGTGCGCCGGCGTCGGCGACCCGACGCACGACGTCGAACGTGTGGCTCGTGCGGAACCCGTGGGCGAGGGCCGTCTCGGCGGCCTCCTGGATGGTGGGGCCGTCCATGACCGGGTCGCTGTACGGCAGTCCGATCTCGACGAGGTCGCAGCCGCCCTCGATCATCGCGGTGAGGGCCGCGACGGACGTCTCGACGTCGGGGAAGCCCGCGGGCAGGTAGCCGACGAGCGCGGCGCGCCCCTCGGCGCGGGTGCGCTCGAAGAGCGCGTCGATGCTGCTGCTCACTCCTCGACGCCTTCCTCGAGCACGACCGGGCCGTCGATCAGGCCGAAGTACTCGGCCGCGGTGTGCACGTCCTTGTCGCCGCGGCCGGACAGGTTGACGAGGATCGTGGCGTCGGGGCCGAGCTCCTTCGCGAGCTCCACGGCACCGGCCAGCGCGTGCGCCGACTCGATCGCCGGGATGATGCCCTCCGTCTTGCAGAGGAGGTCGAACGCCGACATCGCCTGCGCGTCGGTGGCGGGCACGTACCGGGCCCGACCGATCGACGCGAGGTAGGAGTGCTCCGGGCCGACGCCGGGGTAGTCGAGCCCGGCGGAGATGGAGTGCGACTCCATGGTCTGGCCGTCCTCGTCCTGGAGGAGGTAGGAGCGGGCTCCGTGCAGCACACCGACCTCGCCCGCGGTGATGGGCGACGCGTGCCGACCCGTCTCGTAGCCGTCGCCCCCGGCCTCCACGCCGAGCAGCTGCACGTCGGCGTCGTCGATGAACGCGGTGAACAGCCCGATGGCGTTGGACCCGCCGCCCACGCAGGCGACGGCGGCGTCGGGCAGGCTGCCGGTCAGCTCGAGCACCTGGCGACGGGCCTCGTCGCCGATGCCGCGCGTGAGGTCGCGCACCATCGTCGGGAACGGGTGCGGACCCGCGGCGGTGCCGAACAGGTAGGAGGTGTGGTCGACGCTGGCCACCCAGTCGCGCAGCGCCTCGTTGATGGCGTCCTTCAGCGTGCGGCTGCCGGTGGTGACCGGCACGACCTCCGCGCCGAGCATCTTCATGCGCGCGACGTTGAGCGCCTGGCGCTCGGTGTCGACCTCGCCCATGTAGACGGTGCAGTCGAGGTCGAGGTACGCGCACGCGGTGGCCGAGGCGACGCCGTGCTGCCCGGCGCCGGTCTCGGCGATGGCCCGGGGCTTGCCGATGCGCTTGGCGAGCAGCGCCTGGCCGAGCACGTTGCGGATCTTGTGCGCGCCGGTGTGGTTCAGGTCCTCGCGCTTGAGCAGCACGCGCGCGCCGACCGCCTCGGAGAACCGGGTCGCGTCGTAGAGCGGGCTGGGCACGTTCGCGTACTCGCGGAACATGCGGTCGAGCTCGCCGAGGAAGGACGGGTCGGCCTGTGCGTCGGCCCAGGCCTCCGCGAGCTCGTCGAGCGGGGCGACGAGCGCCTCGGGCATGAAGCGGCCGCCGAAGCGGCCGAAGTGGCCGGTGGCGTCCGGCTGGGCGTAGACGGTCATGGGTGTCTCCCTGGCGTGGCGGGGTGCAGAGGGGTCGGTGGGGCGGGCGCGACCGTCACCATCGCCGCGGGGCCGTGGCGACCACGTCAGGGCCTCTGCTGCAGCGCGGGGTGGGCCCCGGCCGCGACCAGGTCGGCCACGCTGGCGCGCGGGTCGTCACCGCGGACGAGCGTCTCGCCGACGAGCACGACGTGGGCCCCGGCGCGCGCGTACTCCAGCACGTCGTGCGGGCCGCGGACGCCGGACTCGGCCACCCGGACGACGCCGTCGGGGATGCGCGGCGCGAGCCGCTCGAAGGTGTCGCGCTTGACCTCGAGCGTCTTCAGGTCGCGGGCGTTGACGCCGATCAGCTCGGCGCCGGCGTCGAGGGCGCGGTCGACCTCGTCCTCGTCGTGGACCTCCACGAGCGGGGTGAGGCCGATCGACCGGGCGCGCTCGATGAGGCTGACGAGCGCCTCCTGGTCGAGCGCCGCGACGATGAGCAGCGCCATGTCGGCGCCGGCCGCACGCGCCTCCCAGAGCTCGTAGGAGGTCGTGATGAAGTCCTTGCGCAGCACCGGCACGTCGACCTGCGCGCGGACGGCGCGCAGGTCGTCGAGGCTGCCGTCGAAGCGACGACGCTCGGTGAGCACGCTGATCGTGGCGGCACCGCCGGCCGCGTAGTCGCGGGCCAGGCCCGCGGGGTCCTTGATCGCCGCCAGGGCGCCCTTGCTGGGGCTCGCCCGCTTGACCTCGGCGATCACGCTCACGCCGTCGGCGCGGAACGTCGGCATCGGGTCGAGGGCGGGCGGCTGCAGCCGCGCCTGCTCCTTGAGGTCCTCGAGGGAGCAGGTCGCCTGTCGGGCGGCGCGGTCCTCCGCGACGCCCGCGAGGATGTCGTCGAGCACCGTCATGGCCACCTCCTCGTCAGGGTTCGAGCTGCTGCACCGAGGGTACCCGCGCTGCGGGCGGTCGGCGGCCCTGGGTCCTGGGGTCCGCACGCATGACCGCCCCGGTCCGACCGCGCAGGGTCGGACCGGGGCGGTGAGCGTCCGGCTCAGGCCTTCTTCTTGAAGTACTCGTTCGAGTCGGGGCGGTAGAGGAACACGACGATGGCGATGCCGATCGCGAGGCTGACGAGCGACAGCACCAGCAGGACGGGCGGCTGGTTGCCGAGGCTCGTCAGCGACCCGATCACGCCGATGACGATGAGGACCGTGTAGACGATGCGCGCCCAGTTGGCCCCCTTGCCGATGAAGTAGGCGAACAGGGCGGCGAAGGCCACGCCGAGGACGATCGAGAAGAGGACCGCGCCGATCGCGGAGACCCGCGCGGTGTCACGGTCGATGGTCGAACCGGCCGGGGCGTTCGCGACGACCTGGTCGATGATGTCGTCCAGGAAGGCGAAGGACAGCGCGGCCGTCACGACGCTGAGGGCCACGTTGGCCCAGATGAGCTTGACGGCGGTGGCGACCGACGCCGGACGCGGGCCCTTGCCCTCGGGTCGGTACTCCGGCTCGGGACTGGCGGGGAACGGCTCCATGGATATCTTCCTCCGGTCGGGCCGGGTGCTGCCCCGGCTCTGCACCCATCCAAGCGTGGTCGGGACGGCCCCGTCCAGCCGAGCCGTGCGTGGCGCGTCGACGTGTCGGGTGTCCCCCGCCGGTCAGGTCCGGATCGGGAAGGTGCCGACGGCGAGGTCGTGGATCGTCTGCTTCGCATCGTTGCCCAGCGGCCACAGCAGGTCGACGAGCAGGCCGACGAACGTCCACTGCAGGAACAGGCTGATCATCCACCGGAAGAAGCCCTCGAGGGCTCCGGTGACGGTGCCGTCGCGGCGCACGATGCGCACCCCGACGAGCTGCTTGCCGAGGCTCTCGCCGCGGTACCCCACCCGCAGGCCCCGGTTCCAGGCGTCGAGGGCGAGGAACGCGACGACGGCGAGCCCGGTGATCACGAAGCCGCCCGGCTCGACGTCGGTGAAGGTCTCGGTGGCCTCGTCGTACCGCGAGCCCGAGAAGGCGACCACGAACCCCGCGACGAAGGGCACGCACGTGAGGGCGAACGGGACGAGGAAGTCCACGAACGCCGCGGCCACCCGGATCCACCACCCGGCTGGCTCGGCCACCGGTGCCACCGGCGGGGCGATCGGCAGGGCCGGGGACGGACCGGACGGGACGGGGGCCGCGTGCTGCTGCCCGCCACGGGCAGTGGCCTCGGGCGCCTGGCCCGGGTACGTGGGGTACCGCGGAGCAGGGGCCGCGGCCGGCGGCGGCTCGTCCGGCTCGGGCCGCTCGCCCCAGGCGGGCCCGTCGCTGCTCACGTCGTGGTCAGTCCGTGACGCCGCGGTGCTCGTCGACACCCTGCGCCGTCGCACCGTGGCCGGCGGCACGCTCGGCGCCGAAGCCCATGCGCGACATCACCAGGCCGAGGGGTCCGGCGAGCACGGCGAGCGCAGCGCCGATCGTGAAGGGCACCCAGTGCGGCTCGGGGATCAGAGCGATCCCGCCGATGGTGAAGCCGGCGAGGCAGACCAGGACGGCGGTCCAGGACGCGGGCGACGATCCGTGCGACATGCAGCTCTCTTCTCCTGCGAGGGGGACGACTCCGACAGCCTACCGGGGGGCGGCGGCGCCCCTGGCGCGACCTCCCGCGGAGCGTGCCGAGCCGGCCGGCGCGAGCGCGTAGGAGCGCGAGCGGCCGGAGTGGCGGGCGATGAGCGCGTGCACGGCGCGGGCGTCGCGGTCACGGCCGATGCCCAGCACGCCGAGGATCGTGGCGGCGAGGATGACGACGTCGAGACGCGCCTGGTAGCCGTTGAGGCAGGCGCGGCAGTAGGCAGCCTCGAGGTCGAGGCGCTCCGCGTCGCCGAGCGCCTCGCGACCGACCAGCTGCGCCGGCCCGGTCAGCCCCGCGCGGGTGAGGAAGCGCTCGGAGACCTGCGGGAACTCCTCGCGCAGGCAGTCGATGACGTTCTGCGGGAGCGGGCGGTTGCCGACCACGCTCATGTCACCGCGCACCACGTGCCACAGCTGCGGCAGCTCGGTGAGCGCGAAGCGCTCCACGAACCGGCCGATGCGGGTGTACAGCGGCGAGTCCGCGGGGATGTTGAGGAAGCGGGTGGTGTCGTCGACCGGGACGGTGTCACGGTTCACGAGCTTGTCGGCGTTGCGCACCATCGTGCGGAACTTGGTGAGCAGCACGACCTCGTCGCTGCTGACCCGACGGCGGGAGCGGTAGAACACCGGACGCCCCTCCGCGAGCAGGATGCCGGCCGCGACGGTGAGGACCACCGGCACCCAGACGATCGCGCCGGCGACAGTGAGGAACAGGTCGAGTGCGCGCTTCTTCCACATCAGGGGGCCACCTTCTGGTCGACGAGCTCGGGGGACGGATCGACGCGTCCGGGCCGGACGGCCTGGACGACGAGGGAGAGTGACCGCACCAGCAGCCACAGGCGGGCGTCGAGGCCGACGACGCGACGGCGGCCGACCGGCTGCGACGACCGCAGGGCCTGCTCGACGAGGGCCGCGACGCGGTCGAACCGCGCGTGCAGCCGGTGCCAGGGTCGCGTGCGCTCCCCCACGGCCAGGAGCCGCCCGGGGTAGAGCACGTCGAGGCGGGCGTGCGGGTGCGCGGCGACGAGCTCGAGGAGCAGCTGCTCGACGAGGCTCTTCGCGCCGCCGTAGTAGCGCCGGTCGGGCGTGGGAGCCAGGGCGACCACCGAGGACACGAGGACGATGCGGACGGGGCGTCCGTCGGCGGCGCCGAGCACCCGCCGCAGAAGGCCGAGGTCGCGACGCAGGCCCGCGACGTCGCGGTCGTGGTCGGGGACGCCCGGGTGCACCGGGCCCAGCGCGCACACCGCGACGTCGACGGCGGGCGCGCCGGCCAGCCGCGCGTCGACGTCGTCACCGGCGACGTCCAGCACGTCGGCGCCCTGGAGTGCCGCCGTGTCGGCGGCGTCGCGCGAGACGGCGAGCACGGGTCCCTCGCGGAGGGCCAGCAGGCTGCGGCCGACCCGCGTGCGTGGGCCGACGAGCACCAGCGGCACGGTGCTGGCGAGGTCGGTGCCGGGGTCGGTGTCGGGGAGGTCGGGAGAGGCGTCCGTTCGCAGGGCGGCACTGCTGGAGGTGGCGGTCATCGCGCAGCTCGCTGCAGGACGGCCTCGAACCGGTCGGCGCAGCCCGCCAGGGAGAACTCCTGCTCGGCGAGCTCGCGCGCCTGGGCACGCACCGCGTCGCGTCGCTCGTCGTCGCCGAGCAGGGCGTCGACCCAGTCCGCCGCCGCGGGCAGCGAGGCCGCCTCGGGGCGGCCGACGTGGCCCCCGGCGCGCTCGACCAGGTCGGAGGCGGCGTTCTCCTCCGGCATCAGGCCGACGACGGGGCGGCCGGCGCACAGGTACGACAGCGTCTTGGACGGCACCGAGAACGCCCCGGCCTGCTGGTCGAGCAGCACGACGAGGACGTCGCCGCTGCCGAGCACCTCGGGGAGACGCTCGTAGGGCTGGAAGGGCAGCAGGGTGAGCGGGACGTCGAGGCGGTCGGCCTCGGCGCGGATCACGTCGGCCGCGGGGCCCTCGTTCACGACGACGAGCCGCACGGGACGACCGAGCTCGCGCACGGCGGCCGTCAGCCGCACGAGCAGGGCCGGGTCGTGCTTGAGGCCGAGGGTCCCGGAGTACAGGAGGGTCTGGACGTCGTCGAGCTCGTGCTCCACGGCCCAGTCGTTCTTGCGCTGGACGGGCACGATCTCATCGAGCGGGGCCCAGTTGGCGATGACGGTCGTCTTGTCCGCCGTGCCCCACCGCTCGTGCACCGGGACGAAGGAGTCGGCGATGACGACCACCTGGCTGGCACGCCGCGACGTCCAGCGCTCCGCCAGGTCGAACGCGAGCGCGACGGCACGGAAGGAGCGCGACAGCTTGGCGCCCGCGAAGGACCGGACGGCCACGGAGTAGACGTCCTGGTGCCATAGCACCCAGGGCTGGCGGAACAGCGCCATGGCGGCGGCGAAGACGACGAGCGTCGGGATCTGCACGTTCGACATGAGCGCGACGTCGGGGCGGACGCGGCGCACGTGGCGCACGAGCTCGACACCGAGGCGCACCTCCAGCAGCAGCCGCTGCACGAAGCGACCCTTGTCGAAGACGATGCCGTCGCCGACGGTCTCGAAGCGGATCGTCTCGCCGGGCTGCGCCTCCAGGCGGCCCTTGCCGGAGACGTAGGCGTTGCAGGTGGAGTGCGTCACGTCGTGCCCGCGCCGGGCGAGCTCGCGGCTGAGCTGGGCCTGGAACGGGTGCCCGCTGTAGTCGTGCACGAGGACGCGCATTCGACCTCCACTCGTGGTCACCGCTTCTCGGTGTCGCACGGGTCAACGAGGCGCGGCACCCGGGGTTACGTCCGCGACGGCTCGTGGAGGGACTTTCGTCACACGGTCGGGTCGCGTCCCTCGTCGAGCGCCTTCCAGGGGTCCTCGACGACCGGGCGGCGCGACGGCGCGTCGTAGCGTCCGCTCATCCCGGGCCAGGCGCGTCCGTGCCGCACCACCACGGCGCCGAGCAGCGCCGCGACCGCGAAGCCGCCGGCCGCGACGAACGGCCACGGCGACGTCGCGACGCGGCCGAGGCCCCCGCCGGTGAACGCGGGCGACTGCTCCGCCGCGGCCACGAGGGCGTCGCGCGAGCCGTCGCCCGTGCCGCCGAGCACGCTGAGGACCGCCCCGCCGACGCCCAGGAGCACGACCAGCACGCCCACGACCCACCGCCCCCGGCCGCGCGTCGCGAGCACGGCGAGCGCCGCGGTGACGACGACGACGGCCAGCGCGGCGGCCAGCGGCGCGACGTCGCGACCCGTGACCACCACGTCGGCGGGCGGGAGGCCCTGCGGCGCGAGCCGGGTGCTGGCCCACGTGCGCCCGAGGGCGACCCAGGCGACGCCGCCCGCGACCAGCAGGCCGAGCACCGACGGGGCGTACAGCCGACGGCCGCGGGTGGGCGCGGCAGCGGGTGAGGTCACAGCAGCCGGTCCGCGTCGAAGCAGGTGGTGGCACCGGTGTGGCAGGCGGGACCTTCCTGGTCGACGACCACGAGCAGCGTGTCGCCGTCGCAGTCGAGCCGGACCTCGCGCACGTGCTGGACGTGGCCGGAGGTCTCGCCCTTCACCCAGTACTCCTGGCGGCTGCGGCTCCAGTAGGTCCCGCGGCCGGTGGTGAGCGTGCGGTGCAGCGCCTCGTCGTCCATCCAGCCGACCATCAGGACGGCGTGCGTGCCGGCGTCCTGGACGACGGCCGGCACGAGGCCGGCAGGATCGCGCTTCAGCCGTGCGGCGACGGCAGGGTCGAGGGAGCTCACGGGTCCATCCTCCCAGAGGGTCAGTCGGCGACCGGCGCGATGCCCAGCGACGCCTGTGCCACCCAGCTGGCGTGCAGGCGGGCGTACACGCCGCCGGCCTCGACGAGCTCGGCGTGCGACCCGTCCTCCACCAGCCGGCCGGCGTCGAACACGAGCACCCGGTCGGCGTTCTCGGCGGTGGTCAGACGGTGCGCGATGGTGACGCTCGTGCGCCCGTCGAGCAGCGTCTCCAGGGCGCGCGTGGCGCGCAGCTCGGTCTGCGGGTCGACGGCGCTGGTGGCCTCGTCGAGCACGAGGAAGTCGGGGTCGGCGAGCGCCGAGCGCACCAGCGCCACCAGCTGCCGCTCCCCCGCCGACAGCGACTCGCCCCGCTGGCCGACCGGCGTGTCCAGGCCTCGCGGCAGGGTCGCGAACCAGTCGGTGAGCCCCAGGTCGGCCACCGTCGCCAGGAGGTCCTCGTCGGACGCGTCCCGCCGGCCGTACCGCAGGTTCTCCCGCAGCGTGGCGTCGAACAGGAAGCCCTCCTGCGGCACCATCAGCACGTGCCGGCGGAGGTCGTCGAAGGCGACCTGCGTGATGTCGGTGTCGCCCAGCCGCACGGTGCCGCGGGTGGGGTCCATGAGGCGCGTCAGCAGCTTCGCGAACGTCGTCTTGCCCGACCCCGTCTCGCCCACGACGGCGATCCGCTGCCGCGGCTCGATCACGACGTCGACGTCGGAGAGCACCTCCGGGCCGCCGGGGTAGGCGAACCCGACGCCCTCGAACCGCGCACCGAGCACCTCGTCGGGCAGCGCGAGCCCGTCGGGGCCGGGGTCGACGACGTCGGCGGGCGTGTCGAGCAGCTCGATGACGCGCCGCCACGACGCGATCGCGTTCTGCGCCTCCGTGAGCACCTGGGTGGCCATCTGCGCCGGCCCGACGAGCAGCCCGACGAGGAAGGCGAAGGCGATGACGGTGCCCATCGACAGCCCGCCGGCCACGCCGATCACGACACCGGCCGCGATGGCGCCGGCGTTCGCCAGGCCTCCGGCGAGCCCCGCCGACGCGAACGTGACGGCGACCAGCCTCTGCGCGCGGACGTTGGCGTCGAGGTTGCGCTGGATGCCGTCGTCGACGCGCTGCTGCGTGCGCTCCTCGATGGCGTGCGCCTTGACGACCGACGCGCCCACGACCGGCTCGGCGACGACGGCCAGCATCTCGCCGACCGTCCGGCGGACGGTGTCGTAGGCGCGGCTCAGCCGTCCGGCGAAGAACTTCAGGCTCACGACGAGCGGCAGGAAGCAGACCCACACGACCAGCGTGAGCTGCCAGGAGTAGAACGCCATGATGATCGTCGCGACCAGCATCTGGCCGATGCTGATGACGATGGTGATGCCGGTGAACTGCAGGAACAGCGACACCTGGTCGACGTCGGACGTGACCCGCGAGACGAGGGCGCCGCGCCGCTCGGCGTTCTGCGTGAGCATCGACAGGTCGTGGACGTGCCGGAACGCGGTGACCCGCAGCTCGGCCAGGCCGCGCTCGCTCGCGACGAACAGCCGCACGCGCATCCAGTAGGCGACGACGGCTGTCAGCAGCACGAGGACGAGCGCCCCGAGGAGGTAGGGCCCGATCGCGGACAGCGACGTCGTGCCGCCGTCGCCGAGACCGGAGTCGATCGTGCGCTGGATGACGACGGGCACCACGGAGCCGCCGACGGTGCTGAGCACGGCCAGCAGGAGGGTCAGCCACAGGCCGTCGCGGATGGCCGGCGAGAGCGCGAGCCCGCGGCGCACGATCTGGGCGCCGGTGGCACGCACCGGCGTGACACCGGGAAGCGCGGTGTCGCTGCTCACGCGCTCGCCTCCCTCGCCTGGTCGTAGGCGTCGACGAGGTCGCGGTAGACGCTCGACCTCTCCAGCAGCTCCTCGTGGGTCCCCCGCTCGACCACGCGGCCGCCGTCGAGCAGCACGACCTCGTCGGCAAGGGAGATGGTGGCCTTGCGGTAGGCGACGACCAGCACGGTCGGGCCGCTGCCGTCGGACGTGCGCTCCGCGAGCGCCCGCAGGATCCGCTGCTCGACCTCCGGGTCGACCGCGCTCGTCGCGTCGTCCATGACGAGCAGACGGGGCCTGCGCACCAGGGCGCGGGCGAGCGCGAGGCGCTGGCGCTGGCCGCCCGACAGAGTCGTGCCACGCTCGCCGAGCTGGGTGTCGAGCCCGGCGGCGAGACGTGCCACGAACCCGTCGGCCTGCACGGTGCGCAACGCCTCCCACACGTCCTCGTCGGGGACGTCGAGGCCGAGGGTCACGTTCTCGCGGACGGAGTCGTCGAACAGGAACGTGCCCTGCGGGACGACCGCGACGGTGCCCGTGAGAGCCCCGTGGTCGAGCGTGCGCAGGTCGAGACCGTCGACCTCGACGGTGCCGCGGCGCGGGTCGACGAGCCGGGACAGAAGGGTCGTGAGCGTGCTCTTGCCGCTGCCCGTCGCGCCGACGAGCGCGGTGACGCTGCCTCGGGGCACGTGGAGGTCGACGCCCTGGAGCACGTCGTGCTCGGCGTCGTCGAAGCGGTGGGCCACGCCGCGCAGGCGCAGGTCGACCGCGCCGCTGCCCGGGACCGTGCCGTCGCCGTAGGCCATGGAGCCGGTCGCCTGCAGCACGTTGTCGACGCGGTCCCAGCCGACCACGCTGCGCGGCAGCTCGCCGAGGACCCAGCCGATCGCGCGCACCGGGAAGGCGACGACCGTGAACAGGTAGGCCACCTGCACGACGTCGCCCGGCTCGGCGGCGCCGCCGGCGACCCGGCCGACGCCGAGCACCAGGACGAGGAGGATGCCGAGGTTCGGCAGCGCCTCCAGCAGCGGGTCGAAGACGCTGCGGATGCGCCCCACCGCGATGTTCGCGTCGCGCAGCTCGTGCGTGGCCCGTGTGAAGCGCTCGGTCTCCTCGGCCTCCCGGCCGAGCGACTTGACGACCAGCGCGCCGTCGAAGGACTCGTGCGCGACCGCGCTGAGGTCGCCGCGCAGCGCCTGCGCGCGGGCCACGCGCGGCGACAGCCAGCGCTGGTAGAAGACGTTGATGCCGAACAGGGCCGGGAAGACGACGAGGCCGACGATGGTCAGCACCCAGTCGGCCTCGACCATCGCGACGAGCGCGGCCGCGAGCATCGCGACCACGCCCACCGCCATCGGCAGCGGCATGAACACCGCCCAGGCAGCCTCGACGTCGGCGTTGGCGTTGGAGAGCAGCTGCCCCGTGGGGTGGCGGTGGTGCCACGACATCGGCAGCGCGAGGTACTGGCGGGTGACCTTGCGGCGGTAGGCGGCGACGAGGCGGTAGTAGACGATGCCGCCGATCAGCCGACGGGCGATGACGCCCAGGGCGCGCAGGGTCGCGACGGCCAGGAACAGGCCGATGGCCGTCCACAGCGCCCCCTGGACCACCTCGCCCCGCGCGAAGGAGGGCCGGATGACGTGGTCGGTGGCCCAGCCGAGCACCCAGGCGTCGGCGACGGTCATCGCGCCGAACAGGACGCTCCCGACCGCCGAGACGGTGAACAGCGCCTTCTGCTCGACGATGCCGCGCCCGAGGAGGCCGAAGCCCCGGCGCATCATCCGGTCCTGCTGGGCCGACCCGAGGTCGCTACCTGACACGGTGTCCAGCTGCTCGCAAGGTGTCCTTCACCTGTCCGATCGTGAGCTCGCCGAAGTGGAACACGCTCGCGGCGAGCAGGGCGTCGGCACCGGCCTCGACCGCGGGAGCGAAGTGCTCGAGCCGTCCGGCGCCACCACTGGCGATCAGTGGCACCTGGGTAACGCTGCGGACCGCCCGAATCATTTCCAGGTCGTAGCCGGCCTTCGTCCCGTCGGCGTCCATGGAGTTCAGCAGCACCTCGCCGACGCCCAGCTCCTCCGCATGACGCACCCACTCCACGGCGTCGAGACCCGCGCTGCGCCGACCGCCGTGCGTGGTCACCTCGTAGCCGCTCGGTTGAGCACCGTCGCCGCTCGTCGGGCTGCGTCGCGCGTCGACGCTCAGCACGAGCACCTGGTTGCCGAAGCGGTGCGCGATCTCGGCGATCACCTCCGGTCGCGCGATGGCGGCCGTGTTGATCCCGACCTTGTCGGCGCCGGCGCGCAGCAGCCGGTCGACGTCGTCGACGGTGCGCACCCCTCCCCCGACGGTCAGCGGGATGAACACCTGCTCGGCCGTGCTGCCGACGATGTCGAAGGTCGTGGCACGGTCGCCGCTGGAGGCGGTGATGTCGAGGAACGTCAGCTCGTCCGCGCCCTCGGCGTCGTAGACGCGGGCCATCTCGACCGGGTCGCCGGCGTCGACCAGGTCGACGAAGTTGACGCCCTTCACGACGCGCCCGGCGTCGACGTCGAGGCAGGGGATGACACGGACGGCGAGGCTCACCCGCCGAGCCTACCGATGGCTATGCTTCGCCGGTGCCTGCGACCTACCAGTGCTTCCTCTGCCGCGGCACGATCGACGTGACGTCCGACGACGCGATGGTCGTGAACGTCCACCGCCGCATCTGCGAGGACGAGTGGGGCGACGACTGGTTCGTCGACGCCGCGAAGGACACGTTCCGGTTCTGCTCCCAGGCGCACCTCGCGGAGTACATGGAGCGGTTCCCGCTGCCGCCGCCGAACGCCGGGGTGGTCGACGACGACGAGATGTCGTTCGGCGACTGGGTCGGCTGCCTCGTCCTCGCGCTGCTCCTGCTCGCCCTGCTCGTGGGCGCCGTGTCCGGGCTGGTCGGCCTGGTGTCGCGCCTGGCCTGATCTCAGTCCTCGCGGCGTCGACGGCGCCTGCGGGCGATCTTCTCCTCGATCTCCTCGACGTGCTTCTCGGGGTTGAGCCGATGGGACAGGTACCCGACCCCGACGGCCAGCACGGGGAACACCGGCCAGAAGAACAGCGGCTCCCCCGCTGCCACCGACGTCGCGCCCCAGATGCCGACGAGCAGGACCGACAGTGCGATCCAGCCGGTGCGCATGTCGCGCAGGTCGCGCTCGAAGGTGGCCAGGGCCTCCTCGCGCACGGAGGCCCCCTCGGGAGCGCGGCGTGCCCGTCGGGCCGGCGACCGGGTCGAGGCGAGGTCCTCGAGCAGCGGCAGCACCTGCCCGAGGCGGACGACCTCCAGGGCCGCGTCGACGCGGCGCTCGTACTCGGCGGTGTCGACCTTCCCGGCGGCGTACGCGTCGCGCAGCACACCGAGGACGACGTCGCGGTCGGCGTCGGAGGCGCGCAGCGTGGTGTGCGCGGGATCGCGCGGGTCCGCCTCGAAGCGGTCCCACACCGATCCCGCGGGCACGGTCAGGCCTCCGGTCGGGCCTGGCCGCGGGTCAGGGCGAGCGCGTCCTCGAGCGTGAACTGTCCGGTGTACAGCGCGGTGCCGGCGATGGCGCCCTCCACGCCGATGTCGACGAGGCCCATGAGCGCCTCGATGTCGGCGAGGGTGGTGACGCCGCCGGACGCGACGACGGGCCGGTCGGTGCGGGAGCAGACGTCGCGCAGCAGGTCGAGGTTCGGTCCCTGCAGCATGCCGTCCTTGTTGACGTCGGTGACGACGTAGCGCGCGCAGCCCTCGGCGTCGAGGCGGGCGAGCGTCTCGTACAGGTCGCCGCCGTCGCGGGTCCAGCCGCGCGCGGCGAGCGTCGTGCCGCGGACGTCGAGCCCGATGGCGACCCGGTCGCCCCACTCGGCGATGACCTTGGCGCACCACTCGGGGTTCTCCAGGGCGGCGGTGCCGATGTTGACCCGGCGGCACCCGGCCTCCATGGCGGCCGCGAGCGACTCGTCGTCGCGCATGCCGCCGGACATCTCGACGTCGATGTCGAGGGTGCCGACGATCCGTGCGAGCAGGTCGCGGTTGTGCCCGTGGCCGAACGCGGCGTCGAGGTCGACGAGGTGGATCCACTCCGCGCCTGCGGACTGCCAGCGCAGGGCGGCCTCGACGGGGTCGCCGAACCGCTTCTCGGAGCCGTCGACCCCCTGCACCAGCTGGACGGCCTGGCCGCCCTTGACGTCGACGGCGGGCAGCAGCTCCAGGTAGTCACTCACGCGGGCGATGCTATCGACGCCCGCTCGCGCACGGCCGCGCACCGGGTCATCGGGGTCGGTACTCGATGTGTGCGGGGCGGGTGTGGTGGATCTCGACGAGCTGGAGGGTGCGGGGTCGCTGGTTCCAGGCGCGGGTGAACGCGGTCTGGGCGGGGATGGTGCGGGTGGGTAGGTGCCAGTGGGCGTTGCCGTGCTCGTCGTGGGTGACCGACAGGGCTCCTCGGGTCTTGAGGCCGTGGTGGGGTGGGCACCGGTGGTGCAGGTTGCTTGCGGTGGTGGGTCCGCGCTGTTGGCCGGGTGGTGGGTCGGGGTCGTGGGGGATCTGGTGGTCGAGGTCGCAGGCGATGGCGGGGCGGGTGCAGCCGGGCACGTCGCAGGTGCCGTCCACCAGGTTGAGCGCCCGGCGGAGGGGCTGGGTGGGGAAGCGGCCGAGCTCGGTGACGTCGAGGATCCCGCCGTTCTCGTCGGTCAACAGCCGCGAGAACAGGGTCCCCTCTTGGGTGGCGAGCTCGGCGAGCAGGGCGGGGTCGAGGACGTGCTGCCCATCGGCCGACACAGCCGGCTCGCTCGAGACACCGAGCAGGGTGGCGAGCGGGACGGTGATGCCGATGTGGAAGCGGCCCCGCCCTGACGTGGTCGCGGTGTCGTCCTTGCGCAGGAGGGTGTCGGTGAGGGCGTCGGCGCGGGCCTGCGCCAACGTCCGGTCGTCGTCGGGGCTCTGGCTGCGGGAGGCTTTCGCTGCGAGGGTCAGGTCACGGTCGATCAGCACCGCGTCAGCGGTGGGGATGAGGGCCTGGAGCAGGCTCATCCCGTCATCGAGCGCGGTGATGGTGACGGTGCGATCCTCCTGCGCAGCCTGGCGGCGGGCGGTGGCGTGGTCGGGTTCGACCCGGACCAGGAACCTGCGTAGCCAGCCCTTGAGCTGGCCCAGGGTGTGGGTGGTGGCGTAGGCGAGCACGGTCTCGTCCAGCCTGGTGATGTTCTCCGGCGCGTGGAGCTTCCATGCGGTCGAGGCGATCTCCCGCGCCTTGGCCCGGTCGACCTCACCCCGCAGATGCGCAGCCCACACGGTGGGCAGGTCCATCACGAGGGTCCGGGTCGCGGAGACCAGGTTCGCGACCAGGGCGGTGGCGACGTTGAGCTCGACCGCGGCTTCGAGGATCGCGACCTGACGGGCGTCCTCCACCTGCCGGGCACTCAATCCTTGGGTGAGGGCGTCGGTGCGGCGGGTCTCCACGAACCGCAGCACCGCCCGAGCCTGCTCCGCCTCCGCCGCCCACACCCGACGCGACGCGGTCATCGCGTCGGCCAGGAGGGTGTCGGTGGGGTTCATAGTTCCAACCTAGGCACCCCCTCCGACACCACCCTCCACCCCAGAAAACCCCTGTGGACGCGGGGGTCTCGGCTGATTCACGCGGGACTGTTGCCGGGTGGTCTCGATACGTCCGACCGAGCTCCTCCGTCGCCGGTCGGCCTACTCGACCAGCGGAACCCTCCGCTGGTCGAGTGCCTCGACGAGCGCCAGCGAGGAGAGGTGTATCGAGACCACTCTGGGCTGACGCTGGGAGCCGGTCCACGCTGATCCGTTGCCGGGTGGTCTCGCTCCGTCGCGGCTACGCCCTCCGCTGCGACGGCTCCATCGCACCGACGAGCTCGCTGGCGCTCGCCGTCGCTACTACTCGACCAGCGGAACAGCTGCCACTCGACCGGCGGAACAGCGGCTCCTCGACCAGCGGGGGCGGGTCAGAAGGTGGCGAGCCAGTTCTCGAGGAGGCGGCGGCCGGCGTCGCTGGACTTCTCCGGGTGGAACTGCGTCGCCCAGAGCGGACCGTTCTCGACGGCGGCCACGAAACGGTCGCCGCCGTACTCCGTCCACGTCACCCGCGGTGCGGCGAACGAGGTGCCCTGCACGTCGAGCTCCCAGCGGCGCACGCCGTAGGAGTGCACGAAGTAGAACCGCTCGTCCTCGAGGCCCGCGAACATCCTCGAGCCGTCGGGCACCTGGACCGTGTCCCAGCCCATGTGCGGGACGATCGGCGCCTGGATCCGCTCGACCGTGCCGGGCCACTCTCCGCAGCCGACGGAGCGGACACCGTGCTCGATGCCCTCGCCGAAGAGGATCTGCATGCCCACGCAGATGCCGAGCACGGGACGGTTCGCGATGAGCCGACGCTCGATGATGCGCTCGCCGTCGACCGCCCGCAGGCCCTCCATGCACGCAGCGAACGCACCGACGCCCGGCACGAGCAGGCCGTCGGCGGACTCGGCGACCGCCGGGTCGGCCGTCAGCGTGACGTCGGCGCCGGCGCGCTCGACCGCGCGGACGGCCGAGCGCAGGTTGCCGGAGCCGTAGTCGAGCACCGCGACCGTGGGCCGCGACGTCGCGGTCGGCACTACAGCGCCCCCTTGGTCGACGGGATGCCCGTCTCCCGAGGGTCGATCGCGACGGCCTCGCGCAGCGCCCGCGCGAGCGCCTTGAACTGGCACTCGGCGATGTGGTGCGGGTCGCGGCCGGCAGCGAGCGTCATGTGCATCGTCAGGCCTGCGTGGTGGGCGATCGACTCGAACACGTGCGAGGTCAGCGAGCCGGAGTAGTCACCGCCGATGACGACGGTGATCTGCCGCTCGGGCTCGCCGGTGTGCACGAAGTAGGGCCGACCGGACACGTCGACCGTGCAGGTGGCGATGGCCTCGTCGAGCGGGACGGTCGCGGTGCCGTAGCGGGTGATGCCGGCCTTGTCGCCCAGGGCCTCGCGCAGCGCGTCGCCGATGCCGATGGCGGTGTCCTCGACCGTGTGGTGGGCGTCGATGTGCAGGTCGCCCTCCGTGCGGACCGTGAGGTCGATGAGCGAGTGCCGCGACAGCGCCGTGAGCATGTGGTCGTAGAAGCCGACGCCCGTGGAGATGTCGTGCTTCCCGGTGCCGTCGAGGTCGAGCTCGACGACGACGTGCGACTCCGAGGTCTTCCGCTCGATGCGGGCAGTCCTGCTGCTCATGCGATGACCTCCTGGAGTGCCGTGAAGAACGCGTCCATCTCGGACGGCGTCCCGATGGAGACGCGCAGCCATCCTAGGGGTCCGGTCTCGCGGATGAGCACGCCACGGTCGACGAGGGCCTGCCAGGTGGCGTGCCGGTCCTCGAAGGTGCCGAAGAGGACGAAGTTGGCGTCGGAGTCGGCGACGGTGAGGCCCAGCTCGCGCAGCCGGTCGGCGGTGCGGTCGCGCTCGACCCTCAGCGCGTCGACGTTGGCGAGCAGCTCGTCGGTGTGCTGGAGCGCCGCCAGCGCGGTGGCCTGCGTGACCGACGACAGGTGGTACGGCAGCCGGACGATGCGCAGCGCGTCGACGACGTCGGCGTGCGCGGCGAGGTAGCCGAGGCGGCCGCCGGCGAGGGCGAACGCCTTGCTCATGGTGCGCGTGACGATCAACCGTCGGTGGCCGGCGAGCAGCTCGAGCGCGCTGGGCGTGCCCGCGCGCCGGAACTCGGCGTACGCCTCGTCGACGACGACCATGCCGGGTGCGGCGTCGAGCACGGCCCGGGTGTGGGCCGGGTCGAGCGCGGTGCCCGTCGGGTTGTTCGGCGACGTCAGGAACACGACGTCGGGCTGCTCGGCGTCGATGAGCGCGACCGCGGCGTCGACGTCGATGCCGAAGTCGTCACGCCGACGTCCGGCGACCCAGCGGGTGTGGGTGTTGCGCGCGTACTCGGGGTACATCGAGTAGGTCGGCGCGAAGCTGAGCGCGGTGCGCCCCGGCCCCCCGAAGGCCTGCAGGACCTGCTGCATGATCTCGTTCGAGCCGTTCGCGGCCCACACGCGCGACGCGTCGAGGTCGACACCGGGCGTGTCCCGCGACAGGTACGCGGCGAGCCCCTCGCGCAACGCAGTGGCCTCGCGGTCGGGGTAGCGGTTGAGCTCGAGCGCAGCGGCGCGCACGGCCCCGGCGACGTCGGCGGCAGCCGTCTCGCTCGGTCCGTACGGGTTCTCGTTGGTGTTGAGCCGCACCGGCACGTCGATCTGCGGCGCGCCGTACGGCTCCTCGTCGCGCAGCTCGTCGCGGATCGGCAGCCACTCGGCGGGGGTGCCGGGCCGTGGGCGGCGATCGGGCTCCGGGACGCTCATCGCGCGTCGGTCGCGTCGCGCGACGTCCTGACGCTCACGGCGGCACCGTGGGACGGCAGGTCCTCGGCGGCGGCCAGCACCTCGACGTGCTGCCCGACCTCGCGCAGGGCGGCCTCGGTGTAGGTGACGACGTGCACGTTCTTGCAGAACGCGCGCACCGAGAGGCCGGAGGAGTGGCAGGCGCAGCCGGCCGTGGGCAGCACGTGGTTGGAGCCGGCGGCGTAGTCGCCGAGGGAGACCGGCGTCCACGCGCCGACAAAGATCGCGCCGGCGTTGACGATGCGTGCCGCGACGCCCGCGGCGTCGGCGGTCTGGATCTCGAGGTGCTCGGCGGCGTAGGCGTTGGCGACGTCGACGGCCTGGTCGAGGTCGGCGACCAGCACGATCGCCGACTGCGGTCCGGCGAGCGACGTGCTGATGCGCGCCTGGTGCGTGGCGGTCGGGACCTGGCGCTCCAGCTCGGCGGTCACCGCGTCGGCGAGCGCGTCGCTGGGCGTGACGAGCACGCTGGCCGCCATCGGGTCGTGCTCGGACTGGCTGATGAGGTCGGCCGCGACGAAGGCGGGGTCGGCGGTGTCGTCGGCGATGACGGCGATCTCGGTGGGGCCGGCCTCGGAGTCGATGGCAACCGTGCCCTGCAGGTAGCGCTTGGCAGCGGCCACGTAGATGTTGCCCGGTCCGGTCACGAGGTCGACGGGCTGCACGCTGCCGCCGGTGGTGACGCTGCCGTAGGCGAGCAGTGCGAGGGCCTGCGCTCCCCCGGCCGCGTACACCTCGTCGATGCCGAGCAGCGCGCACGCCGCGAGGATCGTGGGGTGCGGGAGGCCGTCGAACTCCGCCTGCGGGGGCGACGTGAGGGCGATCGAGCCGACACCGGCCACCTGGGCCGGGACGGTGTTCATGACGACGGTGCTGACGAGCGGGGCGAGCCCCCCGGGCACGTAGAGACCCACGCGCTGCATGGGCACGATGCGGCGCTCGACCGTGGCGCCCGGGGCGACGGTCGTGACGACCGTCTGCTCGAGCTCGGCCTCGCAGGTGGTGCGCAGACGCGCGATCGACTCCTCCAGACCGGCGCGGATCGCGGGGTCGAGGTCGGCCAGCGCCTTCTCGAGGTACTCCGGCGCGACGCGCAGCGACGCGGGACGGACGCCGTCGAAGCGCTCGCCGTACTCGAGCACGGCCTCCTCGCCGCGCGCCCGGACGTCGTCGCACAGCGGCCCGACCACGTGCAGCGCGTGCTCGACGTCCTGCTGCGCGCGGGGCAGCTCGGCGGTCGGGTCGGTGCGGAGGTCGAGGCGTCTGATCACGCACTGATTCTAGGGACTGCGCCTGCGCCTAGGATCAGGCCCCGTGACGTCCCGCGACCTGCAGCAGCCGATCGTGGCCGGCGTGGTCACCGCGGTGGTCGGGTTCACGTCGTCGTTCGCGGTCGTGCTCGCGGGTCTGCGCGCCGTCGGCGCCTCGCCCGACGAGGCGGCCAGCGGGCTCCTGGCGCTCACGGTCGCGTTCGGTCTGCTCATGTCGGGACTCGCGCTGTGGACCCGCCTGCCGGTCACGCTGGCGTGGTCGACGCCGGGCGCGGCGCTGCTGGTGAGCACGGGACCGGTCGAGGGTGGCTGGCCCGCCGCCGTCGGCGCATTCGTGCTGACCGGCGTGCTGCTCGCCCTCACCGGGCTCGTCCCTTGGCTCGGCCGGCTGGCAGCCGCGATCCCGGTGCCGCTGGCGCAGGCGATGCTGGCGGGCGTGCTGCTGCAGCTGTGCCTGGCGCCGTTCACCGCCCTCGCGGACGCGCCCGCCGCGGTCGGTCCCGTCGTGCTGGTCTGGCTGCTCGCCACGCGCTGGGCGCCCCGCTGGGCGGTCCCGCTGGCGCTGCTCGCCGCCTTCGTCGTCATCGGCGTCTCCCTGGCCACGACGGGCACCTCGGTGCCCACCGGGCACCTCCTCCCGCGCCTCGAGCTCACGACCCCGACGCTCACCGTCGCGGCAGTGGTCGGCATCGCCGTGCCACTGACCGTCGTCACCCTGGCCTCGCAGAACGTGCCGGGCGTCGCCGTGATGCGCAGCTTCGGCTTCACGGTGCCGTGGCGCGCGTCGATGGTCACGACCGGGGCGGGGACGTCGACGGCGGCCGTGTTCGGCGGTCACGCCATCAACCTGGCCGCGATCTCGGCCGCGCTCGCGGCGGGCGACAGCGCAGGGCCACGCGAGCGGCGCTGGGTGGCGGCGTTCACGGCGGGTCTCGTCGCCCTGCTCCTCGCCCTCACCTCCGGTGCACTGGTCGCGGTCACCGAGGCCGCGCCGGCCGGCATCGTCGAGACGGTCGCCGGCCTGGCGCTGCTCTCGACGTTCGCCGCATCGATGGTCGCGGCGCTCGCCACCGACACCGGACGCACGAGCGCCACCGTCACGTTCCTCGTCGCCGCGTCGGGTCTGCAGCTGTTCGGCGTCGGGGCGGCGTTCTGGGCCCTCGTCGTCGGTCTCGTGGTGCGGGCGACGCTGGAACGTCGCACCGCACCGCCCACGGAGCAGGAGGAGGCCGCCGATGGCGCGGAAGACGTCCGACGCTGAGGCGACGCCGGCGCTCGCTGCCGTGCTGCGCGCCGGGGTCGAGCACCAGGTGCACCGCTACGTCCACGACCCTCGCTCGACGTCGTACGGCTGGGAGGCGGCCGAGGCGCTGGGCGTCGAGCCCGACCGCATCTTCAAGACCCTGCTCGCCGACGTCGACGGTGAGCTCTGCGTCGCGGTGGTGCCCGTGACCCTCCAGCTCGACCTCAAGGCGTTCGCGTCGGCGCTCGGCGGCAAGCGGGCCGCGATGGCCGACCCGGCGCGGGCCGAGCGGGCCACCGGCTACGTCGTCGGCGGCATCTCGCCGCTCGGCCAGAAGCGCACGCACCGCACGGTCGTCGACGAGACCGCGGAGCTGTGGGACACGCTGCACGTGTCGGGTGGGCGGCGCGGACTCGAGATCGAGCTCTCCCCCGCCGACCTGCTGCGGCTCACGGGTGGAGTGCCGGGGCCGATCGCTCGCTGACGTCGGGGCGTCGTCCGGCCGCCCAGGTGACGACGAAGACGCCGACCAGCCCCGCGATCGCCCACACCACGAAGGACGCCGGCGAATCCACGGCCAGGCGGGCCGAGATGCTGTCGCCGAGCTGCGGCGACCGGACCGCCTCGGGCCCGTCGGGACCGAGCAGCACACCGAGGCGCCAGGTGAGCACCGACGCGGCCAGCGTGGCGGCGACGGTCAGCGGCACGACGACCCAGCCGAGACGGCGCAGGACGAAGCCGGCGACGAGACCCCAGAGGACCGCCACGGCCGCTCCGAGGGCGACGAACAACAGCTCGACACCGACCTGGGCACCCGAGGCCTCCTCGGTGAGCACGACGCCCTGCTGCGTGACCTGCCACTGCGGCGGCGACGCAAGGGCGACCCACAGCACCGCGGCGCCCGCGGCGAGCACGAGCAGGACCACCACCAGGGCGACCACCTGCGCGACCGTGCGCCTCATTCCTGATCCCTTCATCCCAGGCAATGCGGCCCCAGGAGCTCCTTGAGGTCGGCGATGAGCGACGAGGACGGCTTGACCCGCAGGCTGTCGTCGAGACGCATGACCTTCGTGGTGCCGGTGCCGACGAGACGCAGGTGCACCTCGGTCATGCCGGGGTGGCTGCCCAGCACCTGCTTGAACGTGCCGATGGTGTCGCTCGTGCACCGCGCGACCGGCAGCGTGACGACGACCGGGGCGTCGGCCTGCCCGCCCGAGCCCATGGCCGGCATGGTCACCTCGAGCGCGTTGAGCTCGACGCTGTCGTCCTTGCGGCGCAGGCGTCCCTTGACGACCACGACGGTGTCGGGCACGAGCACGGGCGCCGCGAGGTTGTACGCGCCGGGGAAGACCATCACGTCGATGCTGCCGTCGAGGTCCTCGACCGTCACGAGCGCCCAGGTGTCGCCCTTCTTGCTGAGCCGGCGCTGGACGGCGGTGATGAGCCCGCACACCCGCACGGTCGTGCCGTCGGGACGCTCGGCGTCGGCGATGAGGTCGCCGATCGAGCAGTCGCTGCTGGCCTTCAGCACGTGCTCCAGCCCCATGAGCGGGTGGTCGGAGACGTAGAGGCCGAGCATGTCGCGCTCGAACGCCAGGAGCTGCGTCTTCTCCCACTCCGGCATGTCCGGCACGCTGACGGTGACGCCGGTGAACGCGTCGTCCATCCCGCCGAACAGCGAGTCCTGGCCGATCGCGGCGTTGCGCTTGAGGTCGATGTACTGGTCGACCGCGTCCTCGGCGATCGTCGTCAACGCGCGACGACGGTGGCCGAGCGAGTCGAAGGCGCCCGCCTTGATGAGGGAGTCGAGGACCCGCTTGTTGCAGACGTGCGTGGGCACCTTGTCGAGGAAGTCGGTGAAGTCCTTGTACGGCCCGTTCTCCTCCCGGCCCGCGACGATGCCGGCCACGACGTTCTCGCCGACGTTGCGCACGGCGCTGAGGCCGAAGCGGATGTCCTCGCCCACCGAGGCGAAGTTCGAGACGGAGTCGTTGACGTCCGGTGGCAGCACCTGGATGCCGAGCCGGCGGCACTCCGCGAGGTAGATGGCCGACTTGTCCTTGTCGCCACGGGTGCTCGTGAGCAGCGCCGCCATGTACTCGGCCGGGTAGTTGGCCTTGAGGTAGGCGGTCCAGTAGGAGATGACCCCGTACGCGGCGGAGTGCGCCTTGTTGAAGGCGTAGTCGGAGAACGGGAGCAGGATCTCCCATAGCGCGGTGATGGCCGCCTGGGAGTAGCCGCGCTCGAGCATGCCGGCCTGGAAGCCCGCGTACTGCTTGTCGAGCTCCTCCTTCTTCTTCTTGCCCATCGCGCGACGCAGGTTGTCGGCCTGTCCGAGGCTGAACCCGGCCAGGACCTGGGCGATCTCCATCACCTGCTCCTGGTAGACGATCAGGCCGTACGTCTCCCCCAGGACGTCCTTGAGCGGCTCCTCCAGCTCGGGGTGGATCGGCTCGATCGCCTCGCGGCCGTTCTTGCGCCGTGCGTACTTGTTGTGCGAGTCCGCGCCCATCGGACCGGGGCGGTACAGCGCGCCCACGGCCGAGATGTCCTCGAACTTGTCCGGACGCATGCTGCGCAGCAGGGCCCGCATCGGGCCGCCGTCGAGCTGGAACACGCCGAGCGTGTCACCACGCGACAGCAGGTCGTACGTGGCCGGGTCGTCGAAGGTGAGGTCCTCCAGGACGACCTCCTCGCCCCGGTTGGCCTTGATGTTGAGCAGGGCGTCGTCGAGGACGGTCAGGTTGCGCAGACCCAGGAAGTCCATCTTGACCAGCCCGAGCGACTCGCACATCGGGTAGTCGAACTGGGTGATGATCGCGCCGTCCTGCTCGCGCCGCATGATCGGCACGATGTCGACGAGCGGCTCGCTGCTCATGATGACGCCGGCCGCGTGCACGCCCCAGTTGCGGATCTGGCCCTCGAGGCCGAGCGCCGTCTCGTAGATCTTGCGGACCTCGGCGTCGCTCTCGTGGAGCTCGCGGAACTCCTTGCCGTCGTTGAAGCGCTTGTGGCCCGGGTCGAACAGCTGCTTGAGCGGCACGCCCTTGCCCATGATGTCGGCCGGGAGTGCCTTGCTGATCCGCTCGCCCATGCTGAACGGGTAGTCGAGGACGCGGTTGGCGTCCTTGATGGCGGCCTTGGACTTCAGCCGTCCGAAGGTGGCGATGTAGGCGACGCGGTCGTTGCCGTACTTCTCGCTGACGTAGCGGATGACCTCCGCACGCCGACGCTCGTCGAAGTCGATGTCGAAGTCGGGCATCGACGGACGCTCGGGGTTGAGGAAGCGCTCGAAGATCAGGCCGTGGGTGAGGGGGCACAGGTCGGTGATGCGCAGCGCGTACGCGGCGATCGAGCCCGCGCCGGAGCCACGACCCGGGCCGACCCGGATGCCGTTGTCCTTCGACCAGTTGATGAAGTCGGCGACCACGAGGTAGTAGCCGCAGTAGCCCTTGGTCTTGATGACCTCGAGCTCCATCTCGACCCGGTCGCGCACCTCCTGCGTGAGCGCGTCGCCCGGGTAGCGCGACTCGATCCCGCGCCACACCTCCTTGACGAACCAGCTCTCCTCGGTCTCGCCCTCGGGGACGTCGGCCCGTGCCATGTAGCCGCCGGTGTTCTCGGAGAACTCGACGTCGCAGCGCTCGGCGATGAGCAGCGTGTTGTCGCACGCCTCCTTCATGCCGTAGCGGTCCTCCCACAGCTCGCGCATCTCGGCCGCGGACTTCACGTAGTAGCCGCCGCCGTCGAACTTGAGCCGCTTCGGGTCGGCGATCGACTTGCCCGACGCGACGCAGATGAGCGCGTCGTGCGCGTCGGCGTCCTCGGGGTGCGTGTAGTGGCAGTCGTTGGTGGCCACCGGGGGCAGCCCGAGCTGCTTGCCCAGGCGCAGCAGGTCGTCGCGGACCTCACGCTCGATCGGGATGCCGTGGTCCATCAGCTCGAGGAAGAAGTTCCCCTTGCCGAAGATGTCCTGGAAGTCCGACGCCGCCTGGACGGCCTCGTCGTACTGCCCGAGCCGCAGCCGGGTCTGGACCTCGCCCGACGGGCAGCCCGTGGTGGCGATCAGCCCGGAGCTGTACTCGGCGAGCAGCTCGCGGTCGGCGCGGGGCTTGTAGTAGTAGCCCTCGAGGCTCGAGCGCGACGACAGCCGGAAGAGGTTGTGCATGCCCTCCGTCGTGGAGGCCAGCATCGTCATGTGCGTGTAGGCGCCGCCACCGGCGACGTCCTTGCCGCCCTCCTCCTCGTCGCCCGTGAGACCACGGCCCCACTTGACCTTGCGCCGCTCGCTGCGGTGCGTGCCGGGCGTCAGGTAGGCCTCGATGCCGATGATCGGCTTGACGCCGTGCTTGCGGGCCTTGGACCAGAAGTCGTAGGCGCCGTGCACGTTGCCGTGGTCGGTCATCGCGATGGCCGGCATGCCGAGCTCGGCGGTGCGCGCGAACATGCCGTCGAGCAGTGCGTGACCGTCGAGCATCGAGTACTCCGTGTGGTTGTGCAGGTGCACGAAGGACGAGTCGCTCGGCATCGGGTGATGCGCCTCCAGACATGGCGGACGGACGGCCCCGAGGGGCGGTGGAGGGGAAGGAGGCCAGCCTACGCGAGGGTCCCGACCCGTCCCGCCAGCACACGCGGGGACGGGTCGGGATCGGGCCTCAGCGCGCGGCGGAGACCCGGTAGCGGCGGATCGAGAGCGGCACGAAGACCACGAGGATCAGCGCCACCCAGAGCAGCGTGTACGGCACCGGGTGCTGCAGGCTCCACGCCGTGCTGTCGACCGGGCCCGCGGGCACGTTGCCGAACAGCTCGCGGCACGCCTGGGTGACCGCGGAGACCGGGTTCCACTCCACGAACGGGCGCAGGAAGGAGTTGAAGCTGTCGGTCGGGACGAAGGCGTTCGACACGAAGGTGAGCGGCATGATGACGATGAACGAGGCGTTGTTGATCACCTCGACGCTCGGCACGATCAGCCCCACCCAGGCCATGACCCAGCTGACCGCGTAGGCGAACAGCAGGAGCAGCAGGAACCCGGCCAGCATGTCGAGGACGCCCTCGCGCGCCCGCCAGCCGACGAGCAGGCCGGTGAGCGCCATGATGACGAGCGACAGGACGTTGTAGATGATGTCGGACGTCGTGCGGCCGACGAGCACCGCCGACGGCGACATCGGCAGCGACCGGAAGCGGTCGATGATGCCCTTCTGCATGTCCTCGGCCAGGCCGGCGCCCGTGAACGTCGCGCCGAACACGACGGTCTGGGCGAAGATGCCGCCGATGAGGAACTCGCGGTAGTTCAGGCCCTCGCCGGCGTCGATCGCCCCACCGAAGACGAACGCGAACAGCAGGACGAACATGATCGGCGAGATCAGGACGAACACGAGGATCTCGGGGACCCGCTTGATCTTGATGACGTTGCGCTTGGCGACGACCCAGCCGTCGCTCACGACCCGGGTGGCGTTCATGCGGTGGCCTCGTCCTTCTGGTCGGTGGCGGCGTCCGACGCGGTCGCGTGACCGGTCAGGCTGAGGAAGACGTCGTCGAGCGTCGGGCGGCGCAGTCCGACGTCGACGACGGCGAGCTGCTGCTCCTGCAGGGCCTGCAGGACGGTGGCGAGCCGCGCGACGCCGTCGGTGACGGGAGCCGACAGGCCGCGGCCGTTCGCGTCGACCTGCACCTCGCCCGTGGTGACGGTCGCGAGGAGCCGGGCGGCGGCGTCGCGGTCGGCGGGGTCGGCGACGACGACCTCGACCCGCTCGCCACCCGTCCGGGCCTTGAGCTCGTCGGCGGTGCCACGGGCGATGGCGCGACCGGAGTCGATGACGACGATCTCGTCGGCGAGCACGTCGGCCTCCTCCAGGTACTGCGTGGTGAGCAGGAGGGTGGCGCCCGAGCGGACGAGCTCCTGGATGACGCCCCACATCTGCTGCCGCGCGCGGACGTCGAGCCCGGTGGTCGGCTCGTCGAGGATGATCACCGGCGGGGCCGCCACGAGCGCGCCGGCGAGGTCGAGCCGACGTCGCATGCCGCCGGAGTAGGTCTTGGAGGGCCGGTCCCCCGCGTCGGCGAGGTCGAAGCGCTCGAGCAGCTCGCGCGCGCGGTCGCGGGCCTGGGTGCGACCCATGCCGTACAGCCGGCCGATCATGTCGAGGTTCTCGAAGCCGGTGAGGTACTCGTCGACCGCGGCGTACTGGCCGGAGAGGCCGATCCGCGCCTTGACGCCCTCGGGATCGCGCGCGACGTCGACGCCCGCGACCTCCGCGGTGCCGCCGTCGGCCTTGAGCAGGGTCGCGAGGATGCGCACCGCGGTGGTCTTCCCCGCCCCGTTGGGGCCCAGCAGGCCCAGCACGGTGCCCTCGGGCACCGACAGGTCGAGACCGGAGAGGGCCTCGACCCCCTTGTAGCGCTTGACGAGCCCGGTGGCCCGGATCATGTCGGCCATCAGCCACTTCTCCGCCCTGGTGTTCCGGGGTGGAACACCTCGCGACGATCATGCCCTGTCGCGCCGACAGAACTCATCGTCCGAAGGGATGAGATCCGACCGCCGTCCGGTCTCAGTGCTGGCGGTAGCTCGCGAGGAAGTTGCCCAGGCGCTGGATCGCGTCGCGCAGGTCCTGCGCCCACGGGAGGGTGACGATGCGCAGGTGGTCGGGGTCGGGCCAGTTGAAGCCCGTGCCCTGCGTCAGCAGGATCTTCTCCTTCAGGAGCAGGTCGAGCACGAGCTGCTGGTCGTCGCGGATCTCGTGCACCTCGGGGTCGAGCCGCGGGAACACGTAGAGGGCGCCCTTGGGCTCGACGACGGACACGCCGGGGATCGCGTTGAGCTCCTTGACGGCGGTGTCGCGCTGCTCGACGAGACGGCCGCCGGGGAGCACGAGGTCCTTGATGCTCTGGTACCCGCCGAGCGCCACCTGGATGGCGTTCTGGGCCGGGACGTTGGGGCACAGGCGCATCGAGGCGAGCAACGTGATGCCCTCGAGGTAGTCGCGCGCGCCCTCCAGCGGGCCGGTGACCACGAGCCACGCCGCCCGGTAGCCGCACACGCGGTACGCCTTGGACAGGCCGTTGAAGGTCAGGGTGAGGACGTCCGGTGCGAGCGTCGCGAGGGAGACGTGCTCGGCGTCGTCGTAGAGGATCTTGTCGTAGATCTCGTCGGCCATGAGGACGAGCCCGTGCCGGCGCGCGAGGTCGGCGATGCCGGCGAGCGTCTCCCGCGAGTAGACCGCACCCGTCGGGTTGTTCGGGTTGATGACGACGATGACCTTGGTGCGCTCGGTGATCTTGGACTCGAGGTCCTCGAGGTCGGGGTTCCACTCGTTCTGCTCGTCGCACCGGTAGTGCACGGGCGTCCCGCCGGCGAGGTTCGTCACGGCCGTCCACAGCGGGTAGTCCGGGATCGGGATGAGCACCTCGTCGCCGTTGTCGAGCAACGCCTGCAGGGCCATCTGGATGAGCTCGGAGACGCCGTTGCCGATCCACACGTCGTCGACGTCGAGCGCCGGGAAGCCGTCGACGAGCTGGTAGTGGTGCACGACCGCGCGGCGGGCCGACTGGATGCCGCGCGAGTCGGAGTAGCCCGCGGAGTCGGGCAGGGCGGCGATGACGTCCTGCAGGATCTCCGCCGGCGCGTCGAACCCGAACGGCTGCGGGTTGCCGATGTTGAGCTTGAGGATCCGGTGCCCCTCGGCCTCCAGGGCGGCGGCGCGGGCGCTCACGGGTCCGCGGATGTCGTAGAGGACGTCCCTCAGCTTCTCGGACTGGCGAACACGCTGGCTGGGCATGGCGTCATCCTCCCAGACGCCCCTCCCCTCCCCGCTGAGTGTGACGCCCCCTCCCCGCTGAGTGTGACGTTTGCGGGCCGAGATCCGGAAGATCGGCCCGCAAACGTCACGCTCAGCGGGGTGTGGACGGGCGGATGACCGCCCGCCCCGTCGACGCGACGGTGATGCCATGCACGCACGTCGCACCGCGCACCACCTCCGGGCGGGCCTCACCCCCGACGTGGCCCGGGGGCCGACGATGGAACGCCGGGCCCACGGCCTGCTGCGACCGACCGGTCTCGATGCTCCCGCGCACGTCCAACGGGTCGACGACGCCGTCGGGCTCCTCCTTCCCGGCACCGCCCTCGGCGGCTGGGCCTCGTTGTTCCTCCAGGGCAACGACTGGTTCGACGGGTGGGCCGGCGACGGGGTGCGACCTGCGCTGGTCCACTGCTCGCCCGGCACCCAGCTGCGCCGTCGCGACGGGATCGAGCCGTTCCGTGGACGGGTCCTGCCCGAGGAGCTCACGACGGTCGACGTCGGGGAGCGCATCGACACCACGACCCTCGCTCGAGCCGTCTTCGACGAGGCCAGGACGGCACCGGACCTGCGCGCCGCCGTGGTCGCGCTCGACATGGCGGTCAGCAGCACCCACCGCCTGCCCCGCACCACGCTGGACGCCGTGCGGCGGGTCGAGGCCCGTCACGTCAAGGTCCGCGGAGTCGTGCAGGTCCGCAAGGCCCTGCTCCTCGCGTCGGAGCGCTCCGCCAGCCCCGCCGAGACCCGCACCCGACTGGTCGCGCAGCTCGACGCGGGGCTGACCGGCCTGCGCGTGAACGCGCCGCTCTTCGACCTGGACGGTGCACTGCTCGGGGTCGCCGACCTCGTCGAGCCGGGCACCGGGCTCGTCATCGAGACCGACGGGGCTGGGCACCGCGAGATCGAGCAGCACACGCTCGACAACCGCCGGGAGGAGTCCTTCGAGCGCGCCGGGTGCGTGGTGGTGCGGGCCACGGCCCTCGACCATCGCGACCGGTGGGCGCTGAGCGCACGCATCGTCCGAGCGCAGCTCGACGCGACCAGGACGTCTCGACGTCGCTGGACGCTCGACCCTCCCCCGTGGTGGTCCACCTGGCCCGGTGCTCGACCCTGGCTCTGACCCGCTGAGTGTGACGTTTGCGGGCTACGAAGGGCTCAACTACCCCGCAAACGTCACACTCAGCGGGGTGGGGGCGACGGGGGGGTGGGTGGGGTGGGGCTTAGTGGGCGTCGCGGACGGCGTCGAGGGCGCGGGCGAGGTCGGCCGGGTAGGGGCTCTCGAAGTCGACGCGCTCGCCCGTCGTCGGGTGGTCGAAGCCGAGGTGGACGGCGTGCAGCCACTGCCGGTCGAGCCCGACCCGGGCCGCGAGCGTCGGGTCGGCGCCGTACTGCAGGTCGCCGACGCAGGGGTGGTGCAGCGCGCTCATGTGCACACGGATCTGGTGCGTGCGGCCCGTCTCGAGCTTGATCGTCAGCAGCGACGCGAAGCGGTGCGCCTCGAGCGTGTCGTAGTGCGTGACGCTGGGCCGGCCGTCGGCGCGCACCGTGAACTTGAAGTCGTGCTTCGGGTGCCGGGCGATGGGCGCGTCGATCGTGCCGGTGTGCGGGTCGGGGTGTCCCTGCACGAGCGCGTGGTACGTCTTCTCGACCGTGCGGTCGCGGAACGCCTGCTTGAGGACGCTGTACGCGCGCTCGGACTTCGCGATCGTCATGAGACCGCTCGTGCCGACGTCGAGCCGCTGCACGATGCCCTGCCGCTCGGGCGCGCCCGACGTGGAGATGCGGACGCCCGCACCGGCCAGGTGGCCCACGACGGTCGGCCCCTCCCACCCGACGCTGGGGTGGGCCGCGACGCCGACGGGCTTGTCGACGACGACGATGTCGTCGTCCTGGTAGACGATGCTCATGCCCTCGACCTGCTCGGCGACGACGGTCGCGACGCGGGGGGCGGGGATGGTGGCCTCGAGCAGCGCACCGGGCTCGACGCGCTCGGACTTCTGCGGCACCTGGCCGTCGAGCAGCACGTGGCCCTCGGCGACCAGCTCGCTCGCGCGGGTGCGCGACAGTCCCAGCAGGCGTGCGAGGGCGGAGTCGACGCGCTCGCCGGCGAGACCCTCGGGCACGGAGATCACGCGGTGCTCCTGGCCGACCTCGGCACTCATGCGGGGTCCTTCGCGCCGGACTCGTCCGCCTCGGCGCGGGTGCCGTCGATGCCGACGCCCTGCCAGGTGCGGATGACGACGAGGACGGCCGCCACGGTCAGGTAGATGTCGGCGACGTTGCCGACGAAGAAGCCCCCGTAGTCGATGAAGTCGACGACGTGGCCGCGGAAGGGTCCGGGCTCGCGGAAGACGCGGTCGGTGAGGTTGCCGAGCGCACCGGCGAGCAGCAGCACCAGCGCGACGGTCCAGACCCGGTCGCGCAGCCGGGCCGCCAGCCGCACGACCGCCACGCAGACCGCGACGGCGACCAGGCTGAGCAGCACCGTCATGGAGGCGCCCATGCCGAACGCCGCGCCGGGGTTGCGCAGGAACGTCAGCTCGAGCACGCCGGGGACGAGCCGGATCGGCTCGGCGCGGTCGGCGAGGCGGTCGACGGCGAGCACCTTGGTGAGCTGGTCGAGGGCCCAGGCGACGGCGACGACGGCGAGGAACAGCGGCACGACCCGACGACGGGGCGCGGGCCCGGAGGCCGCTTCGGAGGATTCAGGCATCGCCGCCATCGTCCCACGGGGGCCCACGCGCAGGGTCAGCGACGCTCCTCGCGCTGCTTGCACGACTTGCAGAGGGTGGCGCGCGGGAACGCCTGCAGGCGCAGCTTCCCGATGGGCTCGCCGCACGTCTCGCAGACCCCGTAGGTGCCCTTGCCGAGCCGCTCGAGCGCCTTCTCGGTCTGCAGGAGGAGCACGCGCTGGTTCGCGGCGAGCGACATCTCCGCGTCCCGCTCGAGGCTCGTGGAGCCGACGTCGGCCTGGTCGTTGCCGGCGCCGTCGACGCCGTCGCGCAACAGGTCCTGCAGCTCCTTGGCGGAGAGGTCGAGCTCCTTGCGGAGCCGGACGAGGTCGTCCTCCAGCTCGGCGCGGACGGCCGCGGTCTCGTCGGAGGTCCAGGGATCCTCGTCGCCCCGCACGGCCAGCGTGGTCTCGGTCATGCGGGAACAGTAGACCCGGGCCCCTAGCGACACAACCTCGCCCACGGCGCGGTCGGGCCGGCGGGCGGAGTACGCTGGCCCCAGCAGCGTCCGAGCCGTCATCAGCGGCGAGCTTCCGGAAGAACCGGCCTCCTCGGAGGCCTCAGTAGAACCGGACGGGTGGCCCGTCACAGCCGTTCGACGAGTGGTCGCGGTCGGCAGGTCCGGCGGCGGCAACCGAGGTGGTACCGCGGTCCTCACCAGGGTCGTCCTCGAGGCAGAGAACGATCCCTCCAGGAGCAGCCGCATGACGTACCCCAAGGCGCAGACGGGCCTCGACCAGCCCGCCGGCGACGTCCCCTCCACGCCACGCTTCCCCGACATCGAGGAGCGCGTCCTGGCGTACTGGAAGCAGGACGGCACCTTCCGCGCGAGCGTCGACGCGCGCGACGCCGGCGAGGACGGCTCGAACGAGTTCGTGTTCTACGACGGTCCCCCGTTCGCCAACGGCCTGCCCCACTACGGGCACCTGCTGACGGGCTACGTGAAGGACCTCGTGCCCCGCTACCAGACGATGCGCGGCCGCAAGGTCGAGCGTCGGTTCGGCTGGGACACCCACGGCCTCCCGGCCGAGCTCGAGGCGATGCGCCTCAACGGCATCAAGACGACCGACGAGATCGTCGAGATGGGCATCGACCGGTTCAACGAGGCGTGCCGCGCGTCGGTGCTGAAGTACACGGGCGAGTGGGAGGCGTACGTGACGCGCCAGGCCCGCTGGGTCGACTTCGAGCACGACTACCGGACGCTGAACCCGGAGTACATGGAGTCGGTGATCTGGGCGTTCAAGCAGCTGCACGAGAAGGGCCTCGTGTACGAGGACTTCCGGGTGCTGCCGTACTGCTGGAACGACGAGACGCCGCTGTCGAACCACGAGCTGCGGATGGACGACGACGTCTACCAGAACCGTCAGGACCCGGCAGTCACGGTCGGCTTCGAGATCACGACGCCGGGCGAGCTGCGGGGCGCGCGGCTGATGATCTGGACCACCACGCCCTGGACGCTCCCGAGCAACCTGGCCGTGATGGTCGGCACCGACATCGACTACGTCGCAGTCGAGCACGAGCCCGGCGGAGGTGCCGGGCCGCGGGCGGCGGGCGACACCGCGCGCCTCGTCCTGGCCGAGGCGCGCCTCGGCGCGTACGCCCGCGAGCTCGGCGAGGAGCCGACCGTCGTCTGGCGGGGCACGGGCGCCGACCTGGTCGGCCTGGTCTACGCGCCGCCGTTCTCCTACTACGCCGACCACGCGAACGCGTTCCGGGTGGTCGCGGCCGACGAGGCCGTCACGACCACCGACGGCACGGGGCTGGTGCACAGCGCCGGCGCGTTCGGCGAGGTCGACAAGGAGGTCACCGACCGCGAGGGCATCGCGCCGGTCATGCCGGTGGCGAAGGACGGCCGGTTCACGGAGCCGGTCAGCCACTACGCCGGCATGCAGGTCTTCGACGCGAACCCGCACGTGATCGACGACCTCAAGAACGGCACGGGCGCGGTCACGTCGGGCACGCTGCTGCTGCGTCGCGAGACCTACGACCACTCGTACCCGCACTGCTGGCGCTGCCGCCAGCCGCTGATCTACAAGGGCGTGGAGTCCTGGTTCGTCCGCGTGACGGCCTTCAAGGACCGCATGGTCGAGCTGAACCAGCAGATCCGCTGGGTGCCCGACCACATCCGCGACGGCCAGTTCGGCAAGTGGCTGGAGAACGCCCGCGACTGGTCGATCACCCGCAACCGGTTCTGGGGCTCCCCCGTGCCGGTGTGGAAGAGCGACGACCCGGCCTACCCGCGGATCGACGTGTACGGCTCGTTCGAGGAGATCGAGCGCGACTTCGGGACGCTGCCCCTCAAGGACGGCGTGCCCGACCTGCACCGTCCGTACGTCGACGACCTGGTGCGTCCGAACCCCGACGACCCGACCGGCCGGTCGATGATGCGCCGGGTGCCCGACGTGCTCGACGTCTGGTTCGACTCCGGCTCGATGTCGTTCGCGCAGAACCACTACCCGTTCGAGAACGGCGAGTGGTTCGAGGGGCACTTCCCGGCCGACTTCATCGTCGAGTACATCGGGCAGACGCGTGGCTGGTTCTACACGCTGCACGTGCTCGCGACGGCGCTGTTCGACCGCCCGGCGTTCGAGGCGTGCGTCAGCCACGGCATCGTCCTCGGCTCCGACGGCAACAAGATGAGCAAGTCGCTGCGCAACTACCCCGACGTCTCGGAGGTCTTCGACCGCGACGGCGCCGACGCGATGCGCTGGTTCCTCATGGCGTCGCCGATCCTGCGGGGCGGCAACCTGGTCGTCACCGAGCAGGGCATCCGCGACAGCGTGCGCCAGGTGATGATCCCGCTGTGGAACAGCTGGTCGTTCCTCGGGCTGTACGCGAACGCGGCCGGGTACGACGCCCGCCCGCTGGACGCGGCTCCGGCGGACCCGCTCGACCGCTACGTGGTCGCGAAGCTGGGCCGCTGGGTGCGCGAGATGACGGCGTACCTCGACGACTACGCGATCGCGGAGGCGTGCGAGTCGACGCGCGAGTTCCTCGACGTGCTGACGAACTGGTACATCCGGCGCTCGCGCGAGCGGTTCTGGCTGTCCGACGCCGAGGGCGAGCTCACCGACGAGCAGCGTGCGCCGTTCGACACGCTCTACACGGTGCTCGAGACGGTGTGCCGGGTCGTGGCGCCGCTGCTGCCGCTGGTCAGCGAGGAGATCTGGCGCGGCCTCACGGGTGGGCGCTCGGTGCACCTGACCGACTGGCCCGACGCCGACGCGTTCGTCGTCGACGACGCCCTCGTCGACGCGATGGACCAGGTGCGCGAGGTCTGCTCCGCGGGCTCGGCGCTGCGCAAGGCCGCGGCGCTGCGCGTGCGGCTGCCGCTGCCGCTGCTCGAGGTCGCGGTGCCCGACCCCGCGGGACTGTCGGGCTTCGAGGACGTGGTCGCCCGCGAGCTGAACGTGCGCGAGGTGCGCTTCGTCGCGGCCGACTCCGAGGAGGCCGCCGCGCACGGGCTGACGTCGCGGCTCACCGTCCACGCGCGCGTCGCCGGTCCGCGACTCGGCAAGGACGTGCAGCAGGCGATCAAGGGGTCCAAGTCGGGTGACTGGTCGGTGGCCGACGACGGCACGGTGACCGCCGGCGGCATCGCGTTGCAGGACGGCGAGTTCACCTTGGAGCAGGTGGCGGGCGGGTCCGGTGGGACGGAGATCGCGGTGCTCCCGCGCGGCGGCTTCGTCGCGCTGGACACGACGGTCACCCCCGAGCTGGAGGCCGAGGGGCTGGCGCGCGACGTCGTCCGCGGCGTGCAGCAGGCCCGCCGTGACGCCGGCCTGTCGGTCTCGGACCGGATCGTCCTGCACGTCGACGGCGACCCGGCCGTCCTCGACGCGGTCCGTGCCCACGAGGCGCTCGTGGCGGGCGAGACGCTCGCGACCGCGGTGCACCTGGGCGACCTGGCCGAGGGCACGAGCATCGACGTCACCGGCGCCACCGGCCGCGTCGCCGTGGCCCGGGCCTGACGCCCCTGGCAGCGAGGTGGGGAGATTCCCAGGTCGACCTGGGAATCTCCCCACCAGGCACGGGAATCTCCGCCAAGCACGGCTTGCTCTCCGCGCTTGGCTGAGCTTCCCGTGCTCCGCGGAGGTTCCCAGGTCGACCTGGGAATCTCTCGTCCGAGACGACGAAGGCCCCCACCGTGACGGTGGGGGCCTTCGTCGTGCTGGTCTCAGAGCGAGGCGTTGCTGTCCTCGTCGCCGAGCAGGGAGCGCAGGCGGCGGGGCGACCCGTCGTTCTGGCCCTGGTTGGCGGCAGCCGGCGTGTTCTCGTTCGCGGCGAGCTGGTCGAGCTGGCTCTGGAAGTAGTTCTTGAGCCGGGCCCGGTACTCGCGCTCGTAGGCCCGCAGGTGCTCGACCTCGCGCTGGAGCTCGTAGCGCTCCCGCTCGATGGCGGCGACGGCCTGCTGGCGACGCTCGTTGGTCTCCTCGTCGAGCTTCTGCGCGCGGATGCGGGCGTCGGTCTCGAGGCGGTCGGCCTTGCCGCGCGACTCGTTGGTCAGACGCTCGGCCTTGGTGCGGGCCTCGCCGACGATGCGGTCGGCCTCCTCCTTCGCCTGCTCCATGAGCTGGTCGGCGTTGGTGGACGCGATCTCGAGCAGGCGCGCGGCGGCGGTCGACGCCTCGCCGATGCTGCTCGCGCGGGTGGTGACGGGCTCGGGCGTGGCGGCCACGACCGGCGCGGGGGCCGGGGCGGGAGCGGGCTCGGGCGCCTTCTCGACGACCGGCTCGGGCTCCGGCTCGGGCTCGGGCTCCGGCTCGGGGGTCGGCGTCGGCGCGGGCTCCGCCTTGACGGCAGGGATCAGACCGGTGGGCTCGCCGGTCGAGGCCGCGGCGACCTTGGCGCGCAGCTCCTCGTTCTCGACGGTGAGTCGCTCCAGCTCGGCCTCGACCTCGTCGAGGAACTGGTCCACCTCGCCCATGTCGTAACCCTCGCGGAGACGTACCGGAGTGAAGCGCTTGTTGCGCACGTCCTCTGGCGTCAGGGGCATGAGTTCACCTCGTGTCGTGGTTTCGTCTCGAAGACTGTGGTTCTGACCCACCGTACTCGGTCACCGTTCACTGCTGCCACACGCGTCCCGTCCACGGACGCCGTGTGCTGTTCACCGACCGACGAGCGTGTTGTTCACGATCGCCTGGAGGATGTAGATCCCGATCAGGAGCACCATCGGCGAGAGGTCGAGCATGGCCGAGCCGAGGCGGACCGGAGGGATCACGCGACGCACGGCGCGCAGCGGCGGGTCGGTGACGGTGTAGATGCCCTCGCACAGCACGGCGACGAACCCGGTCGGTCGCCAGGACCGCGCCAGGAGCTGGACCCAGTCGAGGATGAGCCGTGCGATGAGCACGAGGATGCAGACGAGCAGGACGAAGCTGAGGACCTGCCCGATGGTGGAGAGCGCCATCAGACGTTGTTGTAGAAACCGCCCGCGGCGATGCGCTGCTTGTCCTCGTCGGTCACCTCGATGTTCTCCGGCGAGAGCAGGAACACCTTGGACGTGACCCGGTTGATCGTGCCGCGCACCGCGAACACGAGACCGGCCGCGAAGTCGACCAGGCGCTTGGCGTCGTCGTCGTCGATCTCGGAGAGGTTCATGATGACCGGCACGCCGGAGCGGTAGTGCTCGCCGACCGTGCGCGCGTCGTTGTAGGTGCGCGGCGTGACGGTCTCGATGCGGGCGAGCATCGACGGCGCCGGCTCGACGGCGCGGGGCGTGCGACGGTGGTCGTCGATCGACGCGACCTGCGCCCGACGCTCGGGGGCGCGCACCGCGGGTGCCCGCTCCTCCTCGCGACGGACGGCCGGCACCGGACCGGTGGGCTCGTCGTCGTACTCGTCGAAGTCAGCCTGCTCGACGAGGCCGAGGTACTCGCCTACTTTTCGCATTGCGCCAGCCATGATGTCTCCGTCGGGTGCGGGTGAGCGGGGGCTCGGAGGAAGAAGAAGGTGTCGGTGAACGACACTGGTGAGATTACCGGAGCGGAGGCCGCTCGCCGAGCACCGCGCGCCCGATCCGCAGGTGTGTCGCGCCCGCGGCGACCGCGTCCTCGAAGTCGCCGCTCATCCCGGCCGAGACGACACGGGCGTCGGGGTGCTGCGCGCGGACCTGCTCGGACAGCTCGCGCAGACGCTCGAAGACGGGCCGGGGCGCGACGCCGAGCGGGGCGACCGTCATGAGGCCGCCGAGACGCACCCGGGGCAGGTCGGCCACGAGGTCGGCGAGGGCGGGCACGTCGGCGGGGGCGGCACCGGAGCGTCCGGGGTCCTGCAGGTCGAAGTCGACCTGCACGAGCAGCACGAGGTCGCGGTCGGCCGCCTCGGCGCCCCGGGACAGCGACCGGGCGAGCTTCGCGCGGTCGACGCTCTGGACGACGTCGGCGTAGCGCGCCACGGCGCCCGCCTTGTTGGTCTGCAGACCGCCGACGAAGTGCAGACGCGGTGCGGCGACGCCGTCGGCCAGCAGCGACGGCAGCTCGGCGGCCTTGTCGCCGGCCTCCGGGTGGCGGTTCTCCCCCACGTCGGTGACCCCCAGCCCGGCGAGCGTGGCGACGTCAGAGGCGGGGTAGGTCTTGGTGACGACGATGGTGGTGACGTCCTCGACCTCGCGGCCGGCGGCTGCGCAGGCCTGCTCGACCCGGGCCCGCACCTCGGCGAGGTGGGCGGCGAGCTCGTCGCGGCGGCTCACCGGTCACCCCCTGCGGCCAGGACGACGACGCCGCCCATGCGACCTGCCCGCTCCCTCTGGCGACGGTGCGACCAGAACCGGTCGTCCTCGATCGTGCAGGCCCCGGCGCCGACGTCGTGGACGGTGACGCCGAGCGCCTCCAGCTGCGCGACCACCCCGGCACCGACGTCGACCGCCGGGGTGCCCCAGGAGGTCGTCGACCGGGTGCCCGGGACGGCGGCGGCGACCGCGTCGGCCAGGTCGGCCGGCAGCTCGTAGCAGCGACCGCACGCCCGCGGTCCGACCCAGGCGTGCAGCGGCGCGGTCGGCCCGTCGGCCACGACACGCTCGACCGCTCGGGGCACGATGCCGCGCACCAGCCCCTCCCGGCCGGCGTGCACCGCGGCGGCGACGGCTCCGTCCTCGCTGGCGAGCAGCACGGGCGTGCAGTCGGCGACCCGCACCACGAGCGCGACCTCGGGCGTCCGGGTCACGAGCGCGTCGGCGGTGGGGGTCGGCGTGCCACGGCCGACGAGCACCGCCTCGGGTCCGTGGACCTGGTGCATCGACACGACGTCCAGCCGGTCGTCGGTCCCTGCATCGGGTCCTCCGGCCACCGACAGCGCGGCCCGACGTCGTGCCTGTACCGACTCGACCGCGTCGGTGCGGCCGAGGTCGGTGGTGGCGTCCGTGAAGCCGACCTGCGCCCAGCCGAGGTCCTGGTGGAAGAACACGTCGTCGACGGTAGCGCGGGCGGGTGACGCCGGGCTCAGCGCAGGAAGTCGGGGATGTCGAGGTCGTCGCCGTAGGGCACCTCGCGCGGCTCGCGCGTGGGGACCGAGCGCGGGTCGCCCGAGGGCAGCGGGTCGGCCTGCGTCGACGAGGAGTACTTCTGCCCCGAGTAGGTCTCGGCGGTCGGCGGCGGCGTGCTCGGCGTGGCCGGCTCCTGTGCCGCCTGCTCCTTGAGCAGCGCAGGCTGCGAGGCGTCGCGCGCCTTGGGCTCGCCGCCGTCGAAGCCTGCCGCGATGACCGTCACCCGCACCTCGTCACCCAGGGCGTCGTCGATGACGGCACCGAAGATGATGTTGGCCTCGGGGTGGACCGCGTCGGCGACGAGACCCGCGGCCTCGTTGATCTCGAACAGGCCGAGGTCGGAGCCACCTGCGATCGACAGCAGGACACCGCGCGCGCCCTCGATGGACGCCTCGAGGAGCGGGCTGGAGACGGCCATCTCGGCGGCCACGGCCGCACGCTGCTCGCCCCGGGCCGAGCCGATGCCCATGAGGGCGGACCCGGCGTCGGACATGACGGACTTGACGTCGGCGAAGTCGAGGTTGATCAGGCCGGGGGTCGTGATGAGGTCGGTGATGCCCGAGACGCCCTGGTGCAGCACCTGGTCGGCCTGGCGGAAGGAGTCGAGGAGGCTGACGTTCGGGTCGCTGATCGACAGCAGGCGGTCGTTCGGGATGACGATGAGGGTGTCGACCTCCTCGCGCAGCGCCTGGATGCCCGCGTCGGCCTGGCCGGAGCGGTTGCGACCCTCGAACGTGAACGGACGGGTCACGACGCCGATGGTCAGGGCGCCGAGCGACCGCGCGATGCGCGCGACGACGGGTGCGCCGCCGGTGCCGGTGCCGCCGCCCTCGCCGGCGGTGACGAAGACCATGTCGGCGCCCTTGATGGCCTGCTCGATCTCCTCGGCGTGGTCCTCTGCGGCGCGCTTGCCGATCTCCGGGTTGGCCCCGGCGCCGAGGCCGCGCGTCGAGTCGCGGCCGACGTCGAGCTTGACGTCGGCGTCGCTCATGAGCAGCGCCTGTGCGTCGGTGTTGATGGCGATGAACTCGACGCCCTTGAGGCCGACCTCGATCATCCTGTTCACGGCATTGACGCCGCCGCCGCCGATGCCGACGACCTTGATCACGGCGAGGTAGTTCTGGACCGCCATGTGCGATGCCTTTCAGGAGGAGGGCTGGAGGGGGTCTCCCTCAAGTCTGAACGTGAACGTCAGGGTTATAGTTATGTCAACCTGCTGTCCGAGGATCACGCTACGCGGCGCGCGGACGCCGCCGCGGACGACACGCCGCGCGTCACGCCGCTCCTGGCTCACGCTCGTCGCTCGCCGCAGGCCCGGCGCGTCCGAGCAGGTCGGGGCGGCCGTCGGCGCTACTGGCGCGTGGTGGGCTGCTCGGGCGCGCTGACGTCGTAGCCCCGCGCGCGGATGCGCAGCAGCGCCCGCAGGACCTTGAGCTTCTGCTCGGGCTTGGCAGCACTCCCCCACGTGACCGTGCGGTCGCGCGAGAGCCGCAGGGTCACCGCGTCGCGGCTGGGCGCCTCGACCGCGCGGACGGCCTTCACCAGGTCGGGATCGTCCTTCTCGAGCCGGGCCACGACCGCGGCCGCGGCGACGACCGCCAGCTGGCGCTGCCGCGGGTCCGTGGCCGTGGTGCTGACCTCGACCAGGCCCCGGGGCGGCCGGCGCAGGGTCCGGTAGTCGATGCCGAAGCGGTCGAGGGCGCGCACGTCGCCGTCGACCCGGGTCCAGGCCACGGCCGTCCGCTCGGTGACCTCGACCCGGACGGTGCGCGGCCAGCTGCGCCGGACCTCGACCCGCTCCACCGCCGGCAGGCCCGCCACCCGCGCCTCGACGGCCGCGGTGTCGAGCCTCGCCAGGGGCGTGCCGAGACGGACGTCCGCGACCGCACGCACCTGCTTGACCCCGAGGGTCCTCGTGCCCTCCACCTCGACGTCGCGGACGCCGAGCACGTGCGAGAACCAGACGAGCCAGACGAGCACGCCGACGAGGACGACGGTGCCGACGCCCCCGGCCCAGCGGAGCAGCCGCTTCCGGCGGTCGCGTCGACGCCGCTCGTGGAAGCGCTGCTCGGTCATGCCCCGCCCGTCCCGCGGGAGCGCAGCGCGTCGAGCAGCCGCGGACCGACCACGGTCACGTCGCCGGCCCCGAGCGTCAGGACGAGGTCGCCGGGCCGCACCTGCGGGAGGAGGACCTCGTGGAGGTCGGCCACCGGTCCGCCGACGGAGGCGGGCGGGCCGTCGACCGCCTCGACCACGAGGGCCGACGTGACGGCGGGGTCGGGGTCCTCGCGGGCGAGGTACAGATCGGCCACCAGGACGAGGTCGGCGGCCGACAGCGCCCGGCCCATCTCCGCCCCGTACAGGCGGGTGCGGCTCACCAGGTGCGGCTGGTAGGCCACGACGAGCCGCCCCTCCCCCGCGATCGACCGGGCCGCCGCGAGGTCGGCGCGGATCTCGGTCGGGTGGTGGGCGTAGGAGTCGTAGACGACCACGCCGTCGACCTCGCCGAGCCGCTCCATCCGTCGCCGGGCGCCGCCGTAGGCGGCCAGCCCCTCCACGAGGGACTCGGCCGGGTGCCCGAGGCGCAGGCCCACGGCCAGCGCGAGGAGCGCGTCCTGGGCGTAGTGGGCACCGGGCACGGCCAGGCGGACCGGCAGGCCGGCGAGACCGAGCCCGTCAACGACGAAGGTCGTCGCCCCCGCGACCACCTGCACGTCGCGGGCCCGCAGGTCGTGACCCTCCCCCAGTCCCGTGGTCACGACGTCGAGCCCGCGGGCGGACCCGGCAGCGGCCAGGTCAGCGGCGCCCGGGTCATCGGCCCCGAGCACGAGCACCTCGTCGACCGTGCCGACGAACTGCTCGAACGCGGCTGCGTAGGCCTCCTCGGTGCCCCAGGTGTCGAGGTGGTCGGCGTCGACGTTGGTCACCACCGCGAACGCGGGGTCGTAGTGCAGGAACGCGCCGTCGCTCTCGTCGGCCTCCGCCACGAGGACGTCGCCGGTGCCCAACCGCGCGTTGGTGCCGAGGCTCGCGACCTCCGCGCCGATCGCGAACGACGGCTCGGCTCCGGCGGCCACGAGGGCGCAGGTCAGCATGGCGGTGGTGGTGGTCTTGCCGTGCGTGCCCGCGACCGCGACCGTGCGGCGGTCGGTCATGACCGACCGCAGGCCGGCCGACCGCGGCCAGAGCCGCGCGCCCGACGCCGCCGCGGCCACGACCTCGGGGTTGTCCTCGCGCACCGCGGTGGACACGATCACGGTGTCGGCGCCCTCGACGTGCTCCGCCGCGTGCCCGACGTGGACCGTGATGCCCTCCTCGCGCAAGGCCCGCACCACGGCGCCGTCCGCGGCGTCGCTGCCGCTGACGGTCACGCCCTGCTGGGCGAGCAGGCGCGCGATGGCGGACAGCCCCGCCCCGCCGATGCCGACGAGGTGGACCCGGCCGAGGCCCTGCGGGCCGGGCACGTGGTCGGGTACGGGAACCCTCATCGGGCGAGCTCTCGACCCGCGGCGGCCAGGACCATGCGAGCGAGCCGGGCGTCGGCGTCGCGCGGCACCAGGTCGGTCGCCGCCGCCGACATGACGGCCAGGCGCTCGGCGTCCTGCACGAGCGGTACGACGACCTGGTCGACCCAGGCGGGCGTCATGGCCTCGTCGTCGATGAGCAGCCCGCCGCCCGCCTGCACGACGGGGTGCGCGTTGAGCGCCTGCTCGCCGTTGCCGATCGGCAGCGGGACGAACGCGGCGGGCAGGCCGACCGCTGCCACCTCGGTGACGGTGTTGGCCCCGGCGCGGCAGACGACGAGGTCGGCCGCGGCGTAGGCGAGGTCGATGCGGTCGATGTACTGCTCCACGACGTACGGCGGGGCGTCGTCGGGGCGGTCGAGCACGACCTCCTCGGGGCGTCCGGCGGCGTGGAGCACCTGGACGCCGGCCTCGGCGAGGTCACGTGCCGCACCGCTGACCGCCTGGTTGATGCGGCGGGCCCCCTGCGAGCCGCCCGTGACGAGCAGCGTGGGCCGGTCGGGGTCGAGCCCGAAGTGCGCGCGGCCCTCGGCGCGCGCGGCGGCCCGGTCGAGCCCGGAGATCTGGCGCCGGATCGGCAGGCCGACGTACTGGCCGTGCCGCAGCGGCGTGTCGGGGAAGCTGGTGGCGACGTGGTCGGTGAAGCGCGCACCCAGTCGGTTGGCGATGCCCGGCTTGGCGTTGCCCTCGTGCACGACCAGCGGCACGCCACGACGTCGGGCCACGAGGTAGGCCGGGACCGAGACGTAGCCGCCGAAGCCGACCACCACGTCGGGCTGGACGCGCTCGAAGACGTCGTGGGTGGCCCGCACCGCTGCGCGGAGGCGTCCCGGCACGCGCAGCAGCGCGACGCCGGGGCGTCGGGGCAGCGGGACCGGCGGCACCAGCTCGAGCGGGAACCCGGCCTCGGGGATGAGGGTGGTCTCCAGGCCCCGTGGGGTGCCCAGACAGGTCACGTCGACCCCCTCGTCGCGCAGCACGGCGGCCGTCGCGAGGAGCGGGGAGGTGTGGCCGGCGGTGCCACCGCCGGCGAGGAGTGCACGCACGGTCAACGCCTCCGGGCGGCGCTGCTGCGCGCGCGGCGCGCCTTGCCGGCGGCCAGCGCGCGGGCGGCGCCTGGTTCGGTGGTGGCGCAGCGCAGGAGCACGCCGCAGCCCACCAGGGTCACGAGGACGCTCGAGCCGCCGTAGGACAGCAGCGGGAGCGGGATGCCGATGACGGGCAGCAGCCCGAGCACCATGGCGATGTTGATGGCCGCCTGCGCGGTGATCCACACCGTGACGCCGGCCGCGGCGTAGCGCGCGAACGGGTCGCGGCTGCGCGTGGCGATGCGGACGCCCGCGACGGCCAGCAGCACGAAGAGGACCAGCACGACGAGGCTGCCGAGCAGCCCGAGCTCCTCGCCGACGACGGCGAGGATGAAGTCGGTGTGCGCCTCGGGGAGCGAGCCCCACTTCTGCCGGCTGCCACCCAGCCCGACACCGCCGAAGCCGCCGCGCGCGAAGCCCATCATCGCGTGGACGGCCTGGTAGCCGTCCTTGTCGGGGTCGGCCAGCGGGTTCAGGAAGCTCAGCATGCGCGCCACGCGGTGCGGCGCGGTGGCCACGAAGAACACGAGCAGCACGCCCACGAACGCGACGATCGCGCCCAGGAAGCGTCCCGGCAGGCCGACGACCCAGAGCATGCCGACGATCACGGCGAACAGCACGAGGGCGGTGCCGAGGTCGTTCTGGGCGACGACCAGAGCGGCGCAGAAGCCGGCGACGAGCGTCATCGGCAGCAGCACGAGCCGCGGGTTGTCGAGGTGCTTCTGGCGGCGCGCGTAGTGGTCGGCGATCCAGAGCACGAGGGTCAGCTTGAGGAACTCCGACGGCTGCAGGCGGAACCCGGCTGCGACGGGGATCCAGTTGGTGTTGCCGTTGACCTCGACGCCGACCCCGGGGATGAAGGTGGCGAGCGTGAGGGCGATGGAGACCAGGAGCCCCGGCAGGATCAGGCGACGCAGCAGCGTCATGGGCATGCGCGTGACCGCGTAGGCACCGGCCAGACCTGCGGCCGCGAGCACGAGCTGGCGCTGCACGATCGCGAAGGAGCTGCCGTAGACCTGCAGCGAGAGCACCGAGCTGGCACTGAGCACCATGATCAGGCCGAGGCCGAGGAGCAGCGCCGTGGTGCCGAGGACGAGCTGGTAGGACGCGAGCGGGCGGTCGAGCAGGCGCTGCGCGCCGGCGACCGCGCTGCCGGACGAGCGCGGCGACTTGTCGGTGGTGCTCATCGCAGGCTCACGCGGTGGGCAGCCGGCGCACCGACGCGGCGAAGGCGTCGCCCCGCGCGGCGTAGTCGCGGAACTGGTCCATGGACGCGCACCCGGGCGCCAGCAGCACCGTGTCACCCGTGCGCGCGAGGGCGGCCGCTGCCGCGACGACGTCGTCCATGAGGCCATCCTCCCCGCCGACGACCTCCGTCACGGGCACATCCGGCGCGTGTCGGGCGAGCGCCTCCGCGACCACGGCGCGGTCGGTGCCGATGAGCACCACGCCGCGCAGCCGCTCGCGGGCGGCCTCGACGAGCTCGTCGAAGCGGGCGCCCTTGGCGAGTCCTCCCGCGATCCACACGGCCGACTCGACGCCGCGCAGCGAGGCGAGCGCCGCGTGGGGGTTCGTGGCCTTGGAGTCGTCGACGTAGCGCACGCCGTCGACCTCGGCGACGAGGTCGGCGCGGTGCGGGCCTCGTCGGAAGCCGCGCAGGCCGTCGCGCACGGCCTTCGGCTCGACCCCGTGCGCGCGGGCGAGCGCCGCGGCGGCGAGCGCGTTGGCGACGGTGTGCGGCGCGTCGTCGGGCAGGTCGGCGACCGAGCCGAGCTCGGCGGCGCTGGTCTGGCGGTCCGGCGCGAAGGCACGGTCGGCGAGCAGGCCGTCGACGACGCCGAGCATGCCGGGTGCCGGCACCCCGAGGGTGAACCCGATCGCCCGCGCACCCTCCTGCACGTCGGCGTCGCGCACGAGCTGCTCGGTGCGGGGGTCCTCCACGTTGTAGACGCACGCCCGCTCGACGTGCTCGTACACGCGACCCTTGGCGTGGGCGTAGGCGTCGAGCGTGCCGTGCCAGTCGAGGTGGTCGTCGGCGATGTTGAGCACGGCCGACGCCTCGGCGGCGAGCGAGGAGCTCCAGTGCAGCTGGAAGCTGGAGAGCTCGACGGCGAGGACGTCGAGCGGCTCGGGGTCCATCACGGCCTCGACGACGGGTCGTCCGACGTTGCCGACCGCGGCGCTGCGCAGGCCGGCGGCACGCAGGATCGCGTCGAGCATCTGCACGGTGGTCGTCTTGCCGTTGGTGCCGGTGACGCACAGCCACGGCGGCGCGTCGGGGCCGCGCAGGCGCCACGCGAGCTCGACCTCGCCCCACACGGGGACGCCGCGCTCGGCGGCGGCGCGCAGCGCGGGCGACTCCGGACGCCAGCCCGGCGAGGTGACGACGAGGTCGACGTCCTCGGGCAGCGTGGCCGTGGCGCCCGGCTCGAGACGCAGCGTGACGCCGAGCGTCTCGAGCAGCGTGGCCTGCTCGGCGCGGGCCGACCCGTCGTCCGGGACGCGCTCGTCGACGACCGTGACGCTCGCCCCGAGGTGCTGCAGGGTGTCGGCCGCGGCGAAGCCGCTGACGCCGAAGCCGGTGACGACGGCGCGCACACCCGTCCAGTCGTCGCCGACGCCGAGGGTCTCGACGTCGCGACGCGGCTGCTCCGTGCTCATCGGAAGGCGAGCCATTCCCAGTAGAAGACGCCCAGACCGGCGGCCACGCACAGCCCGCTGATGATCCAGAACCGGACGACGATGGTGATCTCGGCCCAGCCGAGCAGCTCGAAGTGGTGCTGCAGGGGGGCCATGCGGAAGATCCGCTTGCCGCCGGTGGCCTTGAAGTACGCGACCTGCAGGATGACCGAGAACGTGATGGCGACGAACAGGCCGCCGATGATGACGAGCAGGAGCTCGGTGCGGGTCATCAGCGCGAACCCGGCCATCGCGCCACCGAGGGAGAGCGACCCGGTGTCGCCCATGAAGATCTTCGCCGGCGAGGCGTTCCACCACAGGAAGCCGAAGCAGGCCCCGGTGATGGCCGCGGCCACCACCGCGAGGTCGAGCGGGTCCCTCACCTCGTAGCAGCGGCTGACCTGCTCGGTGGCGCAGCTCTGGTTGTACTGCCAGACGTTGATCACGACGAACGCGCCGAAGACCATCACCGAGGCGCCGGTGGCCAGGCCGTCGAGGCCGTCGGCGAGGTTCACGCCGTTGCTGGCGCCCGCGATCATCAGCAGCACCCAGACGACGAGCAGGACGGTGGGCAGCTGCGTGCCCGGGATGTCGCGCACGAAGGAGATCGCGTGCGAGATGGGGGTGCGTCCGTTCTCGTCCTCCCAGCCGATGGCCAGCACCGCGAACACGAGCCCGACGAGCACCTGGCCGATCATCTTGGCCTTGCTGCGCAGCCCGAGGCTGCGCTGCTTGGAGATCTTGATGTAGTCGTCGAGGAAGCCGATGAGCCCGAGCCCCGCGAAGAGGAACAGCAGCAGCAGGGCCGAGGCGCTGGGCGGGTAGCCGGTGACCAGCTTCGCGATCGCGTAGGCGAGCAGCGACGCGAGGATGATGACCGTGCCGCCCATGGTCGGCGTGCCGCGCTTCACGTGGTGCGAGGTGGGGCCGTCGTCGCGGATCAGCTGCCCGTAGCCCTTCTTGACCAGCACGTTGATGGCCACGCGCGTGCCCAGCAGGGTGCCCACGAGGGCGAGGGCTGAGGCGATCAGGACGGCGAGCATGCGGGCGGTGGTCCTCTCGGGGGGGTCGGGGCTGGGCGCGAGCGGGCTGGTCGGGCGGGGCTGGTCGGGCTGGGGTGGTCCGGGTCGAGTATGCCGGTCAGGGCTCGAGCAGGCGCGTCGTGACCCGCTCGAGGCGGGCACCTCTCGATGCTTTCACGAGGACCGCGTCGCCCGGCGAGAGCCACGCCCGGAGCGTGTCGAGGGCCACGTCGACGTCGGGCACGGCGAGGCCGACGTCGCCGGCACCCTCCGCGATGCCGCGCGCCCCGTCGCCGACCGCGACGACGAGCGACGTCCCGAGCTCCGCCGCGGCACGCCCGACCTCGACGTGCCGGGCGTGGGCGTCGGCGCCGAGCTCGAGCATCTCCCCCAGCACCGCCACGCGGCGCTGCGCACCGAGCCCCGCGAGCGCCTCCAGCGCCGCACGCACCGACTCGGGATTGGCGTTGTAGGAGTCGTCGAGCACGACGACGCCGTCGGCGCGCTCGTGCCGCTCGAGGCGCTGCGCGGTGGCGGGTGCGTAGTCCTCGAGCGAGGTGCCTGCCACGGGCAGCCCGAGCCCGGAGAGCAGCGCGAGCGCGGCTGCGGCGTTCGACGCCTGGTGCACCCCGAGGAGCGGCACGTGCGTGGTCCAGCGCTCGGCCCCGTGCTCGAGCACGACGTCGGGCTCGCCGCGGTCGTCGAGCGTCACGTCGACGATGCGCACGTCGTCCGGTCCCTGGGCGGCGCGGCCGAACCGGACGACCTCGCAGCCCGCCGGAACGCGAGGCTCCATGGCGTCGACGCGCACGTCGTCGGCGTTGAGCACGGCGGTGCCACCAGGTCGCAGCCCTTCGACGATCTCGCCCTTGCCGATCGCGATGTTGTCGACCGACCCGAACTCCCCCACGTGGGCGCTGCCGACGTTGAGCACGGTCGAGACGTGCGGCGGCGCGACGCGACACAGGCGTGCGACGTGCCCGATCCCCCTGGCCCCCATCTCGACCACCAGGTAGCGGGTGGCCAGGTCGGCCCGCAGGACGGTTAGCGGGACGCCGAGCTCGTTGTTGTAGTTGCCGGCCGTGGCGACCGTGGGCCCGACCCGGCCGAGGAGGTGGGCCAGGAGGTCCTTGACGCTGGTCTTGCCCTGGGAGCCGGTGAGCGCGACGACCTGGACGTCGAGCAGGTCGAGGACGTGCCGGGCGAGCCGACCGAGGGCGTCGGTGACGTCGTCGACGACCACGGCCGGTGCCTCGACGGGTCGCGAGGCGAGCACGGCGACCGCGCCGCCCTGCAGGGCGGCGCCGACGAAGTCGTGCCCGTCGACCCGCTCCCCCGCCAGCGCGACGAAGAGCCCGCCGGGCGTCACGGCACGCGAGTCGAGGGTGGCGGGTCCGGTGACGACGACGTCGCCGTCGCCGTGCACGACGCCGCCGACGGCCTGGGCGATCGCGGCGAGGCTGAGGGGGATCATGCGTGCTCCTCGATCAGGCGACGCAGCACCTGGCGGTCGTCGAACGGGTGGACGACGTCGCCGATCTCCTGACCCTGCTCGTGCCCCTTGCCGGCCACCACGACCGTGTCCCCGCGTCGTGCGGCGGCGACCGCGTGGGCGATGGCGTCGCGTCGACCGGCGACCTCCACGACCTCGGCGGCCCCGCCCTCCGCACCGGCGAGGACGGCCCGCCGGATGGCCGCGGGGTCCTCGGTGCGCGGGTTGTCGTCGGTGACGACGACGAGGTCGGCGTACCGGGCGGCGACCTCGCCCATGAGAGGGCGCTTGCCGAGGTCGCGGTCGCCACCGGCGCCGATGACCACGACGAGCCGGCCGGGGGTGACCGGACGCAGCGCGGTGAGGACGGCCTCGACGGCGTCGGGCTTGTGCGCGTAGTCGACGACGGCGGTCCACTCCTGCCCGGCGTCGACGCGCTCCATCCGGCCGGGGACGCCGGGGCTGGTCGCGATGCCGGCGGCGAGGTCGGCCGGGTCGTGGCCGACCGTGGCGAGGGAGGCGATGACGGCGAGCGCGTTGGCGACGTTGAACACGCCGGGCAGCGGCACGTGCAGGTCGAGCTCGAGCCCGTCGGGGCCGAGGACCTCCAGGTCGGTGCCGAGCCGGTGGGGGCGGACGTTGGCGGCGCGCCAGTCGGCGACGCGGCCGGCGGTGGAGAATGTGGTGACGGGGAGCGGGGTGAGGTCGACGAGGCGCCGGCCGTGCTCGTCGTCGACGTTGACGACGGCCCGCTGGGCGTGCTCGGGGGTGAAGAGGCTGGCCTTCGCCGCGAAGTAGTCCTCGAGGTCGCGGTGGAAGTCGAGGTGGTCGCGCCCGAGGTTGAGGAACGCGGCGACGTCGAAGGCGAACCCGTCGACGCGGCCCTGCACCAGGGCGTGGCTCGAGACCTCCATGGCGCAGAGCCCGACCTGCTCCTCGCGCATGACCGCGAACAGCGCCTGGAGGTCGGGCGCCTCGGGGGTGGTGAGCGCGGAGGCGGCGGGGACGCCCTTGACGCGGGTGCCGATGGTGCCGACGACGGCGCTGCGGGTGCTGCCGACGGCGGACTCGGCGAGGTAGGTGGTGGTGGTCTTGCCCTGGGTGCCGGTGATGCCGAAGGTGGTGAACGCCCGCGTGGGGTGGTCGTGGAACCAGGCGCTGAGCTCGGCGAGCCGCGCGCGGGGGCGGTCGACGACGACGGTGGGCAGGCCTGCGGTGCGGGTGGCACCGTCGGCGTCGGTGAGCACGGCGACCGCGCCGGCGGACGCGGCCGCGGCGGCGAAGTCGGCGCCGTGGACCCGGCTGCCGGGCAGGGCGGCGTAGAGGTCACCCGGCTGCAGGGTGCGGGTGCTGAGGCTGATGCCGGTGACGACGGGGTCCTCCCCCGTCGCCGGCGGGACGTCGAGGTGTCGCGCGACATCGCCGAGCGTGCGCCGCGCCACCTCGCGTGGCCGGGTCCGCATGGTCGTCGGGAGGTCCTCGCTGTCGGTCACCGGTCCAACGTAGCGACTCCGCGCCATCCCCTCACCCCACCCCGGAACCCGTTCCACAGCCACCCTGTGCAAACCGTGCCGACCATGGACCCACCTCAACGGCGAACGAGCGCCAGCGAGCGAGCCGAGCCGGGCAGCGGCGAGGGAGCGCCAGCGACCAAGCCGCTCAGGAGCGCGAGGAACGAGCGCGATCCGGCTCCTACCATTCCTGCGCCACCTTCGGCGACCGCGACCCGGTGGGCGCGACGCCGAAGCGCTCGAGGGCCATCGACATGATGTCGTGGAAGACGGGCGCGGCGGTCGAGCCGCCTCCGGCGTTGGCGAACGGCTTGTCGAGCACGACGTAGGTGATGAACCGGGGCTCGTCGGCGGGTGCGAAGCCGATGAAGGAGACGGTGTTCTGGCCGCGGACGTAGCGTCCGGTGACGGGGTTGACGCGCCAGGCGGTGCCGGTCTTGCCGGCGACCCGGTAGCCGGGGATCTGCGCGGCGGGTGCGGTGCCGTCGTCGGCGGTGACGGCCTCCATCATGCGGGTGACCTCGGCGGCGGCCTTCTTGGAGACGACGCGGCGGGAGGGGACCTCCTTGGCGTCGGTGCGGTGTCCGTCGGCGTCGACGAAGCCGCTGACGACGGACGGGTCGACCATGACGCCGCCGTTGGCGATGGCGCCGACGGCGCGGACGACCTGCAGGGCGGTGACGGAGATGCCCTGGCCGAAGGAGATGGTGGCGTGGTTGGCCTTGGTCCAGCTGGCGGCGGGCGCGAGGATGCCGCGCGACTCGCCGGGGAGCTGGACGCCGGAGCCGACGCCGAAGCCGAACTTGCGCAGGTAGTCGTGCATCGTCTGGTTGCTCATCTGCTGCGCGGCGACGATGGTGCCCAGGTTCGACGACTTGGCGATGACGCCGGCGGCGGTGAGGTTGAGGGTGCCGTGCTGCCAGTAGTCGCCGATGGGGAACTTGTCGATGACCATCTTCCCGGGCACGCTGATCTGCGTGTCGGGGGTGATCTTGCCCTGGTCGGCGAGCGCGGCCATGGTGATCGTCTTGAGCACGGAGCCGGGCTCGTAGACCGTCTGCACGAACCGCGAGACGGTGTTGGAGTCCTGCATGGTGGCCTTGGAGCCAGGGTCGAAGGTGGGGGCCTGCGAGAGCTGGACGACCTGTCCGGTGCGCACGTCCATCGTGATGGCGAGGCCCCAGTCGGACCCGGAGGAGCGCACGGCGTCGGCGAGGCGCTGGTCGGCGTACCACTGCAGGTCGCGGTCGATGGTGGTCTGGACGTCCTGGCCGGGCTTCATCGGCACGACGGTGCTGTCCGCCATGGGGATCCGCTGGCCGGTCGGTGACACCTCGTAGGTGGCGGAGCCGTCCTTGCCGGTGAGGAGGGAGTCGTACTGGCGCTCGATGCCCTGCACGCCGACGGGGGTGTCGGAGTCCTTGGTCTGGCTCATGTAGCCGACGAGGTTGGCGGCGAGACGGCCGCCGGGGTACGTGCGCATCGTGGTCTTCTGGCTGAAGACGCCGGCGGCGCCGGCCTTGCGGAGCGCCTGGAGCGCCTTCTGGCCCTTCGCGGCGGGGAGGTTCTTCTCGAGGACGACGAACCGGGTGTCGGGGGTGCGCAGCTTCTCGATGAGGTCGAAGTAGTCGACGCGGTCCTCGCCGAGGCTCGAGACGAGGATCCGGGCGATCTGCGGTGCCTTCTTGGTGGTCAGGGTGGGGTCGGCGGTGAGGGTGAGCGAGTCGACGCTGGTCGCGATGACCTCGCCGTTGCGGTCGAGGATGTCGCCGCGCGGCGCGGGCACGGTCACGGGCTGCGTGCTGGCGTTGCGCGCCATGGCGGCGTACGCCTGGGCGTCGAGGCCCTGGATCCAGAAGAGGCGGACGCCGAAGAGCATGAAGAGGCTGACGACGAGCAGGAGGCTGACCCGCAGCCGGGTGCGGGAGAGGCGCTGGCGCTTCATCGGTCGACCCTCTCGACGTTGCTGCGGGGCTCGGCGGGCACGGGGTCGCCGACGACCTTGCCGTCGCTCGAGCGCAGGAAGACGGGGTTGGTGTTGGGCACCATGCCGAGACGGACGGCCCGTTGGGCGAGGTCGGCGGGCGCCTGGAGCCCCTCGACCTCGCGACGCAGGTCCTGCTCCTGCACGGTGAGCGCGTCGGCCCTGGTCTGCAGCCGCGCGATCTCGAAGGCCTGCGCCTGCAGGACGGTGCTGAGGAGGATCAGCCCGACGAGGCCGATGCCGAGCACGGTGAGCACGACGACCACGAACGGGGCGCGGCCGGCGCGGCTGCGCACGGGCGCGACGAGCCGCAGCGGGAGCGTCGCGGGGCGGGCCTGGCGCGCCTGCCTCTGCCGTGGACGCGCGGCGTGCATGGTGCTCATGCGGCGACCCTCTCGACGGCGCGCAGCCGGACGGACCGGGCGCGGGGGTTCTCGGTGGACTCGGCCGGGCCGGCCTGCTCGGCGCCACGCGTGAGCAGACGGAACCGCGGCTCGAGCTCGGCGGGCACGACCGGCAGCCCGTGCGGGACGTCGAGGGTGGTGACCTCGGCGAGCGCCCGCTTGGTGATGCGGTCCTCGAGCGAGTGGTAGGAGAGGACGACGACCCGTCCGCCGACGGCGAGGGCGTCGAGCGCGGCGGGCAGGGCGCGGGCGTAGACCGCGAGCTCGTCGTTGACCTCGATGCGCAGCGCCTGGAAGGTCCGCTTGGCCGGGTGTCCCCCGGTGCGCCGGGCGGCGGCGGGGATGCTGTCGCGGACGAGCTCCACCAGGCGGGCGCTGCGGGTGAACGGCTCGCTCTCGCGTGCAGCGACGACGGCGTCGGCGATCCTGCGCGCGAACTTCTCCTCGCCGTGCACGCGCAGGACGCGCGCCAGCCGGTCGGCCGGGTACGTGTTGAGGACGTCGGCGGCGGTCGGTCCCACGCCGGGCGTCATGCGCATGTCGAGGGGGGCGTCCTGCGCGTAGGCGAACCCGCGGTCGGCGAGGTCGAGCTGCATCGAGGAGACGCCGAGGTCGAACAGCACGCCGTCGACGCGGCGCAGCCCGGCGTCGGCGAGGACGTCGGGCAGCTCGTCGTACACGGCGTGGGCGTAGGTGACGCGGTCGCCGAAGGGTTCGAGGCGTTCCCGTGCCCGGGCGAGAGCCTCGGTGTCGCGGTCGATGCCGACGACGTGCACGTCGGGGAAGCGTCGGAGCATCGCCTCGGTGTGTCCGCCCAGGCCGAGCGTGGCGTCGACGACGACGCGGTGGCGCTCGCCAGGAGCGGTCAGCGCGGGCTCGAGCAGCTCCAGGCACCGGTCGAGGAGGACCGGCACGTGCCGGGCGTCGGGGGTGCCCACCCCGTCGTCCTGCGTCACGCGGCACCGGCCACGATGGTGACGGCCAGGCCGATGAGCAGGGCGAGGGCGACGGAGACGCCGGCGGAGAACGCCATCAGGACGGCGGCGTCGGCGAGCTCGTGCCGGACGCGTCGGGGCTGGTGCATCGCACCTCCTCGGGTGCTCGGGGCTCGGTGGGAGCGGGCTGTGGGGGTGGACGGTGGTGCGGGGGGCGACCGTGCGGCCTGATCCCCGTCCGTACGGCTCTGGCACCGGGGAAGTGATGCCAGGACCGGACAGGCGGAGGTCGGACCTCGCGGGCTCAGAAGATGCCGGGCATCACCTCGTCGGACATGTCGGCGAACTGCTCCTCCTGGCCGGCGGAGTACTCGTCCCAGCGGCGGGCGTCCCAGATCTCGATGCGGTCCATCGCGCCGACGACGGCGACGTCACGCTCGAGCCCGGCCCAGGTGCGCAGCACCGGCGGGATGGAGATGCGGCCCTGCTTGTCCGGGACCTCCGAGGAGGCGCCCGAGTAGAGCATGCGCACGAAGTTGCGGGCCTCGCGGTTGGTGAACGGCGTCTCGCGGATGCGGTCGGTGAACGCGCCGAAGGCCTCCGTCGTCCAGCCGTAGATGCAGTTCTCCTGCCCGCGGGTCAGCACGATGCCGCCCTCGAGCCGTGGACGGAACTTGGCCGGGAGGAAGAGCCGGGACTTGTCGTCGAGGCGGGGCGTGTAGGTGCCGAAGAAGTTGTCCGCATCGATGCCCACCTCCCCTCACCTCGTCTCCCGCGTCGGGTCCCCCACCGTCGCGGAAGGATCCCTGTGTGCTCCATTTCGCACCACACTACCCCACCTTCCCCCACCGTCAATGCGACACCGCCGAAGTTCCGGCGATTTCCTGACGTGTCGCAGCGCGCCGCGAGCGGCGTCCAGCCCCGTCGTTGCAGGACTCAGCACCCCTGGAGCCGCCGCGGTGGGGCGAAGTGGAGCGCCCTCCCGCTCCTTTCCTGCGTGGTGGGGCTCGTGGCGGTGAGGCGGACCGTGCGTCGCGGCGTCCGCAAGCACGGGGCTGCCCGCGGACGGAGGGATGGAAGGGGTGCGTGGAACGAGGACACCGGGTCCCGCTGCTGCGGAACCCGGTGTGGGGAGGTGTGGGGGGGGCGGACCTCAGGGGGTCCGCGGGAGGGTCAGCGGTCGTCGCCGTCCTGGCGTCGCTGCCAACGCTCCTCCATGCGGTCCACGAACGAGCCGGACGGCTTGGGGCCCTTGGTACCGGAGGAGCGGACCGGGCCGGCGTCGGGCGTGGCGGTCAGGCCGTGGCGCCACGCGGTGACGAAGAAGTAGCCGCCGGCGAGCATCACCACGAAGCCGAGCACGCCGAGCCAGGTCAGCGCGGAGACCGCGCCGGCGAACAGGATGCCGAGACCGACGACGAGCCCGAGCCCGGACAGCACGGCGACCTTGCGGTTGCGCGCGGCCTGCTTGGAGCCCCGGAGGGTCGACGCGAAGTCGGGATCCTCGGCCGCGAGAGACTGCTCGAGCTGCTGGAGCAGGCGGGCTTCTTCGTCGGAGAGTGGCACCGGAGGCCTCCTGTGGGTGGGTCTAGACCAAGTCTAGGCGGGCGATGGTGTGCAGACCAGCCGAGATCCCTGAGAACTCGCTGGACGTCCGGACCAGACGCTCCAGAGCGTACAAGCGTTCGCGGGCTCCCGGTTCCGTGTCCACGACGGCGCTCGGCACGAGGTCGGCGAACGTGCGCAGCCCGGCGTGCGCCAGCACCCCGAAGCCCGCCGCCGCGAGCTGCTCGTGCAGCTCCTCCGGCACGTACCGGCGCGGGCCGTGCGTGCGCAGGTCCCAGCCCTCCACGCGTGCCTGCGCGAGTGCGGACGCCGCCTCGAAGTCGCCGGCGAGGGTGCGGGCGAGGACGGCAGCGGGCCGCCCCGCGACGACGACGCTCAGCACGCCGTCGGGTCGCAGCGTGGCCGCGACGGTGCGCAGCGCCTCGACGGGGTCGTCGACGTGCTCGAGCACCCCGTGCAGCAGCGCGAGGTCGGTGCCTGCAGCGACGACCTCCTCCCCCAGGTCGCCGGTGTCGCCGAGGACGCCCACCACCTGGCCCTGCACGCCCGCCTCGGCGGCGCGACGGTCCAGCGACGCCAGCGCGTCGGGACTCGGGTCGACCACCGTGACGCGGTGCCCCAGCCCCGCCAGGCGCACGGCGTCGCCCCCCGTGCCGCCGCCGACGTCGAGCACGTCGAGCGGACCGCTGCGCTCGAGGGCCGCGACCGCGTCGAGCACGGCCTGCCACATGATCTCCTGACGCACGGGACGCATGGCGTCACTGTGTCACAGCGTGGCCGCCGGGCCGGACGCTCCCGGCCCTCGCCGCCGCTCGCTAGGGTCGGCACATGGTGCGCGTCGTGGTGGTGGGCGGTGGATTCGCCGGTACGTCGCTCGCGGCGCGGCTCGCGAAGCTGCGGCACGAGGTGGTGCTGCTCGAGGCCGGCGACCGGCTCGGAGGTCGCCTCCGCGGCCACCGGGCGGGCGACGGGCTCTGGCAGCTCGACCTCGACACGTTCACCCTGCCCGGCGTCCTGCGCGACCTCTTCCGCAAGTCCGGGCGGCCGCTCGACGCGGCCCTCACGCTGCGCACGCTCCCCGGGCGTCGGCACGTGTTCGCCGACCGGACCGTGATGGACCTGCCGATGGGCCGACGCTCCGGCCAGGTCGACACCGTCCTCGAGACGTTCGGCGAGGACCCCTGGAGCCCCTGGCTCGACCCGATGACCGAGCCCTGGGACCTCGTCCGACGACGTCTGCTCAACCAGGTGCCCAGACCCGACTCGCTCGACCGGGCCACCCGCCGCGCGCTCCGCGCGAGACGTCCCCTCAGCCGCGAGGTCGCGCGGACGTTCGACGACGACCGGATGCGCCGCATGGTGCTCGACGACGTCGTGCTCGGCGGCGACGACCCGCGCGCCGTCCCCGCGGCGACCGCGGTACGCCACCAGGTCGAGCGGAACTTCGGGCGCTGGGAGGTCGAGGGCGGGATGCCGGCGCTCGCCGACGCACTCACCCGGCGTCTCGAGGAGCGCCGCGTCGACGTGCGCACCGGGTGCTCCGCGTGGGGCGTCGAGCGCGACACGTCCGGCGTCACCGGCGTCCGCACCGACGACGGGGTGGTCCCGGCCGACGTCGTGGCCTGGTGCGCGCCGACCTGGCCCGACGGACTCCCGGAGCCGGCCCTCCTGCCGTGCATCCCGGCCCACCGCACGCTCGTGCGCCTGTCGCCGGACGCACCCGCTCCCGACCTCGCGCGCGACGTCGCGGTGCACGCCGACCCGCCGCTGCACCTGTGGGAGGGCTCCCCCGGCTGCTGGACGATCGCGCACCACAAGGCGGAGAACCCGCTGGTGGCGCTCGTGCGCGTGGGGATCGACCTGCGCGACCTGGTCGTGGAGCGCCACGACCTCGCCCCGGCCGACCTCGTGCGCCTGGGTCACTGGGGCTGGCAGTGGCGCGGCTGGCGCACGGTGCTGCAGCGCCCGGGCCCGGCGCTGCCGCCCGGCGTGGTCATGGCCGGCGCGCACGCGCATCCCGGACCCTCGCTCGAGGGGATCGGCCTCGCCACCGAGGCGCTCGCCGAACGTCTCGGCGCGGTCCCGCGTCGCCCGGCGACCCCCGCGTGAGCCGGACCGGCGCGACCCCGGGTCAGACCAGACCCTCGCCCCGCAGCGTCTCGAAGATCTCGCGCGTCGCCTTGGAGCGGTTGAGCGTGATGAAGTGCAGGCCCGGCGCGCCCTGGGCGAGCAGGTCGCGGCACAGCTGCGTGGCCAGCGCGATGCCGCGCTCACGGACGGCCGCCGGGTCGTCCTGGACCGGCTCGACGACGTCGAGCACCTCGCGCGGGATCGCCGCGCCCGACAGCTCCGCCATGCGGGCGACCTGCGAGAAGTTCAGGATCGGCATGATGCCCGGGACGATCGGCAGGTCGCTGCCGCGGGAGCGCACGCGCTCCACGAGGTCCACGTAGTCCTGCGCGCGGAAGAACAGCTGGGTGATCGCGAACTCCGCGCCGGCCCGGTGCTTGGCGACGAGCACGTCGGCATCGGGCTCCAGGCCCCCGGCGTCGGGATGGCCCTCGGGGAACGCCGCCACGCCGACCGTGAAGTCGCCCAGGTCGCGGGCGAGCTCGACCAGCTCGACGGCGTGGTCCATGCCGTCGGGATGGGTCTCCCACGGGGCGCGGGGTCCGCCCTTCGGGTCGCCGCGCAGGGCCAGGACGTGCCGGATGCCGGAGGCCGCGTACTGCTTGAGGACGGTCTCGATCTCGCTGCGGCTCTGCCCGACCAGGGTCAGGTGGCCGACGGCGCGGATGCGGGACTCCTCGGCGATCCGCGACGTCACGCGGACCGTCCGGTCCTGGCTCGTGCCGCCGGCGCCGTAGGTGACGGACACGAACGACGGCCGCAGCGGCTCGAGGTCGGCGATGGTGCGCCACAGGACCTCCTCCCCCGCGTCGTCCTTGGGCGGGAAGAACTCGAAGGAGACGCAGGGACGCTGTTCGCGGAGGTCCTCCACGATGGAGCGCGAGGGCACGGGCGCGGGGGCGTCGGTCACGGGCCAACGGTATCGTCCGCGACGTGGTAGCCGCCGAGCTTGTCGAGTTCCGAGACGCCGTCGCCGACGAGCTCGACCGCTTCGCGCGTCGACGCCGCGCCGAGCTCGCCGACGTCGGCACCGACCTGGCCCCGTTCCTCGACAGTGCCGTGGCCTTCGTCGCCGGCGGGAAGCGGCTGCGACCGCTCTTCTGCCGCGCGGGCTGGCTCGTGGCCGGCGGCGACCCGGACGACCCCGCGATCGTCACGGCCGCGGCGTCGCTCGAGTGGCTGCAGGGCAGCGCCCTCGTCCACGACGACCTGATGGACGGCTCGGACACCCGGCGCGGGCACCCGAGCGTGCACCGCGACTTCGAGGCACGGCACCGGGCGGTCGAGGGATCAGTGGGCGACGCGGCGCGCTTCGGCCAGGCCGCCGCGGTGCTGCTCGGCGACCTCATGCTCTCGTGGGCCGACGAGCAGCTGCGCTCCTCCGGGCTGCCGCGGGTGCCCGAGGCGCTGCACTACCTCGACCTCTGCCGCTCGGAGGTCGTCGCGGGCCAGTACCTCGACGTCCTCGCGCAGACCCGCGCCAGCGTGACCGTCGACGAGGCGATGACGATCGTGCGGTTCAAGGCCGCCTCCTACACGGTCGAGCGCCCGCTGCACATCGGCGCCGCGCTGGCGGGCGCCGACGACGCACTGGTGGCGGGGCTCAGCGCCGTGGCCGTGCCGCTCGGCCAGGCGTTCCAGCTGCGCGACGACGTGCTGGGCGTCTTCGGCGACCCGGCCGCGACCGGCAAGCCCGCGGGCGACGACCTGCGCGAGGGCAAGCGCACGGTGCTGGTGGCCCGGGCCCTCGAGCTGGGCTCGGACGAGGACCGCGCGCTGCTCACCCGTCTGCTGGGCACGCGCGAGGGCGTGGAACAGCTCACGGACCTCATGACCCGCACCGGCGCGCTCGCCGCCGTCGAGCGCGACATCGCCCGGCTCGAGGACGAGGTCGACGAGGCGATCGACGCGCTCGGCCCGGCCGCACGCGAGGTGCTGGCACCGCTCGCGCTCAGTGCGACGCGCCGCTCCTCGTGACCGCCGCGCCCTGACGCCTCGCAGGCAACTCCCGACGAGGACACGGCCGCGCAGCGCCGTCCGCGCGAGGCTGTTCTCTACACTCGTCCCAGGGTCAGCCGGCCTGTGGAGCCGACGTGAGGAGGTCCGGCGTGACGGTCACGCGTGATGATGCGCTCGTCGGTCGCGTCCTCGACGGTCGGTACCGGGTGGCGGAGCGGATCGCGCGGGGCGGCATGGCCAGCGTCTTCCTCGGGCACGACGAACGACTCGACCGCCCGGTGGCCGTGAAGGTCATGCACGCCGGACTCGGCGACGACGAGGAGTTCTCGCAGCGGTTCGAGCGGGAGGCGCGTGCAGCGGCCAAGCTCAACCACCGCGGGGTCGTGGCCGTCTTCGACCAGGGCCGCGACGGTGACATCACCTACCTGGTCATGGAGTACGTGCCCGGGCGCACCTTGCGCGACGTCATGCGCGAGGAGGCACCCATGCGTCCGCTCCGGGCGCTGCGTCTCCTGGCCGACGTGCTGACGGCGCTGTCCGCGGCGCACCGTGCGCACCTGGTGCACCGCGACGTGAAGCCCGAGAACGTGCTCATCACGCCCGACGGCGAGGTGAAGGTCGCCGACTTCGGCCTCGCCCGCGCCGTCAGCGCCGCGACCACCGCCACGGGCGGCACGCTGATCGGCACGGTCTCCTACCTCGCCCCCGAGATCGTCGTCAACGAGGGCGCCGACGCCCGTTCCGACGTGTACGCGTGCGGAGCCCTGCTGTACGAGATGCTCACCGGCGTCAAGCCGCACACCGGCGACTCGCCCATCCAGGTGGCCTACAAGCACGTCCACGAGGACGTCGCGCCGCCGTCGCTGCTGCGCCCGGAGCTGCCGCCCTACGTCGACGCGCTCGTCGCACGCGCCACCGTCCGCGACCGCACGCAGCGCTCGCAGGACGCCGGGGTGCTGCTGCGGCAGGTCCGGCTCGTCGAGCGGGCCCTCGTGGAGGGCCTGGCCGACGACCCCGACCTCACCGCCGACCTGCTGCCGCGCACCACGGCCCCCGACGACGAGCCGACCCGTCCGGTCGTCCTCGAGCACGAGTACCCCGACGGTGCGCTGTCGGGGCCGATGTCGCCGGCGGCGGCCACGGCCCTCGACGACGACGGTGGCGAGACCGTCCTCGTCGACCGCGAGACCGGCGAGGTCGTCGCCCGCGCGGAGCCGACGATGCGCTGGAGCAGCGACACGTGGTCGCGCACCCCCGCCGCCGCAGCGGCTCCCCCGCCGCAGGAGCCGCCGGTCCGCACGCGCGACGACCGCGCGCGGCGACGCGGCCGGCTGCTGCTGGTGGCCACGCTCCTCGCGGCGCTCGTCGCGGCCGGTGCCGGCTACTGGCTGGGCTTCGGCCGCTACGAGACCGTGCCGCAGCTGGTCGGCCAGGCCGAGGCGCAGGCGGCCGAGGAGGCCAAGGACGCGGGCTTCAAGCTCGACGTCACGCGACGCGCCTTCTCCGAGACGAAGCCGCTCGGCACCGTCATCTCCACCAAGCCGGCCGTCGGCGAACGGCTGCTGCCCGGAGAGACGATCACCGCGGTCGTGTCCAAGGGCAAGGAGCGCTACGCCGTGCCCGACCTGTCGGGTCGGACCCTCGACGACGCCCGCGCCGCGCTCGAGCGACGCAACCTGCAGGCGGGCGACGTCACCGAGCGGTACGACGAGACCGTGCCCCAGGGGCAGGTCGTCGCCGTCTCCGGCGTCAAGGTCGGCCAGCAGGTCCGGCGCGGCACCGTCGTCGACCTCGTGGTCAGCCGGGGCCGCGAGCCGATCCAGGTGCCCGACCAGACCGGCCGCACCCGTCAGGAGGCGCGTGCGGCTCTGGAGGAGGCGTCGTTCGCCGTCACGGTGCGCGAGTCCTTCTCCGACGACGTCCCGAAGGACCGCGTCATCAGCCAGTCGCCGAAGGACGGGACCCTGTTCCGCGGCGACACCGTCACGATCGAGGTCTCCAAGGGCCCGGAGTCGGTCGACGTGCCCGACGTCCTCGGTCGGCCGCGCGACGAGGCCGTGAAGGCCCTCGAGGAGGCCGGCTTCGAGGTCGACGTGCGCAACCGCATCCCCGGCTCCGACCGCGTGGTCTTCCAGGACCCGGGCTCGGGCAAGGCCAAGGTCGGCTCGACCGTCGTCATCTACGTCTGAACGACCGACGCCCCCGGACCTCGTCCGGGGGCGTCGGTGTCGGCAGCAGCCGCGGGATCAGCGCTGGTGCAGCATGTCGGCCACGAGGAAGGCCAGCTCGAGCGACTGCTCCCGGTTGAGGCGCGGGTCGCACAGCGTCTCGTAGCGCGTGGCGAGGTCCTCGGCCGAGACCCGTCGGCCGCCGCCGACGCACTCGGTGACGTCGTCGCCCGTCAGCTCCACGTGGATGCCGCCGGGCCACGTGCCGAGCGCGCGGTGCACCTCGAAGAAGCCGCGGGTCTCGTCGATGACGTCGTCGAACTCGCGGGTCTTGTAGCCCGTGGAGGCCTCGAAGGTGTTGCCGTGCATGGGGTCGCAGACCCACGCGACCTCGAGCCCGGCGGCGGTCACCTTCTCGACCAGCGGCGGGAGGAGGTCGCGGATCTTGTCGGCACCGAAGCGGGTGATGAACGTGATCCGACCCGGCTCGCGCTCGGGGTTGAGCTTCTCGTACAGCGCGATCGCGTCGTCGGCCGACGTGGTCGGGCCGAGCTTGACCCCGATCGGGTTCGCGATGTGGCTCAGCAGCTCCACGTGCGCACCGTCGAGCTGACGCGTGCGCTCGCCGATCCAGACGAAGTGGCTGGACACGTCGTACGAGCGCTGGGTGCGCGAGTCGACACGCGTGAGCGCGTGCTCGTACTCGAGGATGAGCGCCTCGTGGGAGGAGTAGAAGTCGACGGAGCGGAACGCGTCGGGCTCCACGCCGATGGCGTCCATGAACGCGAGGGCGCGGTCGATCTCGCCGCCCACCTGCTCGTAGCTGACGCCCACCGGGCTGTTCTTGACGAAGTCCTTGTTCCACTCGTGCATCTGCCGCAGGTCGGCGTAGCCGCCCGTGGTGAAGGCGCGCGCGAGGTTCAGCGTGGCGCTCGACGCGTGGTAGACGTCGACGAGACGCTGCGGGTCGTGCACGCGCGACTCCGGCGTGAAGTCGAACCCGTTCACGGCGTCGCCGCGGTAGGCCGGCAGCGTGACGCCGTCGCGGGTCTCGGTGTCGCGGGAGCGCGGCTTGGCGTACTGCCCGGCGAGCCGGCCGACCTTGACCACGGGGACGCTGGCGGCGTACGTCAGGACGACGGCCATCGACAGCAGCACCCGCAGCTTGTTGCGCACGTTCTCCGCGGTGACGCCCTCGAAGGTCTCGGCGCAGTCACCACCCTGGAGCAGGAACGCCTCGCCGCGGGCCACCGCAGCCATGCGGTCGCGCAGGTCGTCGCACTCGCCGGCAAAGACCAGCGGCGGCATCCGGCGCAGCTGCTCGAGCGCGCGCTCGCGGGCAGCGGGGTCGGCGTAGGTGGGCTGCTGGGCAGCTCCCATCGCGTGCAGGTCGTCGAGGCTCGGAATGCTCACCAGGAGAGTCTAGTGCGGCTCCCCTGCCGCCTCGAAACCCGTCCAGCGAGAGGCGCCCGGGACACGGGCGCTCGGCACGGGCTGTCCGGCACAGGCCGGCTCACCAGTGCAGCGTGCCGGGCGCGCCCTTGAACGGTCCGCCGACGCGCGAGGTGATCCAGCCACCGTAGAAGTCGCCGTCCTGGGCCTGCACGACCTCGCCGTCGACGGTGCAGCGGTCCATCCGCGCGGGGTACAGCGCCACGTGGTCCAGCAGCACCTCGTACCCCGCGGTCGGCGCGGGGTAGGTCCACGCGCCCGCGGGCACCACCCGGTCGCCGGCCACGAGGTCGAAGTACGCCGCCTCTCCCTTGTACTCGCACCACGTCCGACGGGCGACAGGTCTCAGGACGCCGTCACGCACGTCGGCGACCGGCAGGTAGTACGTGGGCGGGTGGCTCGTCTCCAGCACGCGGAGGGCCGACGTGGTCCGCACGACCTCGACGCCGCCGAGCTCGACCACCACCGTCTCGGAGCTGGGGACGACGGCGGGCGGGCGCGGGTAGGACCAGACGTCCTCGACGTCGGGCCGCCGACCCTCCTGCCGGTCCCCTGGGTGACCCTCGTGGGCGCTCATGCCGGTCGTCCTCCCGTGGTCGCGGACCCGACACGTCCCGGGCCCTGCCCCCATCGTCCTCGGCAGGCACCCGTCCTGCACGACGAGCGCAGGGCGGCGGCGACGGGCGTCACTCCGGCTTGATCTCGTCCCAGACCTCGTCGGACTCCGCACGCTCGGCCGTCCTCGCCGCCTCGCGCTCGGCCTCGCGGTCACGCTTCTTGGCGTCCTGCGCGTACAGATCGACGTACTCCTGGCCGGAGAGCCGCATGATCTCGTACATGATCTCGTCGGTGACGGCCCGCAGGATGAACCGGTCGCCCTCGAGCCCCTCGTAGCGGCTGAAGTCGAGCGGCTCCCCGAAGCGGACGCCCGGCCGTGCCATGCGGCCGAACACCTTGCCGGGCGGGGCCACGACGTCGGTGTTGATGACCGCCAGCGGGATCACCGGCACACCGGACTCGAGCGCGATGCGCGCCACGCCCGTGCGCCCGCGGTAGAGCCTGCCGTCGTGGGAGCGGGTCCCCTCGGGGTAGATCCCGCAGACCTCCCCCTCCGACAGCAGCCGCAGCTGCGTGGCGATCGCCCCCGCCGCGGCCGACCCGCTCGAACGGTCGATGGGGACCTGCCCGGCGCCGGAGAAGAACTTCTTCTGGAACCACCCCTTGATGCCGGGGGTCTCGAAGTACTCCGCCTTCGCCACGAAGGTCACCCGACGCGGGATCACCAGCGGCATGAACAGCCAGTCGCTGTAGGAGAGGTGGTTGCTCGCGAGGATGACCGCACCCTCCTTGGGCACGTTCTCGGTGCCCTCGGCCCACGGCCTGAAGATCAGCTTCAGCAGCGGACCCAGGGCCAGGAACTTCAGGAACCAGTAGAACAACGTCGCCTCCTCAGCGTCACCCGGACACTACCGCGATCCGGGGGGTGTGCGGCGGCGACACCGTGGGAGAGGATGGTTCCATGAGCCCGTCCCCCTCCGTCGTGCCCGGAGCCGAGCCCTTCGCCCACGACGCCGGCCGAGTCGGTGTCCTGCTCAGCCACGGCTTCACGGGTTCGCCCGCGTCGATGGTCGACTGGGGCCGCGACCTCGCCGACCGCGGGTACACCGTGCGGGTGCCGCGGCTGCCGGGGCACGGCACCACCTGGCAGGAGATGAACCGCACCACCTGGCGCGACTGGTACGGCGCGCTCGACCGCGAGCTCGACGTCCTGCGGGAGCGGTGCGACGCCGTCGTCGTGGCCGGACTGTCGATGGGCGGCTGCCTGGCACTGCGCCTGGCGGAGCAGCGCCCCGCCGACGTCGCCGGCGTCGTGCTCGTCAACCCGGCCGTCGCGTCGCGCGACCCCCGGCTCAAGGCCGTGCCGGTGCTCAAGCACGTGCTGCCGTCGATGGCCGCGATCGGCGGCGACATCAAGAAGCCCGGCGTCAGCGAGGGCGCCTACGACCGCACGCCGCTGCGCGCGCTGCACTCGATGATGCAGCTGTGGGACGACGTCCGCGGCGGCCTCGACCGCGTGCAGTCCCCCGTGCTGTTCTTCCGCTCCGTCGAGGACCACGTCGTCGACGACAGCACCCTGGCCCTCGTGCGCGAGGGCGTGCGCCCCGACCTCCTGACGGTGGTCGAGCTGACCGACAGCTACCACGTCGCGACCGTCGACCACGACGCCCCGCTGATCCGGGAGCGGTCGGCCGCGTTCGTCGCGGAGGTCACGGGCGGGGTCACGGGTGGGGTCACGGGTGGGGACACGGGTGGGGACACCGGCGGGGACACCGGCGGGGCCGGCCGTGGCTGAGCGCGACGACCGCACTCCCGACGACGACGGCGAGGCACGGCGCGGCAGCGACCGCGACGCCTTCGACGCGATCGTCGAGCGTCTCGACCTCGACCTGCCCTTCCCTCTCGGGGTGGAGCGGCCGGTCGAGCCTGAGCCCGAGCCCGTCGAGCTCGACGACCAGCCCGACCCCGTCGACGAGCAGTTCTACCGGAACGTGCGGCCGGGGCCCGCACGTCCGCTGCACCGCGGGCGTGCCGCCGCCTGGGCGGGCCTGGCGGGCTCGCCGCTGCTGCTCGTGCTCGCGACGGTCGGCGGCAGCTGGTTGTCGCGCCCGGTGCTGCTGGGCGCGGCGCTCACCTTCGTCGCTTCGGCGATCTACCTGATCGCGCAGCTGCCCGAACACGGACCCGGGCAGCAGGATTGGCCGGACGACGGCGCCGCGCTGTGAGGCGGGCCATGTCGGCCGCACCGATGAGCCCCGCCTCGGGTCCGAGGTGGGCGCGGACGATCCGCGCCTCCGAGCGGTAGCCGCGGCCCGTCAGGGTCCGCGAGTACGCCTCGCGCGCCGGGCCGAGGAGCATCTCGCCCGCGTCGCTCACGCCGCCACCGACCACGAAGAGGCCGGGGTCGAGCGCGGCGGCGAGGTTCGCCATGCCGACGCCGAGCCAGTCGCCGACCTCGGCGATCCAGGCGACCGCCTCCTCGTCGCCGGACTCCGCCAGGGGCGTGACGTGGGCGCCCTCGACCCGCTCCGGGCCGCCGGCCGCCTCGGCCAGCCGCCGGCCGATCGGCGTGCCCTCCGCCACGGCGGCGGTGGCGCGTCGACCGAGCACGCGACCGCTCGCGTACTGCTCCCAGCAGCCGAGGTTGCCGCACTCGCAGGCGTTGCCACCCGGGACGACCTGCATGTGCCCGAACTCCCCGGCGATCCCGAAGTGTCCGCGGTAGGGCAGGCCGTCGATGACGAGCGCCCCGCCGATGCCGGTGCCGAGCGTGATGAGGACCAGGTCGGGCTCGTTCTGGGCCGCCCCGAAGCGCCACTCCGCCCAGCCGCTCGTGTTGGCGTCGTTGTCGACCATCACGGGCAGCATCGTGCGACGTGCGACCCGGTCACGCAGCGGCTCGTGCCGCCAGGCGAGGTGGGGCGCGAAGAGCACGGTCGACTGCGACGCGTCGACGAAGCCGGCAGCGCCGATGCCGACGGCCTTGACCGGCAGCTCGGCACGGAACTCGGACGTGATCTCGACGATCGCGTCGAGCACCGCCTCGGGCTCCGTCGTCGGGGTCTCGCGCCGTGTGCGGGCGATGACCCGGCCGTCCTCGTCGACCACGCCGGCCGCGATCTTGGTGCCGCCGATGTCGATGCCGACGGCCAGCCTGTCCGCCACGTCAGTCTCCTGTCCGGTCGGCCGAGGCCGACGTCCTGGTGGTGCGGTCGGACGCGGCGCGACCGAGGTCGGCCGCGCCCACGATGCCGGCCTCGTTGCCGAGGGTCGCGAGCCGGACCTGCGCCACACGTCGGTGGAACCGCGCGGGCAGGTGCTCCTCGAAGGCCGCCTTCACCGGACCCAGCACCAGGTCGCCGGCCGCGCCCACGCCCCCGCCGATCACGATGACGGTCGGGTCGAGGACCGCCGCGAGCGAGGCGCACCCCTCGCCGATCCAGGTGCCGAGGTCGTGCAGCAGGTCCACGCACAGGGCGTCGCCCTGCTGGGCGAGGTCGGTGACCATCGGACCGGTGATCGCCTCGACGCCGCCCGCCCGCGACACCAGGGCCGCCGCCGCGGGGTCGTCGGACGCCGCGCGCTCCCGCGCGTCGTGCACGAGGGCGCTGCCGCTCGCGTACTGCTCGAAGCAGCCGTGCTGGCCGCAGCCGCACAGCCGGCCGTCGCGTACGAGCCGCAGGTGGCCCACCTCGGCGGCGGCACCGAAGCCGCCGCGCACGAGGTCGCCGTCCTGGATCACGCCGCCCCCGACGCCGGTGCCGATGGTCACGAGCAGCAGGTCGTCGGAGTCCGCGCCTGCGCCGAACCGGTACTCGCCCCACGCGGCGGCGTTGGCGTCGTTCTCGACGACCACCGGCAGGTCGAGCAACCGCGCGATGTCGGCGCCGAGCGGCTCGTCGCGCCAGTCGATGTTCGGCGCGAACGTCACCGTCGAGCGGTCGGCGGAGACGAAGCCCGCCGCACCCACGCCGATGCCGGCCACCGGCGCGACGGCGCGGTCGCGCAGCCGGTCGACGAGGTCGGCCACGAGGGCCGCGATCTTGCCGCCGGCCGGGGTGGGCTCGGAGACGCTGTCGAGGATCGTGCCGTCCGCGTCGACGAGGCCGGCGGCGACCTTCGTGCCGCCGATGTCGACGCCCACGCCGAGGGTCGGCGGGCGGTCCGTGCTGCGCTGACCCGTCATGGGCGCGTCTCCTCCTCGTCGTCGGCCGATGCGGCCGTGCGGGTGGCGGCCTCGAAGGCGTCGCGCACCGTCCGGGCGAGGTGGAGGGCCGCCAGGGCGACCTCCTCCACCACCTCGGGGTTGTCCTTCACGAACCCGACCACCTGGCACACCGGGCACCAGCTCGTCGTGCAGACGTGCTGCGACCCACGCCCGGCATCGGTGTGCGGGCTGTCGGTGTCGGGGGCGTCGGCGTCGGGGGCGTCGGCGTCGGGGACGTCGCGCGCGGCGCCGGCGACCGCCTCGGTGTCGACCGCGAGCGCGCGCAGCAGCTTCAGGGTCTCCTGCCCGAGGGACCCGACCTCGTCCTCAGGCAAGGCTCTCGACCCGCTGCTTCAACCCGCTCAGCGCCGCGTCGATGATGACCTTCTCCGCCTTGCGCTTCAGCGTGCCGAGCAGGGGCACGGCCACGTCGACGGCGAGCTGGTAGGTGACCCGCGTCCCGCCGTCGACCACGGCGAGCGCGTAGGTGCCGTCCAAGGCGGTGAGGACCGTGGCCTTCTCGGCGAGACGCCACGACACGGACCGGTCGCCGTCCCAGGTGTAGAGCAGCTCGTAGGTGTCGCGGATCGGGGCCGCGTCGAGCGTGAAGCGCACGTGGTCGGCGCGCCCGTCGGCCCCCGTGGCCAGCACGTCGGCCTGGCGCACGCCCGTGGCCCACACGGGATACGCGTCGAAGTCCGCGATGACCGCCATGACGGCGGAGGGCGCGGCATCGATGACGATGTCGCTGGTCGTGCGCGCCATGCAGCCCTCCTCGGTCGGTCGGATCCTCATCGTAGTGGGACGGTGCGTCGCCGCCGCCCCACGCCTCCGGTGCGGCGCCGACCGCGAGTAGCCTGCACTACGTGACTGCTGCGGACGATGCCACTCGAGTCCCCGCCGCCTCGCCGGCGTCGACCGACCAGGGCAACCTGACCGACGACGTCCTCGACCGGCTCGCCCGCGACCCCGACGCGGTCGCCCTCGCACGGCGCGGGCCCGACGGGTGGTCCGACGTGAGCATCGGCGCGTTCCACGCCGACGTCGTCGAGGTCGCCAAGGGCCTGCTCGCCGCCGGTGTGCGCCCCGGGGACCGTGTGGCACTGCTGTCGCGCACCCGGTACGAGTGGACCCTCGTCGACTACGCGATCTGGTGGGCCGGTGCCGTCACGGTGCCGATCTACGAGACGTCCTCGGCCGAGCAGATCTCGTGGATCCTGTCCGACTCCGGCGCCGTCGCCGCCGTCGTCGAGAGCCCGCGCCACCGCGAGCGCGTCGACTCCGTGCGTGACGCGGCGGCGGCCCTGCAGCACGTCTGGTGCCTGGACGACGGCGGCCTCGAGGCCGTGCGCGCGCAGGCGTCGCAGGTCGACGACGCACGGCTCGAGGAGGCGCGCGCGACGGTGACGTCCGACTCGCTCGCCACCCTCATCTACACGTCGGGCACCACCGGCCGACCCAAGGGCTGCCGTCTCACCCACGGCAACTTCCGCGCCGAGCTGGGCCGCGCCCTCGAGCGGTTGCCGGAGCTCTTCGGCCGCGAGGGGGCCTCGACCCTGCTGTTCCTCCCGCTCGCCCACGTCTTCGCCCGCATCATCCAGGTCGGCGCCATCCGGTCCGGCGCACGCCTCGGGCACACCGCCGACGTCAAGGACCTCGTGGCCGACCTCGGGGAGTACCAGCCCACGTTCGTGCTCGCCGTGCCGCGCGTCTTCGAGAAGGTCTTCAACTCGGCCAGCACCAAGGCGTACGCGGACGGCAAGGGGCGCATCTTCGACCGTGCGGTGGCGACCGCCATCGCGTACAGCAAGGCGCAGGACGCGACCACGCGTCGCGGTGCACCGAAGCGCGTCGGGCCGGTCCTCGCGGCGCGGCACGCGCTCTTCGACCGCCTCGTCTACGGCAAGCTGCGGGCCGCGCTCGGCGGCCACGCCGAGTGGGCCATCTCCGGCGGCGCGCCCCTCGGCGACCGGCTCGCACACTTCTACCGCGGCATCGGGGTGACCGTCCTGGAGGGCTACGGCCTGACCGAGACCACCGCCGCCCTGTGCGTCAACACCCCGACTGCGCAGCGCGTCGGGACCGTCGGCCGGCCGTTCCCGGACACCGAGGTGCGGGTCGCCGACGACGGCGAGCTGCTGTTCCGTGGCCCGCAGGTCTTCCGCGGGTACTGGGAGAACGACGAGGCCACGGCCGCCGCCCTCGACGCCGACGGCTGGTTCGCCACGGGCGACCTCGGTGACGTCGACGACGACGGGTACGTGCGCGTCACCGGCCGCAAGAAGGAGATCATCGTCACCGCCGGCGGCAAGAACGTCGCCCCGGCGGTGCTCGAGGACCGGGTCCGGGCACACCCCGTCGTCAGCCAGTGCCTCGTCGTCGGCGACGGCAAGCCGTTCATCGCCGCGCTCGTCACCATCGACCGCGAGGCGTGGGACGGCCCGCTGGACTCCCCCGAGCTGGAGGCCGCCGTGCAGTCGGCGGTCGACGACGCGAACTCGCTGGTCTCCCAGGCCGAGTCGATCCGCAAGTTCGTGGTCCTCGACGAGGACTGGACCGAGGAGAACGGATACCTCACGCCGTCGTTCAAGGTGAAGCGCACCGCCGTGCTGCGCGACCTTCACGACACCGTCGAGGCGCTCTTCTCCAGGTAGTCCCGCCACTGCTCGGTGATCTGCGCGACGCTGAGCCCCAGGTGACGCCGGGCGGCGTCGTCGACGTCGGCGCCGTCGCGCACGGACTCGTAGAACGCCACGATGCGCGCGTTCGAGCGCTCCTGCGCGAGCATGCGGAACACGAGCCACGCCGACTCGTACACAGCGCCCAGTCCGTGCCCGCCCGCGGCGGCGAACGTGTCGGCGTCGGGCAGGGCGCGCGGTGGACCGTCGGCGCGCACCTGGGCGAGCGCCTGCCCCGCACTGACGGCGAGCGGGGCGTCGTCGCCGCGCAGGGCCACGTAGTCGGCGAAGCCCTCGGCCACCCAGGTGACCATCGACGTCCCGACCGCCCCGGTGAGCAGGTGGGCCGCCTCGTGGGTGATGACGACCTGCCGGGCACGGGGGTCCATGTCGGCGAAGAGGTCGGGGTTGAGCACGATGACCCGCGCGGTGCCGGTCGTGCCGTCCACGGTCGTCGTCACGCCGGCGATCGGGGCCACCTGGTCCTGGGTCTCCCCCACCAGCGCCGCGGTGGTGGCCCGTGAGCGGGGCGCGACCACGGTCAGGCGTCCGTCGGCGTCGGCGACGGTCTCGCGCACGGCCCGGTCGGCGCGCGTGGCGGCGGCGAGGGCGTCGAGGTCCGGCACGCCGCCGTCGACGCTGACGACCCGCACGTCGTCGGGCCCCTCGCTGACCCGCACGTCACCGGCCAGCCACAACGGCAGCCGGTCCTGCCCGACGTTGGTGGCGCTGCGGACCGCGAACGTCCCGTCGCGCTGCGGGTCCAGCCGCAGGCCTACGCGGCTCGACCGCACGGCGGTCCCGGCCACGGGCGAGTCGTCTCCCGCGCGCCAGGACACCTCGACGGTGGCCAGCGTCGAGCCGTCGGCACGGTCGGCGACGTCGCCTCCGGACAGGTAGCGCAAGGACACCGACTCCACGCCGAGGTCGCGGCGGGCGTCCCACGCCTCCTGCGCGAAGGTGCGCGCCCGTGGGGTGGACCCCGCGGCGTCGGCGAAGGCCTGCTCCGTGGAGGCGTCGGACAGCGCCTGCAGCTGGTCGGCCAGCACGGCACGCGCGTCGGCGGGCACCGCGGCCGGTCCTGACCCGGCCACCGGGTCCCCGGCCCACGGTCGCTGCCACAGCAGGACCACTGCGGCGACGGCCACGAGGACGGCGACGGCCACGACGTTGGCCGACGGCCTCCTCATGGCCGACGCGGGTGGGTCATCAGAGAGGTCAGCCGACGCGGCCGGCCATGGTGAAGCCGATGGACAGCGTCGTGATCTCGACCGTCTTGCCGGGTCGCGGCGCGTGGATGACCTTGCCGTCGCCCAGGTAGATGCCGTCGTGCGACATGTCGGGGAAGAACACGATGTCGCCGGGCTGGACCTGGTCGATCGGGACGGGCTGCGACGCCTGGTACTGCGGGCCGACGACGCGCGGGAGCGACGCACCGGCGGCCTCGAAGGACTTCATGACCAGCCCGGAGCAGTCGTAGCCCTCGGGGCCGACGCCACCGTAGATGTACGGCTTGCCGAGCTGCGCCATCGCGAACTGGATGGCGGCGGCCCCGCGTCCGCTGGCCTCGACCTTGAAGTCGACGGTGGTGTCGCTCTTCGTGAGCGTCTTCTGCTGCGGGGCGGACAGTCGCGACAGGGCCGTCTTGGCCTCCTGGTAGCGGCTCTCGATCTCGTCACGCTTCGCGTCGGCGCGCTCGCGGTCGCGGTCGAGCTCGGCCTTGCGCTCCTTGAGCAGCGTGCGGCGGTTCTTGAGCTCCTGCGCGGTCGCGGCGAACGCCTCGACCGCATCGGCGCGGGTGCTGTTGAGGGCCTGGACGGCGCCGAGCCCCTCGAGGAACTGCTGCGGGTCCTTGCTGCCGAAGAGGCTCGCTGTCGGGCCGAGCGGGTTGTCGAGCTGCTGCTGGACGACGGACGCGCCGAGGGCCTTGCGCTGACGCTCGTACACGGCGAGCTGGTCGGCGATGTCGGCGTCGAGGTCGGCGATCTCGGCGCGCGCCTCCTTGACGTCCTCCTCGAGCTGGTTCGCCTGCTCGTTCGCGACCTCGGCCTCGTGGAACGCCTTCTCCACGTCGGCGGGCGTGACGCGGTCGGCCTGCGCGGGGCCGACGACGCCGAGCGTCGCGCCGACCGTCAGGACGGCGACCGCGGCGGCGGTGCGATGGGTGCGGGTCGTCCGGGGCATACCTCGTCGGTGCACGTGTGCTCTCTCCAGTGTCCTCGTCGCCTACCGGGTGAGCTGACGGGTTCGGGCCAAGGTCTGCCCTACACGGCACCGTGCGGGACGGCGTCGCGATTCACCCCAGGAACATGGTTCCCCGGTCCGGCCTGGACGTCTTCCCCACGTCCGGGCCAGTTCGGCGGTGCGTCCGATGCCGCTCAGGGTGAGCAGCATGCTCCGGACGCACAGTGGCCGAGTCTAGCCGACGGGAGGTCGCGTCGAGGAGGGGTTCCCACGGCGAGCCGCGTCACCCCGCCTGCACGTCGGGACCCGACAGCGGGGTCACCAGCCGCAGCGGCGGCACGAGCCCTTCGTCGGCGAGGGCCGTGAGCGCCGCCATCTCCTCCGGCGCCACCTCGACGCCCTGCGGCGGCCCGCCGAGCAGGACGCTCACCACGCAGTCGCCGCACGCGCTGGCACTGCGCACCAGGCAGCTGTCGCAGTCGATGACGACGGATTCACTGTTCATGCCGACGACGCTAGACAGCAGTCCCGACAGAAACCCGCCGTCCCGGAGCTGTCCGCCCGCGCCGGCCCGGTCCGACGCGTCGTCGGCCTGCGGGGGCGGGGGGCTTCTATCTCGGGTGGGGCTGCGTCGGTGCGGTTTCTCGTTCGGGTGGGGCTGCGTCGGTGCGGCTCACTGCTCGGGTAGGGCTGCGCTGGCGCGGCTTACTGCTCGGGTGGGGCTGCGCTGGCGCGGCTTGACTCGTCCTGCGCTCCGAAAGGGCCTCGACCGGGCGGTTGGGCGGGGGTCGGTTTCGGGTCTCGGGCTGTGGTCCGCGTGGGACGCAAGATGCTGCGTTCGTGCGCTGGGACTCGAAGGATTCTGCGTTTGCTACGGGATCCCGTCGCGAACGCAGAAGCGTTCCGATCTCAACGCGTGAATGCAGAATCTTGGGTGCCCTTTGCGTTGGGGGGACGAACGATTCTTCCTTCTCGTGGACCGTTCCACGAGAAGGAAGAACCCTTCACACGCCTCGCCCCCTGAGCGGTGGATGCGCCACCTGAACAGCGCTCAGAAGGTGGCAGATCCACCGACGGCACGCGCAAACGCAGCATCTTGGGCCAATCGCGCACAAAGGAAGAATCTTGGGTGCAACGCGGGCCACAGCCCGAGAACCCAGTCCAGCGCGCCCGCCAGCCGCCCGGTCGAGGCCCTTTCGGAGACCACACCCACGACAAGCCGCGCCAGCGCAGCCCCACCCGACCACGAGACCGCACCAGCGCAGCCCCACCCGACCACGAGACCGCAGCAGCGCAGCCCCACCCGACCGAGAAGCCGCGCCGACGCAGCCCCCCTCACCGCAGAACCCCCCGACTCTGTCCGACCCGACGCCTACGGTCGCCTCCGTGACCAGCCAGCCTTCCCGACCCGTGCACCACCAGGCCAGCTTCGAGGAGCTGGGGCGGCCGTTGAGCGACGTCACGTTCTGTGTGGTCGACCTGGAGACGACGGGCGGGTCGCCGAAGGCGGGGGCGAGGATCACGGAGATCGGTGCGGTCAAGGTGCGCGGCGGCGAGGTGCTGGGCGAGCTGCAGACGCTCGTGAACCCGGAGGAGAGCATCCCGGCGTTCATCACCGTCCTCACGGGCATCACCGACGCGATGGTGGTGCAGGCCCCGCGGATCGCGGAGGCGCTGCCGAGCTTCCTCGAGCTCGCCGCGGGCAGCGTGCTGGTGGCCCACAACGCGCCGTTCGACGTCGGCTTCCTCAAGCACAACGCGCGCGAGCTCGGCATCCCGTGGCCCCGCTTCGAGGTGCTCGACACCGCCGTCCTCGCCCGCCGGGCGCTGCTGCGCGAGGAGGTGCGCAACGTGAAGCTGTCCACGCTCGCAGCGCACTTCGGCGCCGGCACCACCCCCGACCACCGGGCCCTGCACGACGCCCGCGCCACTGTCGACGTGCTGCACGGGCTGTTCGAGCGGCTCGGCTCGCTCGGCGTGCACACCCTCGAGGACGCGGTCACCTTCACGTCCAAGGTGACGCCGGAGCAGCGGCGCAAGCGTCACCTCGCGCAGCACCTGCCCCATGAGCCGGGCGTCTACCTCTTCCGCGACGCGCGCGACGACGTGCTGTACGTCGGCACGTCACGCGACCTGCGCAAACGGGTCGGCAGCTACTTCACCGCGGCCGAGACGCGCACCCGCATGGGCGAGATGGTCAAGCTCGCCGAGCGTGTCGACGCCGTCGTCTGCGCCACCCCGCTCGAGGCGCGGGTGCGCGAGCTGCGGCTCATCGCCGCGCACCGCCCGCCCTACAACCGACGCTCTCGCTTCCCCGAGCGCCAGTCGTGGATCAAGCTGACCCGCGAGCCCTGGCCGCGGCTGTCGATAGTGCGTCGCGTGCTCGACGACGACGCCGTCTACGTGGGCCCCTTCGGCCACCGCAGCCAGGGAGAGCTGGCCCTGGCCGCGCTGCACGAGACGTTCCGGGTGCGTCAGTGCACCACCCGCATGGGACGCCGACCACGCGGCAGCACGTGCGCGCTCGCCGACCTCGGCCGCTGCCTCGCGCCCTGCACCGGCGACCTCGACCCCGACGTCTACGCGACCGAGGTGGCCCGTCTCGACGCCGCGCTCACGGGCGACCCTGCCGAGGTCGTCGACCGGTTGCGCGCACGCATGGGCGAGCTCGGGGCGCAGCAGCGCTACGAGGAGGCGGCCCAGGTGCGCGACCGGCTGGCCGCGTCGCTGCGGGCCGTCGACCGCACGCAACGGCTGCGGCAGCTCACCGACGTCGCCGAGCTCGTGGCGGCCGCGCCCGCCGAGAGGGGCTGGGAGGTGCACGTCGTCCGCCACGGCCGGCTCGCCGCGGCCGGGCTGCTCCCCCGGCACGTCCACCCGACCGCCTGGGTCGACACCCTCCTCGCCACCGCCGAGGACGTCCCCACGCCCGGCAACGGCACCCACCCGGCGCCGGCGGCGTCGGTCGAGGAGACCGAGACGCTGCTGCGCTGGCTGGAGTCCCCGGGTGTCCGCATGGTGCGGGGGTCCTGGCAGGTCCCGACCGCGGGCGCCGCGCGGCACGTCGCCGCCCTGCCGTCGGAGTCCGACGACCAGCGCGCCACGCGGTCTAGGCTGTCGGCGTGATCACCGCCATCGTCTTCATCCAGGCCGAGGTGTCCCGGCTGTCCGAGACCGCCGCGCAGATCGCCGACCTCGACGGGGTGAGCGAGGTGTACTCCGTCACGGGCGACCTCGACCTCGTCGCGATGGTCCGGGTGCCGCGCATCGACGACGTCTCCGCGGTCGTCGCCGACCGGCTCAACAAGGTCGACGGCGTCCTGTCGACGCAGACGCAGATCGCGTTCCAGACCTTCAGCCGGCACGACCTCGAGGACGCGTTCAGCATCGGGCTGTGAACCGACGGCTCAGTCGGCTGGTGCCAGCTCCTGCGTGACGGCGGCCCACCGGGCGAGCACGTCACGCGCGGCGCCGGAGTCGATCGACGCCCGCGCACGCTCGATGCCCGCGGCGAGCCGCTCCAGCAGCGGACCGCTGACGCCTTCATGCGCTGCCAGGGCGGCACCCGCGTTCAGCAGCACGGCGTCGCGCACCGGCGAGACCTCGCCGTCGAGGATGCGTCGGAACACGTCGGCGTTGTGCACGGGGTCGCCGCCGCGCAGAGCCTCGGGCGACGACAGCGTGAACCCGAGGTCGCGGGGGTCGAGCACCTCCTCGACGACGTCGGCCCCCACGACCGTCCACACGCGGGTGGTGGTCGTCGTGGTGATCTCGTCGAGACCGTCGTCACCGCGGAAGACGAACGCGTCGTCGCCGCGGTCGGCGAAGACCTGCGCCATGAGCGGCGCCGTGCGCAGGTCGGAGCAGCCGACGGCCGACGCCTGCGGCCGCGCCGGGTTGACGAGCGGCCCGAGCACGTTGAACGGGGTGGCGATGCCGATCTCGCGGCGCGGGGGGCCGGTGAAGCGCAGCCCTGGGTGGAACAGCGGGGCGAAGCAGAAGGTGATGCCGGCACGCTCGAGCACCGCGGGCACCGACGCGGCGGGCACGTCGAGCCGCACGCCCAGCACCTGGAACACGTCGGCCGTGCCGCTCTGGCTCGACGCGGCCCGGTTGCCGTGCTTGACGACGGGGACGCCCGCCCCGGCCGCCGTGACGGCCGACATGGACGAGATGTTGACCGTCTTGGCCCGGTCGCCACCGGTGCCGACGATGTCGACCGCACGCCCGGGGACCTCCACGAGCACCGCGTGCGACAGCAGCGCGTCGACCAGGCCCTGCAGCTCGGCCTGGGAGATGCCCTTCGCGCGCAGCGCCACCGCGAACGCGGCGATCTGCGCCGGGGTGCTCTCGCCCTCGAGGATCGCCGCCATCGCCCAGGCGGTCGACGCGGCGTCCAGGTCGCGGCCGCCGACGAGCTCGTCGAGCACGTCGGGCCAGGTGCGCGCGCTCACCCGGGCTGGAGCACGGACCGCGCGAGGTCGACGAACACCTCGGCGAGACGCAGCGGGTCGATCGGGTGGGACACGGCGGCGTCGGCACGCGACCACGTCGCCAGCCAGGCGTCCTGGGGGCGACCGGTGAGCACGAGCACCGGCGGAGCCTGGAACACCTCGTCCTTCATCTGCCGCGCCACGCCGAGCCCGCCGACCGGGGTCGACTCGCCGTCGAGGACGACGAGGTCCGGGCGACGGCGCGTGTCGTCGAGGTGCTGCCAGACGACCGGCTCCGTCGCGCACTCGACGAACTCGAGCTCGGGAAGGTCCGGGTGCGGGCGCGTGCCCAGCGCTGCCATGACGGCGTTCCGCACGTCTCGGTCGTCGCTGTAGACCAGGACTCGGAACCTGCTGCGCTCGGTCACGTGGGAATCGTACATAATGAGCGCGTGGCCACTACTTCCGTGATCCCCGCGTCCCGACTCCACGGCACCGAGGGACGTCCCTCCATGGTGACGGTGGGCACGATCGTCTGGCTCTCCAGCGAGCTGATGTTCTTCGCCGGTCTCTTCGCCGCGTACTTCACGGTCAAGAACGTCACGCCGGAGCTGTGGGACCAGGAGACGCAGTTGCTGAACGTGCCGTTCGCGGCCGTCAACACGTCGATCCTCGTGCTGTCGTCGCTGACCTGCCAGTTCGGCGTGTTCGCCGCGGAGCGCGGTCGCCCCGGACGTACGGGCACCCTGCTGCAGTTCCGCAAGTGGGGCATGCGCGAGTGGTTCATCCTCACCTACGTCATGGGCGCGATCTTCATCGGCGGCCAGGCGTTCGAGTACGCCGAGCTGGTCCACGAGGGCGTGACGATCCCGTCCTCGGCCTACGGCTCCCTCTTCTACCTCGCCACGGGTTTCCACGGCATCCACGTCGTCGGCGGTCTGCTGGCCTTCCTGCTCGTGATCGGCCGCACCTTCGTCGCCCGCCGCTTCACCCACGAGCAGGCCATCTCCGCGATCGTCGTGTCGTACTACTGGCACTTCGTCGACATCGTCTGGGTCGCCCTGTTCGCGACCATCTACCTGATCCGCTGACGCCTGCCGCACAGCACGGCGTTAGGCCAACCTAAGCCAGCGGACCTGGCAGAACGCTAGGTACGCTGGTTACCCCTGACAGGAATGAGGTTCTCGGTGCGCACTCTGTCGACCCGCCGCCGTCACCCCCTCGCCGGACTCGTCGTCCTGCTGCTCGGTCTCGTGGCCGCTGCCGGACTCTGGTCCGCGCTCGCCCCGAAGCCCGCGCAGGCGGAGCAGTACACGGCACGCGACGTCGAGGCAGGGCGCGAGCTCTTCCTCATCGGCTGCGCGAGCTGCCACGGGCAGAACGCCGAGGGCATCACGACGAAGGACGGCGGCAACTACGGTCCGTCGCTGATCGGCGTCGGCGCCGCCGCCGTCGACTTCCAGGTCGGCACCGGCCGCATGCCGATGGCGCAGAGCGCGCCGCAGGCACCGCGCAAGGCACCCGAGTACGACGCCGAGGAGACCCGCCAGCTGTCCGCGTACATCGCGTCGCTGGCCCCCGGACCGGCCATCCCGGCCGAGGAGTACCTCAACTACCAGAACGTCGACGACGAGGCGCTGCGCGAGGGCGGCGAGTTCTTCCGCACCAACTGCACCGCGTGCCACAACTCGGTCGGCGCCGGCGGTGCGCTCCCGAACGGCCGCTACGCCCCGACGCTCAAGGGCGTCAGCGCCAAGCACATCTACGAGGCGATGGTCACCGGACCGCAGCAGATGCCGGTCTTCAACGACGACCTCATCACCCCCGAGGACAAGCGCAACGTCATCGCCTACATCAAGCGCGTCCAGGACCAGCCGAACTACGGCGGTCTCGGCGGCGGCGGCCTCGGCCCGGTCGTCGACGGCGTGTTCGTCTGGGTCCTCGGCATCGGCGGTCTGATCGGCTTCGCGATCTGGATCGGTGCCCACGGAGCGCGATCGAAGAAGAAGAAGGCCTGAACGAGATGAGTGACGAGATCCAGTCCCACGACAGCAGCACCCCGGTCCGCACCGAGCCGGTGCAGGACCCGGGCCTGCAGCCGCACCAGTGGCGTCCCACCGACGTCGACCCGGCGCAGGAGCGCCGCGCCGAGCGTCAGATCTCCGGCATGTTCGCGGTCGCGGCGCTGCTGTTCGTCCTCTTCGCCGTCTCCTACTTCGCGATCGACTCCGACCAGACGTTCCTGAACTGGTCGGCGTCGAACTTCGCCCTCGGCGCGACGCTCGGCGGCGGTCTGCTGCTGATCGGCGTCGGGATCATCCAGTGGGCCAAGAAGCTCATGGGCGACCACGAGATGGTCGAGATGCGCCACCCGGCCCGCTCCTCCGCCGAGGACCGCGAGGCCGTCATGGCCGACATCAACGCGGGTCTGCAGGAGTCGGGCGTCGGTCGCCGGCCGCTCATCCGCAACAGCCTCTTCCTCTCCGTGGGCGCGCTCGCCGTGCCGTCGGTCGTGCTGCTGCGCGACCTCGGCCCGCTCCCCCACAGCCAGGACGAGACGGTCTGGAAGAAGGGCATGCGCGTCGTCAACGACGTCTCGGGCCTGCCTATCCGCCCCGAGGAGATCGAGGTCGGTCAGCTCATCAACGCCGAGCCGGCCGTCTTCTTCCCCGCCGAGGGCGAGGAGGAGGCCGAGGTCCACGGCCACGAGCTCCTCGCGGCGAAGTCGAAGGCCGCCATCATCGTCGTGCGCATGCGCCCGGAGGACATCACGCCCTCCGAGGGTCGCGAGAACTGGGGCATCGACGGCATCCTCTGCTACTCCAAGATCTGCACCCACGTGGGCTGCCCGATCTCGCTGTGGGAGCAGCAGACGCACCACCTGCTGTGCCCCTGCCACCAGTCGACGTTCGACCTCGCCGACAACGGCAAGGTCATCTTCGGCCCCGCCCACCGACCGCTCCCGCAGCTGCCGCTCGGCGTGGACTCCGAGGGCTACATCATCGCGATGAGCGACTTCCCCGAGATCGTGGCGCCGAGCTATCCCGAGCTTGCGCGCGACCAGAAGAGACTGGATGGTGAGTCATGAGCACCGACACCTACACCCCGGTCGAGGACACGGGCTTCGGCAAGAAGGCCGCTGGTCCCGTCGGCTGGCTCGACGACCGTCTCGGGCTCGCCGGCGTCGCGAAGAAGAACCTGCGCAAGGTCTTCCCGGAGCACTGGTCGTTCATGCTGGGCGAGATCGCCCTGTGGAGCTTCGTCGTGCTGCTGCTCACCGGCGTCTTCCTGACGTTCTGGTTCCAGCCGAGCATGGCCGAGGTCGTCTATGACGGCTCCTACGCCCCGTTCCGCGGGCTGGAGATGTCGCAGGCGTACGCCTCGACGCTGCACATCTCCTTCGACATCCGCGGTGGTCTGCTCATGCGGCAGATCCACCACTGGGCGGCCGCGCTGTTCGTCGGCGCGATGCTCGCCCACATGCTGCGCGTCTTCTTCACGGGTGCGTACCGCAAGCCGCGTGAGATCAACTGGCTCATCGGCGTCGGCCTGCTCGCGCTGGGCATGGTCGAGGGCTTCGCCGGCTACTCGCTGCCCGACGACCTGCTCTCGGGCACGGGCCTGCGCTTCGTCGACGGCCTGATCCGTTCGATCCCGCTGGTCGGCTCGTACCTGGAGTTCTTCATCTTCGGTGGCGAGTTCCCCGGCGAGGAGATCATCCCCCGCCTGTACATGGCGCACATCCTGCTGATCCCGGCGCTGCTGCTCGGCCTGATCGCGGCGCACATGCTGCTGCTCGTCTACCACAAGCACACGCAGTGGCCGGGCGCCGGACGGACCAACGACAACGTCGTCGGCTACCCGATGCTCCCGGTGTACGCGGCCAAGGCCGGCGGCTTCTTCTTCGTCGTCTTCGGCTTCACCGCCCTCATGGGCGCGCTGGTGCAGATCAACCCGGTGTGGGCGTACGGTCCGTACAACCCGTCGGAGGTCACGGCCGGCTCGCAGCCCGACTGGTACATGGGCTTCTCCGAGGGCCTCGTGCGCATCATGCCGAACTGGGAGAGCACCTTCCTCGGTCACACGTGGAGCTGGAACGTCTTCATCCCGGGCGTCGGCGGACTGGGCCTGCTGTTCACGACCCTCGCGCTGTGGCCTTTCGTGGAGCGTTGGATCACCGGCGACCAGCGTGAGCACCACCTGCTGGAGCGTCCGCGCAACGCCCCGACCCGCACGGGTCTCGGCGTCGCCGGCATGACGTTCTACGGCGTCGGCTGGGCTGCGGGCGGCAACGACATCATCGCCACGCAGTTCCACCTGAGCATCAACGCGCTGACGCACATCTTCCGGGTCGGCATCTTCCTGTTCCCGGTGATCGCGTTCATCATCACGCGCCGGATCTGCATCGGTCTGCAGCGTGCCGACCAGAACAAGATCCTGCACGGCTACGAGACCGGCGTCATCGAGCGCTCGCCCGACGGCAGCTACGCGGAGCGTCACGCCCCGCTGCCGGTCACGGAGCAGTACCGCCTCACGGCCCACGACCGCCTCCCCGCCCTCGAGGCTCCGGCCGAGACGGACGAGAACGGCGTCGCGGTGCCGCACGGCCGGGTCGCGAAGCTGCGCCACCGGGTCCGCTCGTTCTACTACAAGGGTGCGATCGACAAGCCCACCCAGGCCGAGGTCGAGCACGCCGACGAGCACCTGGCCGAGATCGAGGGCCACCCGGTCCAGCTCGGTGAGGACTTCCAGGGCGTGTCGGAGACCGGCATCCCGAAGTCGCACTGACGACCGCGCGCACGACCTGAAGGGCCCCGGAGCACCGCTCCGGGCCCTTCGTCGTCCCCTCCCCCACGCTCCTCTGTGCGGCGGGTACGGCTTCTCGTCGTCCTGCGGGTTGTGGTGGTGCGGCTTACTGCTCGGGTGGGGCTGCGCTGGCGCGGCTTGTCGTGGGTGTGGTCTCCGAAAGGGCCTCGACCGGGTAGCTGGGCGGGGGCCGGCTTCGGGTCTCGGGCTGTGGCCCGCGTGGGACGCAAGAATCTGCGTTCGTGCGCTGGGACTCGAAGGCTTCTGCGTTTGCTACGGGATCCCGTCGTGAACGCAGAAGCGTTCGGTCTCGAGCGCAGGAATGCAGAATCGTGGGTGCCCTTTGTGTTGGGGAGACGAACGATTCTTCTTTCTCGTGGACCGTTCCACGAAAAGGAAGAACCCTTCACACCCCTAGACCCGTCAGCGGTGGATCTGCCACCTGAAGAGCGCTCACAAGGTGGCAGATCCACCGCCGGCTGGCACAAAGGCAGCATCTTGCGTCCCACAGCGGGAGCCACAGCCCGAGTACCCAGCCCAGCGCGCCCGCCAGCCGCCCGGTCGAGGCCCTTTCGGAGACCACACCCACGACAAGCCGCACCAGCGCACCCCCACCCGAGTAGCGAGCCGCACCAGCGCACCCCCACCCGAGCAGGAAGCCGCACCAACGCACCCCCACCCGAGCAGCAAGCCGCACCAGCACCGCCCCAACTATCCCAAGCCCCAGCACAGCCCAAGAGAGCCGCCCTGGAGAGAAGCTCAGGAAGCGCGCTTCAGCGCCGAGCCCTGGAGCCAGTCGCTCCAGCGGGTGTTCCAGTCGGTCCAGCCGTTGTTCTGCTCGAGGGCGCGGCCGCTGTTGACGAACTTCACGACGTCGCCGCGGCGGGACCGGTCGTAGATCCACTGGGCGTCGGCGTCGCTCATGCCGACGCAGCCGTGGCTCACGTTCTCCCGACCCTGCGAACCGACCGACCACGGGGCGGCGTGCAGGAACTCACCGGAGTTCGTCACCCGCATCGCCCACCGGACGTCGCTGATGTCGTAGTAGTCGGGGTCGGACTCCGAGACGCCGGTCGACGCTGCGTCCATGTCGACGGACGGGAACTTCTCCATGATGACCTTCGTGCCGCCACGGGTCTCGTGGCCCGGCTTGCCGGTCGACACGGGGATCGTGCGGACGTCGCGTCCGTCGATGTTCATCGTCAGCGTGTGCCGGGCGACGTCGACCGTCGACACGATGCGACGGCCCACCGTGAACGGGACGTGCTGGTCCTGCTGGCCGTACACGCCGTTGCCCGCGGGCAGGCTGTTCAGGTCCAGGTCGACCGACACCTTGGTGCCGGCGGGCCAGAACTCCTTGGGCCGGTAGTGCACGACCGTGTCGCTGATCCAGTGCCAGGCGCCCTCGACCTTCGGAGTCGACGTGACGTGCATGTGCTGCTCGAAGAGCTTCTTGTTCTCCACCGGCAGGTCGAAGGTGACGATGACTGGCATGCCCACGCCCACCGTCTCGTTCGCGAGCGGAGCCACCGCGGGGTACGTCTGCTGGTCCAGCGTCAGGGCCCGGGTCGTGAACGTGCGCACCAGATTGGCCGGCTTGCCGTCGGTGCCCTCCGCCTGCGCGGTCAGCGTGTAGGCGGTGCCGGGCTCGAGCCGCGACGTGGCCGCCCAGCGACCCTCGCTGCCCTCGCCCTTCACGACCTGCTTGCCGTCCGACGACGTCAGGGACGCCTCCGTGACCGTGCCGTGCTCGACCTCCACCGAGACGACGGTGTCGACGGGGACGTCGGACGCCTGGTCCTCGACGTTCGCGGTCACCGTGGCCGGCTGCTGCGTCGGCGAGGCCGACGGCTGCTCGGACCGGGCTGCCGTGCAGGCGCCCAGCGTCACCAGGAGGACGGCACCCAGCAGGAGGCGCAGGGAACGGTTCGTCGTGCTCACCGCGTCATCTTACGCGGTGAGCACGAACGCACCGACCAGTCAGTGCGCGTGCACGCCCCGGTAGTACTCGTAGACCCAGCCGCAGACCGTCACCGCACCGATGGTGGCGCCGATGATGAACAGCCACCAGCCGACGACGACGCCCAGGACGATCGTCGCGAGCGCCAGGGCGCAGTAGAGCGGCCACCAGCTGTACGGCGGGAAGAAGCCCAGCTCACCGGCTCCGTCGGCGATCTCGGCGTCGTCGAGGTCCTCCGGTCGGGCCGGGATCTGCTTGGCCACCACGTAGAGGTAGAAGCCGAGCAGTGCGCACAGCAGGAAGGTCATGACGAGCGCCGTGGTGCCCGTCGGGTCCTCCGTCAGCACCCAGTACACGGGCGCGATGAAGACGAAGAAGATCCCGCAGGAGATGATGACCCAGTACTCGGCCTTCATGCCCTTCATCGGTCACTCACCGTCCTTCTGCTGCTTGGCGTCCTTGATGGCCGATCCCTTGCCGTTCGTGTTCGGCGCGTCCGCGAACGTGCCACCCTCGTCCGGGTTGTGCAGCAGCTCGAGCTCGGCGATCTCCGGGTGGTGCAGGTCGAACGCGGGGCTCTCGCTGCGGACCCGGGGCAGGGAGTGGAAGTTGTGCCGCGGCGGGGGCGAGCTCGTGGCCCACTCCAGCGAGCGACCCCAGCCCCACGGGTCGTCGAGCTTGACCAGCGGGCTCTTGCGCGACTTCCACACGTTCCACAGGAACGGCAGCGTGGACGCGCCGAGCAGGAAGGCACCGATCGAGGAGATCTCGTTCAGCGTGGTGAAGCCGTCGTTCGGGCCGTAGTCGGCGTAGCGGCGCGGCATGCCCTCGACACCCAGCCAGTGCTGGACGAGGAAGGTCATGTGGAAGCCGATGAACAGCAGCCAGAAGTGGATCTTGCCGAGCTTCTCGTCGAGCATCCGCCCGGTCAGCTTCGGCCACCAGTAGTAGAAGCCGGCGAACATCGCGAACACCACGGTGCCGAAGACCACGTAGTGGAAGTGCGCCACCACGAAGTAGGAGTCCGACAGTGGGAAGTCCAGCGTCGGCGACGCGAGGATGACGCCGGTCAGACCGCCGAAGAGGAAGGTCACGAGGAAGCCGAGCGAGAACACCATCGGGGTGTCGAAGGAGATGCTCCCGCCCCAGATCGTGCCGATCCAGTTGAAGAACTTCACGCCCGTCGGGACCGCGATGAGGAACGTCATGAAGCTGAAGAACGCGAGGTCGACCGCACCCGTGACGAACATGTGGTGCGCCCACACCGCGACCGACAGCGCGGCGATCAGCAGCGTCGCGGCCACGAGGCCGACGTAGCCGAAGATCGGCTTGCGGCTGAAGACCGGGAGGATCTCGGAGATGATGCCGAAGAACGGCAGCGCGATGATGTAGACCTCGGGGTGCCCGAAGAACCAGAACAGGTGCTGCCACAGGATCGGCCCGCCGTTCGCGGCGTCGAACACGTGGGCCCCGAGCATGCGGTCCGCGGCCAGCGTGAGGAGCGCGGCGGCGAAGATCGGGAACGCGATGAGCACCAGCAGGCTGGTGACCAGCGTGTTCCACACGAAGATCGGCATGCGGAACATGGTCATGCCGGGCACGCGCATGCAGAAGATCGTGGTGATGAAGTTGACCGCGCCGAGGATCGTGCCGAGGCCCGACATCCACAGGCCCATGACCCAGAGGTCACCGCCGATACCGGGCGAGTTCACGCCGTCCGACAGCGGCGCGTACGCGAACCAGCCGAAGCTCGCCGCGCCACCGGGCACGAACAGCCCGGAGACCACGATCGTGGAGCCGAACAGGTACAGCCAGTAGCTGAACATGTTCAGACGCGGGAACGCGACGTCGGGCGCACCGATCTGCAGCGGCATGATCGCGTTGCCGAAGCCGAAGAACAGCGGCGTCGCGAACATCAGCAGCATGATCGTGCCGTGCATGGTGAAGGCCTGGTTGTAGGCCTCGTCCGACAGCAGGTTCGAGCCCGGCTGCATGAGGTTCGCGCGGATCGCCAGCGCGAGCACGCCGCCGATCAGGAAGAAGACGAACGACGTGACGAGGTACATGTTGCCGATCACCTTGTGATCGGTGGTCGTCATGATCGTGACGACCTTCTGGCCGAGCGTCGTCTCGCGACGGACGGTCGTGGTCTCCCGACCGTCGTCGAATGCGGCAGTGGTGGCCATCAGTTACCCGCTCCGTCCTGGACGTCCTGGTCGTCCTCCGTGTCGGCGCCGCGCAGACCGGCGACGGCGTCGGCCTCCTTCTGGCCCGCGGGGGCACCGATCTGACCGATCCTGACGAGGTCCTGGAGGTGGGCCTCGTACTCCTCGGGCGAGACCACGTTGACCTTGAAGATCATCCGCGAGTGGTACAGCCCGCACAGCTCGGCGCAGCGGCCCGTGAAGGTGCCCTCGCGCGTCGGCGTCATGTCGAACGTGTTCTCGCGGCCGGGGACGACGTCCATCTTGAAGTAGAACTCGGGGATCCAGAAGGAGTGGATCACGTCGGGGCTGCGCAGGTTGAAGCGCACCGACTCGCCCTTCGGGAGCCACAGCTCGGCCGGCTGGTCGGGCGTGCCGAAGTCGTACACGTCCTCGCCCTGCGTGGCGTCCTCGTCGAGGTAGTTGAAGGCCCACTGCCACTTGGAGCCGACGACCTCGATCGTGTGGTCGGGGTTGTCGACCTTCTCGAGCACCTCGTTCTGGCTCGTGACGGTGTGGAAGAAGAACACCGCGACGACGACGACCGGGGCGATCGTGTAGAGCGCCTCGAGCGGCAGGTTGTAGCGCACCTGCGTGGGCACCTCGTCGTCGCTGCGACGGCGGTAGCGCACGGAGGCGTACACGATGAGCCCGAAGACGAGCACGAACACGACCAGCACGGCGATCCAGGCACCGAGCCACAGGTCCCAGACGGGCTGCGACCGGTCACTGGCGGCGACAGGAAGCGCGAGGCGCTTGATGTCGTGGTCCGCCACGGGCGAGCATCCACTCAGGAGAACTGCGACGACGACAGCAGCCGCCAGCTTCATCCGACCCACGAGGCGCCTTTCTTGTCCACACCACTCATGCGATGACCTGTTCACAGTACCCTCACTCGTCGCTCGTCGAGCAGGTAAGGGCACCCTTGCCCCGACGCGTGTCGGGGTCGTTCACGCAAGGTCGAGCGCGGCGGACACCTCGGCCCGCGCCTCGTCGCCGTAGGCCGAGCCCAGGCGGTCCAGGAACGCCTCCCGCGTCAGCGCGTACTCCTGCGTGCCCGTGGTCTCCACGACGCTCGCCGCGATCGTGCAGCCGATCTGCGCCGCCCGCTCCAGGTCCAGGCCGGCAGCGACACCCGCGAGGAACCCGCCGCGGAACGAGTCGCCGACACCCGTCGGGTCGACCGCGTCGACATCGGGGATCGCCGCGACCTCGATCGGTGCGCCGTCGGACGGGTAGACGGTCACGCCGTCCTTGCCGCGGGTGACGACCCGCGTGCCGACGTGCGCCTGCACCTCCGCCTCGCTCCACCCGGTCTTCGTCTGGATCAGCGCCGACTCGTAGTCGTTGCTGAACAGGTAGGCCGCACCGTCGACGAGATCGCGGATCAGGTCGCCGTCGGCCCACGCCAGCTGCTGCGACGGGTCGGCCGCGAACGGCACGCCCGCCTCGCGGCAGGCCGCCGTGTGCCGGTTCATCGCCTCGGGGTCGTCAGGACCGATGAGGACGAGGTCGAAGTCGCCGAGCTCCAGCACGTCGATCGTGCGGGCGTCGGCCATGGCACCGGCGTAGAACGTGACGATCTGCGCATGCGCGTCGTCGGTCGTGATCGTGCACAGCGCCGTGTGCTTGTCCGGCGAGACGTGGACGCGCGAGCAGTCGACGCCCGCGTCCTCCAGCCACTGCTGGTAGCCCTGGTCGGCGAAGTCACGACCCACCGACGCCACCAGCGTCGGCCGCAGACCCAGCGCCGCCAGGCCGAACGCGATGTTCGCGGCGCACCCGCCGCGGCGGACGTCCAGGTCCTCCACCAGGAACGACACGGACAGCTTGTCGAGCTGGTCCGGGACCAGGGAGTCCGAGAACTTCCCCGAGAAGACCTGCAGATGGTCGGTGGCCACAGAGCCGGCGATCGCGAGATGCACCCGACGAGACTAGACGACGGCCCCCTGCGTCCGCAGGGGGCCGTCGTGTGAGGAAGTCGCGCGTGACGTCGCGCAGCGCCGCTCGTGCCCACTTCCCGCTGGTCGAGTAGTCGAGGTCGCGAGGCACGAGCTGGCCTCGACGTATCGAGATCACTCGCGCCACCGCTGGTCGAGTAGTCGAGGCGCGCTGGGGGCACCTCCCGCTTGCGGGGGCGGCACGAGCTGGTCTCGACGTATCGAGACCACTCTGGTGGGTCAGGGTCGGCTGCCCACCTCGTGGCGGGGTCTGGACCGCTCAGAGGTCTCGATACAGTCCGACGCCTTCGGCGTGCACCACTCGACCTCTCGCCACCGTCGCTCGCAGGGCTCGCGAGGTGGCTCGATCGCACTGCTCCCGAGGTGGCTCGATCAGTGGAAGCTGTCGCCGCAGGCGCAGGAGCCCGTCGCCATCGGGTTGTCGATGGTGAAGCCCTGCTTCTCGATCGTGTCGACAAAGTCGATCGACGCGCCGTGCAGGTACGGCAGGCTCATCCGGTCGACGACCACGTTCACGCCGTCGAAGTCGCGGACCTCGTCGCCGTCGAGCGTCCGCTCGTCGAAGAACAGCTGGTAGCGCAGGCCCGAGCAGCCGCCCGGCTGCACCGCGATGCGCAGGGCGAGGTCGTCGCGACCCTCCTGGGCGAGCAGGCTCCGCACCTTCTCCGCGGCGTTCGCGGACAGGTTCACACCGTCGGCCGGGGCGGCGGTCTCGGTGGTCTCGGGGGTGGTGCTGCTGTCGACGCTCATGTCATCTCCGTCGGTCTCGGGTGCTCTCCTGGTGGACAACCAGGAGGAAGCCGGTTCCATTCCATCGTACGCGCCGATCCTCAGGAGATCCCTCGCCGGGCGCGGACTCGCGGGCGCCGATCAGCGCGACCAGGTGCGCGCCACACGCTCCGCGACGTCGGCGAGCGAGCCCGACGGGTCGGCGAACGAGCGCTCCTCCCCCACCAGGTCGAGCATGGCGTAGGCGGACTCGACCCCCATGGCCCGCATCTCGCGCGACCCGACGCTCACCCGTCCGGCGATCGCCACGCAGGGCCGCGCGTGCCGCGCCGCCACCTGCGCGACCCCGTGCACGACCTTGCCGCTGCGCGACGTGTGGTCGTACGAGCCCTCGCCGGAGACCACCAGGTCGGCGTCCGCGCAGGCGGCGTCCAGCCCGACCGCGTCCGCCACGACCGCGACGCCGGCCCGACGGTCCGCACCGAGGAGCAGCAGTCCCAGGCCGAGGCCGCCTGCAGCCCCGGCACCTGGCGCGTCCGCCACCCGTCGTTCGGCAGGGGTGGGACCGCACACGGCGTCGACCCAGGCGTCCAGCAGTCCGTCGACCTCCAGCAGATCGGAGTCGTCCAGGCCCTTCTGCGGACCGAACGTCTTGGTGGCGCCGAACAGGCCCAGCAGGGGCACGTCCACGTCGCTCGCGGCGACGAGGTCGACTCCCTCGACGGCCCGCCGGGCCGCGGCGAGGTCGACGGACGTGATGCCGCGCAGACCGTCCGGACCGGCGTCGAGCGGCCGGTCGGCGGTCGCCCCGAGGGCGCCCAAAAGGCCCGCTCCCCCGTCGTTCGTCGCGCTGCCACCCAGCCCCACGACGACCGACGACACCCCGAGGTCGACGGCGGCGCGCACCGCCTCGCCCACGCCCCAGGTGGAGGCGGTGCGGGCGGAGGGGGGACCGAGCTGCAGCCCGCAGGCCTGCGCCGACTCGAGGTAGGCGACGTCGTCGACGACGAGCAGCGTCACGGGGACCTCGGCCCCCGTCGACCCGCGCACGGGAACCACGTGCAGCCGTCCGCCGAGCGCGTCGTGCAGCGCGTCGACGAAGCCGGGGCCACCGTCGGCCATGGGCAGCCGCACGACCTCGTCGTCCGGCGACGTCCGTGCCCAGCCGCGGGCGATGGCCCGGGCCGCCTCGGGCGCGCTCAGCGTGCCGGCGAACTTGTCCGGCGCCACGAGCACGCGCACGGGCTCAGGCCAGCCGCTGCTCGGTGGCCGCGAGCAGCACGCACGTGGCCAGGCCCTCCATCGCGGTGCGCAGCTCCTCGATCGGCGGGAACGACGGCGCGATGCGGATGTTGCGGTCGCGCGGGTCCTTGCCGTACGGGAACGACGCGCCCGCCGGGGTGAGCGCGATGCCCGCCTCCTTCGCGAGCTGCACGACCCGGGTGGCGCAGCCGTCGGGGACGTCGAGGCTGACGAAGTAGCCGCCCCGCGGCTCGGTCCACGTGGCCACGTCCAGGCCGCCGAGGCGCGCCGAGAGCACCTCCTGCACGACCGCGAACTTCGGCGCGAGGATCTCGCGGTGCTGGTCCATGAGCGCGTGCACGCCGTCGACGTCGCCGAGCAGCCGGACGTGGCGCAGCTGGTTGAGCTTGTCGGGGCCGATGGTCCGCTTGCCGACGAGCCCGGTGTACCAGGCGATGTTGTCGGGAGAGGAGGCGAAGAAGCTCACGCCGGCGCCCGCGAAGGTGATCTTCGAGGTCGACGCGAGCACGAAGGGACGGTCGGGGTGGCCGGACGCCGCGCACAGCCCCACGATGTCGGCGGTCTTCGTGCGCTCCTCGGTGAGGTGGTGCACCGCGTAGGCGTTGTCCCAGAAGATGCGGAAGTCCGGGGCAGCGGTCTCGAGGGCGGCCAGCTCGGCGGCGACGGCCTCGCTGACGACGGCGCCGGTGGGGTTGGCGTAGGTCGGGACGATCCAGATGCCCTTGACGGCGGGGTCGGTGACCGCCTCGCGCACGGCGACCATGTCGGGGCCGTCGTCGAGCATGTCGATCGTGCGCATGGTGATGCCGTACTGCTCGCAGATCGCGAAGTGCCGGTCGTAGCCGGGCGACGGGCAGAGGAACACGATCTCCTCCTCCTGCGCCCACGGCCGCTGGGACCCGACCGTGCCCTTGAGCATCGCGAAGACGACGAGGTCGTGCATGATCGCGAGGCTGGCGTTGTCGCCCGTCACGAGCTGGTCCACCGGGACGTGCAGGAGCTCGGCGAAGATCTCGCGCAGCTGCACGTTGCCGACGCCGCCGCCGTAGTTGCGGGTGTCGGTGCCGGCCGCGTCCTTGTAGTCCTGGCCGGGGAGGTCGAGGAGCGCGTTGGAGAGGTCGAGCTGCGCCGCCGACGGCTTGCCGCGCGTGATGTCGAGCGCGAGACCAGCCTGCTTCAGCTGCTCGTAGGCGGTCTGCTGCTCGGCGTGGAGGGCGCGGATCTCGTCGGGAGAGAGGGTGTCGAGGCTCACGGGCCCAACCTACCGAAGGCGGTGGGACCCGACGTGGTCAGACGGACAGTCCGGGCGCGTCCCACAGCGCAAGCCAGCGCTCCAGCGCCTTCTCCACGGGCACGTCGCCCTCGACGAGGGCCCGCACCTGCAGCTCGACCGCGTTGTCGCGACGTCGACCGGCCTGCGGCGCGAACGGGTAGAAGGTGCCCTGCTTGAACAGGTAGACCAGCCCGAGCGGACCGCCCGACGGCGTCGTGAACAGGACCGTGGAGCACAGGAGCTGCGGTCCGAAGCCGGCGTCGGCCATCGAGGAGTTGGCGGCGTGCAGGTCGCTCACCAGACCCTGCAGGTCGCCCGGCGCCCGCGTGACCTGCAGCCAGCGGAACCCCTGGCCGTCGTCGGAGACGGTGACCGTGGCGGTGGTGTCGGTGCCGATGACCTGCTGCACCTCGGCCATGACGCGGTCGTCGCTGACCCCGTCGACGTCGCGGAAGCACACCGCGCCCGCACCGGTGGCCGCGAACCCCGCGGCCTCGAGCGTCAGCGCCGCCTGGGGCACGCCGAACAGGACGTCGAGGTCGGCCTCCGGCGGCTTGGACCGACCGAGGATGCCGTCGAGCCAGCCCATCAGATCGGGCCCATCAGATCGGGTCCGACAGCTCGGCGCCGACCTTGGCCAGCTGCGCGAGACGCTGCTCCAGGGGCGGGTGGGTGGCCATGACGGCGTTCACCGACGCGCGGTTGATGGCGGGCGCGAAGAAGAAGGCGCTGAGCGCCTGGGCGCCGCGCAGGTCCTCGTTGGGGATGCGGCTCATGTCGCCGGAGATCTTGACCAGCGCCGACGCCAGCTTCGAGGGCCGGCCCGTCAGGTAGGCGCCGCTGCGGTCGGCGCTCAGCTCGCGGTAGCGCGACAGCGCGCGGGTGAGCAGGAAGCTGACGAAGTAGACGACCATGCTCACGAGGAAGACGACGATGAACGGCACGCCGTTGCCGTTGCGGTTGTCGCGGTTGTTCCCTCCGCCGCCGAGGTAGAGGCCCCAGCGGGTGATGAACCCGGCCAGCAGGCCGAGCGACGAGGCCACGGTCATGACGGAGACGTCGCGGTTGGCCACGTGGGACAGCTCGTGCGCGAGCACGCCCTCGAGCTCGTCGGCGTCGAGGCGCTGCATGATGCCCGTGGTCACGCAGACGGCGGAGTGGCGTGGCGTGCGGCCGGTCGCGAACGCGTTGGGCAGGTCGGTGACGGCCACCGCGACGGTCGGCTTCGGCATGTCGGCCATGACGCACAGCCGGTCGATCATGGCGTGCAGCTCGGGCGCCTGCTCGGGGCTCACGACCCGCGCACCCATCGACTTCAGCGCGAGCGTGTCGGAGAAGTACCACTGCCCCCACGCCAGCGCGACGGTGATGACCAGGCCGACCACCGCGCTGCCGGAGAAGGAGATGAGGACGGCACCGAACGCGACGTAGAGCGCGCCCAGCCCGAGGCTCACCCCGCCCATGCGGAGCGTGAGCCCCCGGTCAGCCCTGAACCTGCTGCGGGCCACGGCCCTCTCCCTCCACCTCGGTGCTCTGCGGGACGTCGAGGCCCAGCTCGCGGTCGAAGCGCCGCGCCGCGAGGTCGTCGGTGCTCTCCCCCGGTCGCGCGACGATGCCGTCGGCAACCAGCTCGTCGACCGCGTCGGCGCGGGCCTCCAGCTCGCGGGTGTGCCGCTCGGCGGCCTCCATCTGCTGGTTGACGCTGCTCAGCGACGACGCGATGCCGGTGTCGGCGCTGGTGAGCTGCGAGCGGGCCTCGGCCGCCGACGCGCGGGCCGTCAGCGTGTCCTTGCGGAGCCGGAAGTCCTCGATGCTGTCCTCCAGCCGGGTGGCGGCGTCGGTGATGGTCGCCTCCTCCTGCTGCAGCGCGGCGTGCCGCTCCCGCAGGTCGGCGAGGGACTCCTCGAGCCCGACCTTGCGGCCCAGCGCGGTGCGGGCGGCGGTGTCGTCGCCGCGCTCGACGGCCTCCCGCGCCTGCGCGTCGAACGTCGCGGCCTGCTGCTCCAGCTGGCGCAGCCGCACCTCGACGCGCTTGCGGCTGGTCGTGACGTCGGCGACGCCGCGTCGCACCTTCTGCAGGTGCGCGAGCTGTGCGCGGTAGGTGTCGTCGAGGGAGCTGCGCAGCCCCTCGCCGTCGAGCTCACGGTGCGAGCGCGACCGCCAGATGTCGCGAATCCTGCGTCCGATCCCCATGACGTCAGCGTACGGGGCTGCGGCACGTGGGCCTCCGGACCGCGTGGGCGCGCTGTGTAGGGTGACGCCGTGACGCAGGAGAACGCCGCCCCCGACGACCGCACCCAGGCCGCCAAGAAGGGCCGTGCGACGCCGAGCCGCAAGGAGGCCGAGGCGGCGCGCAAGAAGGCGATGAAGACGCCGATGACGCGCAAGGAGCAGATGCAGCGCGAGCGTCAGGCGCGCGCCGACCTGCGCCGTCGTCAGCAGGAGGCCCTGCGGGCCGGCAAGGGCGACGCCCTCCCGCCGCGCGACCGAGGACCGGTGCGCGCGTTCGCGCGCGACTACGTCGACCGGCGTCGCAACGTCGCGGAGTACCTGCTGCCCATCCTGCTCGCGGTGCTCGTCCTCAGCTTCGTGCAGGCGCCTCTCGCGCAGCTCGTGGTCGTGTACGCCTGGGGCGTGATGATCCTGCTGACCATCCTCGACGAGATCCTGCTCGTCAGCGGGCTGCGCAAGCAGCTGAAGCTGCGCTTCCCGGGCGAGTCGACGCGCGGCGCGACCGGCTACGCCGTGCTGCGCAGCACGCAGCTGCGCCGCTTCCGCCTGCCGAAGCCGGCGATCGCCCGCGGCCAGGAGCCGCGCGAGCGCGTCTGACCCGGCGCTCGTCGAGCGGGGGAGCCGGCCGGGGCTACTCCCCGTGCAGCGACATCGGTCCGTAGACCTCGGTGTCGCCGTCCAGCAGCCGCGCCTGGTCGACCCCCTGGTCGAGCAGCTCGGCGAAGGTCTCGCCGATCCACGTCTCGGCGTCGCCGCGGCTGTCGAACGCGTCGGAACGACCCTTCTCCTGCCCGTCGGCGGTCTCCAGCAGCCAGGTCCAGCTCATCGACGTCCTCCTGATCGGTCGTGCGTGGTCGGTCGTGCCATCCTCGCCCCGACGAGGTCGGGGCTCAGGTCGAGGGGGCGACGAACGGGGGCTTGGTCACCGTGAACGGCTCGGCGCGACGCCGCACCTCGACGAGCACGTCGTCGCCGTCCCCGACGCTGCGGTCGAGCAGGGCCAGGCCGATCCCCTGGCGCAGCGTGGGCGAGAAGGTCCCGGACGTCACCTCGCCGACGACGTCGCCGGGGGCGCCGTCGGGTCCGACCGCCCGCACCACCATGCCGGGTCGCGGGATGCCGCGGCCGGCGGACACGATGCCGCGCACCAGGGGGACGCTCTTCTCCTCGCGCTGACGCACGAGGGCGTCCTTGCCGGTGAACGCCGGCTTGTCCCAGCCGACGGCCCAGCCGGCCCGCGCCATGACGGGCGAGATCTCGGCGGACAGCTCGTGGCCGTGCAGCGGGTAGCCCATCTCGGTACGCAGCGTGTCGCGCGCACCGAGACCGCACGGACGCAGGCCGTGCGGCTCGCCGGCCGTCAGCAGCGCCTCCCAGACGGCGGGGGCGTCGTCGGCGCGGACGACCAGCTCGTACCCCTTCTCCCCCGTGTAGCCGGTGCGGCACACGATCGCCTCGGCACCGCCGACGGGCGCCTCGACGAACGACATGTAGGCGTGGTCGGTGGGCACCCCCACCCCGGCCAGCACCGCGTCGGCCGCGGGGCCCTGCACGGCGAGGACGGCCAGCTCACGGTGGCGGTCGACGACCTCGACGCCCGCCGGCGCTGCGGCTCGCAGCCGCTCCACGACCGCGGCCGTGTTGGCGGCGTTGGGCACGAGGAAGACGTCGAAGTCGCTGCGCACGTAGGCGATGAGGTCGTCGACGGTGCCGCCGTCCTCGTCGCAGCAGAGGGTGTACTGCGCCTGGCCGGGGCGGATGCGGCGCAGGTCGTTCGTGAGGTGCGCGTTCACGTGGTCGACGGCGCCCGCGCCGCGGACGCTGGCCTTGCCCAGGTGGCTCACGTCGAACAGGCCCGCCGCCTCACGCACGGCCGCGTGCTCGGCGAGGACGCCGCCACCGGACTCCGACGGGTACTCCAGGGGCATCGACCACCCCCCGAACTCGGCCATCTTGGCGCCGAGGGCCACGTGGTGGTCGTGCAGCGGCGAACGGAGCAGGTCCATGTCGGCCAACGTAGCGGGCTGCGTGATTACATGGGCGACATGGCCCCTTCGACGCCCGTCCGCTCGTCCGCCTCCTCCCTGCCTGACGTCTCCGTCAGCACCGCCAAGCCCTCGACGGTCAAGACCGACGTCCTCGTGCTGGGTGTGCGGACCGACGACGACGCGGCCGACCTCGCCCCGACGCTGGCACTGCTCGGCTTCACCGGGGAGAAGGGCCAGGTCGTCGTGGCGCCCGGCGGCGAGGCCACCAAGGCGAACGCCGTCGTCGCGGTCGGCCTCAGCGAGGAGCCCGACGCCGAGGAGCTGCGCCGCGCCGCCGCCTCGGGCGTGCGCGCCGCCGTCAAGCTCAAGGCCTCCACCGCCGCGCTGGCGCTGCAGCCGGCCGGCGCGGACGACGTCGTCGCCGTCGCGGAGGGCGCACTGCTCGGCGCCTACCGGTACGAGGCGTACAAGACGAAGGCCTCCGACGACGACGCGCGGCTGGGCGCGGTCACGGTCCTGTCCGCCTTCGGGCGCCAGAGCACGGTCGTCGACGCCGTCGAGCACGCCGCCGTCGTCGCCCGCGCCACCGCCCTCGCCCGCGACTGGGTCAACACCCCGCCCGGGGACCTGCGACCGCCGGCCTTCGCCGACCAGATCGCCGAGGTCGCCGGACGCCAGCCGGTCAAGGTCTCGGTCTGGGACGAGAAGCGGCTCGAGAAGGAGGGTTGTGGCGGCATCCTCGGCGTCGGCGCCGGCTCGGAGGCCCCGCCGCGCCTCGTCCGCCTCTCCTACGAGCCGCGCAAGGCCGTGACCCACCTCGCCCTCGTCGGCAAGGGCATCACGTTCGACTCCGGCGGCCTGTCGATCAAGAGCGGCTCCGGCATGCAGACCATGAAGATCGACATGGCGGGCGCCGCGGCGGTGGTCGCCGCCACGCTCGCGATCGCCGAGCTCGGCCTGCCGGTCAAGGTGACCGCCTTCGCCTGCCTCGCCGAGAACATGCCCAGCGGCTCGGCCACGCGCCCGGGCGACGTCCTGACCATGCGGTCGGGCTCCACGGTCGAGGTGCACAACACCGACGCCGAGGGTCGCCTCGTCCTCGCCGACGGCCTCTCCCTCGCGGTCGAGGCCGGTGCCGACCGCATCGTCGACGTCGCCACGCTCACGGGCGCCTGCGTCGTCGCGCTCGGCGAGCGCACCACCGGCGTGCTGGGCAACGATGACGCCCTCAGCGACGCGATCCTCGACGCCGCACGGACGACGGGCGAGTCGATGTGGCCGCTGCCGATCGTCGAGGAGATGAAGTCGGCGGTCACGTCGTCGAAGATCGCCGACATCCGCCAGCACAACCCCAAGCCGTACGGCGGGACCCTGTTCGCCGCGGCGTTCCTGCGCGAGTTCGTCGGGGAGACGCCCTGGGCGCACCTCGACATCGCCGGCCCGTCGTTCAACGACGGCGGGGAGCACGGCTACACGCCGTCCGGCGGCACCGGCGTCTCGGTCCGCACCCTCGTGCGCCTCGCGTCGGACCTCGCGTCCGGTGACTGAGCCGGCCGGCGGGCTGCAGGAGCGCACGCGGGCTCTCCTCTCGGCCCGGGTGGCCGAGGAGCAGCGCACGCGGCGCGTCCCGTCGGTCGCGGCTGCCGTCGTCCGCGACGGCCAGGTCGTGTGGAGCGACGCGGCCGGTCACCTCGACGGCACCGACGCCTCCGCGCCGGCGACGCCGCGCACCGCGTACCGGATCGGGTCGATCACCAAGACGTTCGTCGCGACCCAGGTGCTGCAGCTGCGTGACGAGGGACGCCTCGACCTCAACGACCGCATCGGCGAGCACCTGGCCGAGCTCGAGCTCCCCGTCACCGTCGCCCAGCTGCTCAGCCACACGTCCGGGCTGCAGGCCGAGACGAACGGCCCGTGGTGGGAGCGCACGCCCGGTGACCCGTGGGACGCCCTCGTGGCGTCACGACCACGCCTGCTGTTCACGCCCGGCACCCGCTTCCACTACTCGAACACCGGCTTCGGCGTGCTCGGCGAGCTGGTCGCGCGGCTGCGCGGCACCTCGTGGCACGAGGCCGTGCACGCCGACCTGCTGCGCCCGCTCGGGATGACGGCCACGCGGCACCGACCCGACGACGCCGCCGCACCCGGCCTCGCCGTGCACCCCTTCGCGGACCTCGCCCACGTCGAGCCCGAGCACGACGCGGTGGCGCTCGCCCCCGCCGGCCAGCTCTGGTCGAGCGCCGAGGACCTCGCCCGCTGGGCGGCGTTCGCGGCCGGGCACACCGGCGGCCTGCTCGCTCCCGAGACGCTGCGCGAGATGCACCGGCCCGTCGCCGTCGTCGACCGCCCCGGTCAGCCCTGGACCGGGGCGCACGCCCTCGGCTGGCAGGTGTGGAACGAGCAGGGCCGACGGTTCGTGGGCCACGGGGGCTCGATGCCCGGGTTCCTGGCGTCGCTGCACGTGGACGTCGACTCCGGCGACGGCGTGGTGGTGCTCGCCAACGTCACGTCCGGTCTCGGCACGCTCGACACCGACCTGCTCGAGCTCGTGCGCAGCCACGAGCCGCGGACCCCGACACCGTGGGTCCGCCGACCCGGGCAGCGCGACCACCTCGACCTCGTGGGCGACTGGTTCTGGGGCACCAGCCGCTCCACGGCACGGCTCGACGGGGACCACCTCGTGCTCGGCACGCCCGGCGTCGGCCGCGGGGCCCGGTTCCGTCCCGACGGTGACGGCTGGGTCGGCCTCGGCGGCTACTACGAGAACGAGCGGCTCACGGTCCGCCGCGACGCCGACGGGCGGCCGGTCCAGCTCGACCTCGCCACCTTCGCGTTCACGCGCACGCCCTACGACCCGTCGCCCGACGTCGAGGTGCCCGGCGGTCTCGACGAGGCCGGATGGTCGTGACCGACGACCTCTGGGCCGACTACGTCGCAGCCCGTCCCGAGGCGGCCGATGTCGAGCCCGCGGTGGAGCCGTTCGGCGACTCCCCCGCGATGGCCGACGAGCTCCTGGCCCTGGTGCTGGCCGGCGGCAAACGGGCGACGGCCGGGCCGGTGTGCCCCGACGACCACCCCGTCAGGGTCGGCGACCACTGGGTCGTGCTCGACGGCTCCGGGCGGTCGCGGGTCGTGCTGCGGACCGTCGACGTGCGCGTCGGACGCCTCGACTCCGTCGACGACGCGTTCGCCCGTGACGAGGGCGAGGGCGACCTCACCCGCGACTGGTGGCTGCAGGCGCACCGCGACTTCGCGCGTCGCGTCCTGGGGCTCGCGGACGACGTCGACGTCGACGCCATGGAGACCAGGTTCGAGCGCTTCGCCGTGGTCTGGCCCCCGGAGCACGCCGACCCCCACCCCTGAACATTCCCACGATTCGGTACGTCATCGCCCACTTCCGGCTCCGGAACGGGCGATGACGTACCGAATCGTGGGGACTGCTGCGTCCTGGGGATTGGGGTCAGGAGAGGTTGAGGGTCTGGGCGGCCTGCTCGACCTCGTCCCACTCCGTGCGGTCGCCACCGCGACGGTCGGGGTGCGAACGGGCCCGCGCCTGCTTCCACCAGCGGCGGAGCACCTCGTCGTCGGGGCGGACGGTGACGTCACCGCCGGCGACGTCGGCCGAGACCTGGAGGGTCGCGATCGCGTCGCGCTCGCTCGGCGACAGCGGTCGCGGACCGGCCGCAGGACGCGTCGGTCCGCCGCCAGGGGTGGAGCGACGCGGGTCGCGGCTGGTGGCCGACGCGGTGTGCCCGGTCGAGCGACCCTGCTGGCGCACCGCGTAGTCGCGCATCCGCTGCGGGTAGCCCACGCGGTTCGCGTCGTAGACCGGGATCCCGAGCTTGCGTGCCAGCTCGGCGGCCGCCTTGTAGGACTCCACCCGACGGCGGATCGACTCGCCGTCGGACGCGACCAGCACGACCGTCGGCTCGTTGAAGGAGGTGCGGGGCTCCACGTACGCCTCGACGCCGTGCCGGATGGTCGCCCAGTCGCGCAGCGCCGCCATGTCGTCACGCACGGTGCGCCGGTCGGAGCTGCCGCGTCGGCGGCCGAACAGTGCCATGGCGACATTCTGCCCGACCACTGGTGGCGCCGGGCCCGGTCCGAACCGAGAGCTCCCCCGGAGGATCCCCTCGACGAGCCACAGCACGCGCCCCTGCGACGGGCCCCGCGAACGAGGCCCACCGACGAGTCCGGAGAACCTACTCACCGGTCGCTCCCCCCGTGGTGCGGCGTGGGCCGAGGGTGACAAGATGGCTGGCGAACGACCATTCCACGCGGGAGGACACTGTGGCGGACAGCCCGGGCGACCAGAGCACGAACACCTTCGACATCGTCATCCTGGGCGGCGGCAGCGGCGGTTACGCCTGTGCCCTCCGTGCGGTGCAGCTCGGCCTCAGCGTCGCGCTCGTCGAGAAGGGCAAGCTCGGCGGCACCTGCCTGCACAACGGCTGCATCCCGACCAAGGCGCTGCTGCACGCCGCCGAGGTCGCCGACGAGACCCGCCACAGCGAGACCTACGGCGTCAAGGCGACGTTCGAGGGCATCGACATGGCGCAGGTCAACAGCTACAAGGCCGGCGTCATCGACCGTCTCTACAAGGGCCTGCAGGGCCTCATCAAGTCCGGCGGCATCACGGTCGTCGAGGGCGAGGGTCGCCTCGTCTCCACCGACGCCGACGGCGGCGGCACGGTCGAGGTCGACGGCCAGCAGTACACCGGCCGCAACGTCGTGCTCGCGACCGGCTCCTACGCCCGCAGCCTGCCCGGCCTCGAGATCGGCGGCCGCGTGGTGACGAGCGAGGAGGCCCTCACGATGAGCGAGGTCCCCGAGAAGGTCGTCATCATCGGCGGCAGCGTCATCGGCGTGGAGTTCGCGTCCGTCTGGCGCTCGTTCGGCGCCGAGGTCACCATCATCGAGGCGCTCCCGTCGCTGGTCCCCCTGGAGGACCCGACGCTGTCGAAGAACCTCGAGCGCGCGTTCCGCAAGCGCAAGATCGCCTTCAAGACCGGCACCAAGTTCTCCGGCGTCGAGCAGACCGACAGCGGCGTCAAGGTGTCGCTCGAGGACGGCTCGACCATCGAGACCGACCTCGTCCTCGTCGCGGTGGGTCGCGGCCCGAACGGCAACGGCAACGGCTTCGAGGAGGCCGGCGTCACGGTCGACCGCGGCTGGGTCCCCACCGACGAGCGGCTGCGCACGAACCAGCCGGGCGTCTTCGCCGTCGGCGACCTCGTGCCCGGCCTGCAGCTCGCGCACCGCGGCTTCGCCCACGGCATCTTCGTGGCCGAGGAGATCGCGGGCCTCTCGCCGCAGCCCGTCCTCGACCCGGGCATCCCGCGCGTCACCTACTGCGACCCCGAGCTCGCGTCGGTCGGCATCACCGAGCCGCAGGCCAAGGAGAAGTACGGCGACGACAACGTCGAGACGGTCGAGTACAACCTCGGCGGCAACGGCAAGAGCCAGATCCTGGGCACGGCCGGCGTCATCAAGCTCGTCCGCGAGAAGGACGGTCCGATCGTCGGCGTCCACATGATCGGCGCCCGCTACGGCGAGCAGGTCGGCGAGGCCTCCCTCATCGTCAACTGGGAGGCCTACCCCGAGGACGTCGCGCAGCTGATCCACGCGCACCCCACCCAGAACGAGGCTCTCGGCGAGGCTGCCCTCGCCCTGGCCGGCAAGCCCCTCCACTCGCACGCCTGACCCGAACGAGGACGACATCATGGCAACGACCGTCACCCTTCCCGAGCTCGGCGAGAGCGTCACCGAGGGCACCGTCACCACCTGGCTCAAGAACGTCGGCGACACCGTCGAGGTCGACGAGCCGCTGCTCGAGATCTCCACCGACAAGGTCGACACCGAGATCCCCTCCCCCGTCGCGGGCACCATCCTCGAGATCAAGGTCGAGGAGGACGAGACCGTCGAGGTCGGCGCCGACCTCGCCGTGATCGGCGACGCCGACGAGAGCCCGTCCGACGGCGGCTCCGAGGCGCCGGCCGAGCCGGAGGAGACCGAGGACGCCGACGTCGAGGAGTCCTCCTCCGACGAGGCCTCCGCCGAGCAGCCCGGTGAGGAGCCGGCGCGCGAGGACGACGGCACGCCCGTCAACCAGCACGGCGAGGAGCCGCACCTGGAGACGAAGTCCACCGGCGAGGGCACCGAGGTCACGCTGCCCGAGCTCGGCGAGAGCGTCACCGAGGGCACCGTCACCACCTGGCTCAAGAACGTCGGCGACACCGTCGAGGTCGACGAGCCGCTGCTCGAGATCTCCACCGACAAGGTCGACACCGAGATCCCCTCCCCCGTCGCGGGCACCATCCTCGAGATCAAGGTCGAGGAGGACGAGACCGTCGAGGTCGGCGCCGTGCTGGCCGTCGTCGGCGACGCGTCCGCCGCGGGCTCCTCCTCGGGCGGCTCGTCCGACGAGGCCCCGTCGCTCGACAGCGACCCCGCCGAGGAGCCGGCGCAGGCCGAGGAGCTCGAGGAGGCCGCCGAGGCCGAGAAGAGCCAGCCGGAGAAGGCCGAGGAGGTCTCGAAGAGCGAGTCCGCTCCCGCCCCGACGGCGCAGCCGGAGAAGCAGGCTCACCCGGAGAACGAGGCGCGCCCCGAGCCGAAGCAGGAGGCCCCGCAGACGTCGGGCGCCTCGACGCAGAGCGGCGGCGACACCTACGTGACGCCGATCGTGCGCAAGCTCGCCAAGGAGCACGGCGTCGACCTCGCCACCATCACGGGCAGCGGCGTCGGCGGTCGCATCCGCAAGCAGGACGTCCTCGACGCGGCCAAGAAGGCCGAGCAGGCCGCGGCCCCCGCCCCGGCTGCGTCGGCCCCGTCCGCGCCCGCCCCGGCCGCCTCCTCGGAGCCGTCGCCGCTGCGCGGCAAGACCGAGAAGCTCAGCCGGCTGCGCAAGGTGGTCGCCTCGCGGCTCACCGAGTCGCTGCAGATCTCGGCCCAGCTCACGCAGGTGCACGAGGTCGACGTCACCGAGATCGCCCGACTGCGCGCCAAGCACAAGGACGCGTTCCTGGAGCGCGAGGGCGTCAAGCTGACGTACCTGCCGTTCTTCGCGAAGGCGGCGGTCGAGGCGCTCAAGCAGTACCCGACGCTCAACGCGGCGCTCGACCTCGAGGCCGGCACGGTCACGTACCCGGCCGGTGAGCACCTCGGCATCGCGGTGGACACCGAGCGCGGTCTGCTCGTGCCGACGATCAAGGACGCCGGCGACCTCTCGATCGCCGGGCTGGCGCGCAAGATCGCCGACGCGGCCGAGCGCACCCGCACGAACAAGATCAAGCCGGACGAGCTGTCCGGTGGCACGTTCTCGATCACCAACCTCGGCAGCAACGGCGCGCTCTTCGACACGCCGATCATCAACCAGCCGCAGGTCGCGATCCTGGGTGTCGGTGCCGTCGTCAAGCGTCCGGTCGTCATCACCGACGCGCACGGCAGCGACAGCATCGCGGTGCGCAGCATGGCGTACCTGGCGCTGACCTACGACCACCGCCTCATCGACGGTGCCGACGCCGGTCGATTCCTGACGGCGGTCAAGGAGCGACTGCAGAGCGGCTCCTTCGAGGGCGAGCTCTGACCCGCTGATGCACGTCGTCGTCGGCGGCGCGTCCGGCTTCCTGGGCTCGGCCCTGGTCTCGCACCTGCGGGACCAGGGCCACCAGGTGACGCGGCTGGTGCGTTCCGGCACCCCCGGTCCTGACGCCTCCCTGTGGGACCCCGCCGCCGGCCGGATCGACCAGGTGCTCATCGACCGCGCCGACGCCGTCGTCAACCTGTCGGGCGCGACCATCGCCCGGTGGCCGCGGACGAAGGCCTACAAGAAGCAGCTCTGGTCGTCGCGGGTCGACTCGACCACCACCATCGCCCGTGCGGTGGCGGCGTCGAGCTCCCCGACGGTGCTGCTGTCGGGCTCGGCGATGGGCATCTACGGCGCCGACCGCGGCCAGGACCGGCTCACGGAGTCGGCCGGACGTGGCGACGGCTTCCTCGCCGACCTGTGCGTCGCGTGGGAGGGCGCCACGGTCGAGGCCGAGCAGGCCGGCCAGCGCGTGGTGCGCCTGCGCACGGGCCTCCCCCTCGACGACGAGGGCGGTCTGCTGGGACCCATGCTGCTGCCGTTCAAGCTCGGCCTGGGTCCTCGGCTGGGCAACGGTCGTCAGCGCATGTCGGTCATGTCGCGCCGCGACTGGGTGCGCGCCGTGGCGTTCCTGCTGGAGCGCGACAGCATCACCGGCCCGGTGAACCTGTCGCTGCCCGAGGCACCCACGAACGCCGAGTTCACGAAGGCGCTCGGCGACGTGCTGGGCCGGCCGACCGTGCTCGTCGCCCCGGCTCCCGTGCTGCGCGTGGCGCTGGGCGCGCTCTCGGACGACCTGCTCGGGTCGCTGCGCATGGTGCCGCAGGTCCTGCTCGACAACGGCTTCGTCTTCGAGGACGCCGACCTGCCGTCGGCCCTCCGCTCGGCCCTGGCCTGACGATCACCGGACGGCGCCGACGCGCCAGCCGTCCACCGTCCACGTGAGCACGACCGTGCGTCGCGTCGGCTGGTCGCTGGGCAGCCGGTGCACCCGCTGGTCACCCAGGGCCCGGGTGGGTCCGAGCCGGTCGACGACGTCGAGCACGACCTCGCGGCTCGACCGCTCCACCACGCGGCACGAGGTGCGCTGCTGCGCCATGCCCTCGAGCCGCAACCCCCGATCGGTCCAGCCGCGCAGGACCCGCGCGTCGGCCTCGCGCAGCGTCCGCGACGCGTAGACGTCGTGCAGCCCGGCCGGGTCGGCGCTCGCGAACGCCTCTGCCCGCAGGGCGTCGAGGCGGCCGAGATCCAGGCAGGCGGGGTCGGCGTCGCCGGTGCCGAGCAGCGTGCTGCACCACGTCACGAGCGCTGCGAGCCAGCTGGTCATGACGTCAGCCTCGACGGCCCACACGCTCGCGTCGAACCGTCGTCCACACCGGGGCTACGGTAGGAGCGTGAGCCTGCAGATCATCGACGACTGGTACGGCGACCGCGCCCTCGACTACGAGACGGCCTGGGAGCTGCAGCGCGAGCTGCACGCGCAGCGGGTGGCCGACGAGGTCGCCGACACCGCGCTTCTGCTGGAGCACCCGCCCGTCTACACGGCCGGCAAGCGCACCGAGCCGCACGAGCGCCCGTTCGACGGCACGCCCGTCGTCGACGTCGACCGCGGCGGCAAGATCACGTTCCACGGTCCGGGTCAGCTGGTCGGGTACCCGATCACGCGGCTGCCGTCGCACGTCCTCGTCGTCGACTACGTCCGCCGCGTCGAGGAGGCGCTGATCCGCGCCGTCGCCGACCTCGGGGTCGCGACGGGTCGGGTGCCGGGACGCTCCGGCGTCTGGGTCGCGGCCGACGACCGCGGTCCGGAGCGCAAGGTCGCGGCGATCGGCATCCGCGTCACCCGTGGCGTGACGATGCACGGCTTCTCGCTGAACGCCGACGTGGACCTCTCCTGGTACGACCGTTTCGTGCCCTGCGGCATCGCCGATGCCGGCGTGACGACCCTGACCGCCGAGCTGGGACGCCGGGTCAGCGTGCCCGAGGCGGCCGACGCCGTGCGTCCGCACCTCGTCGACCTGCTGGGCTGGGAGCCGTACACGTCGTCGCCCGACCTGGTCCACGACGACGCGCACCCCCAGGTGCCCGTGCTGGGGCTCCCGGGGGCGGCGCGCGCCTGACGCGGACCTACTCGGCCAGGGAGAGCGCCTCGCGGTAGCCGATCTTGCCGCCGGTGCGCAGCAGGGTCCGCTCGAACACGCGGGCTCCGACCCGCACCAGCAGCACCGCCGCGAGCAGCGTGCCGCCGAGCGCGACCGCGACCTGCCAGGCGGGCACGGATCCCTCGACGAGGCGCGCCGGCATCATCATCGACGAGACGACCGGGATCATCGACACGACCGTCTTGATGCCCTCCCCGCCGAGGACGGCGAGGAAGTACGGCACGAGCAGGAGCATCTGCGCGGGCATGGTCGTCGACTGCAGGTCCTGCGTGCGCGACGCCAGCGACCCGGCGACCGACCACAGGCTGGCGAGGGCGACGAACCCGACCAGGAAGAACAGGACGTACCAGAGCATCGGCGGGCCGACCACGTCGAGCGCGCCGGCCTGGTCGGTGACCAGCAGACCGACGACCCCAGCGGCCGCGTAGGCGACGATCTGCACGACGGCGAGCACCGTGTTGCCGACGACCTTGCCCCACAGCAGCTGTCGGATCGGCACGGCGGCGGCGAGGATCTCCACGACCCGGCTCTCCTTCTCCTGCGTCACGCTGCCCGCGATGCCCATGCCCAGCCCGAGCGCCGTCAGGAAGAAGAGCAGCACGAAGACGAACGATGTCGCCTGGCGAAGGCCGGCGTTCTCGGCGGCCGGGTCGAGCAGACGCTCCGAGGTGACGGTGCCGGCGTCGAGCGCAGACAGGTCGACGTCCTGGGCGGCGGCGTTGTCCTGCAGGGCCGTCGCGCGCACTGCCGCGGTGACGGACTGCCGCACGGTCGCGTCGACGTCGCGCTCCCCCACCAGCTCGTAGCCGTCGTCGGTGGCGAGCAGGGCGGCGTCGGCGTCGCCGTCCTTCACGGCCCGCTCGGCAGCGGCGGTGTCGGCGACGTCCTTCGAGCGGATGGTGAGGGTGTCGTCGCCGGCGAGCTGGTCGGCAGCCTTGACGACTGCGGCGGCCGCGGGCTCGACGACGGCGACCGTCTGCGTCGTGTCGCGGTTCTGGAACCAGTGGACGCCGACGATCGTGGCGACGATGCCGATCACCGTCACGAGCAGACCGATGCGGAACGACTTGCTCCGCACCTGCACGTCGATCTCGCGTCGCGCGACGACCTTCCACGCATCACGCGGCGCGGGCGTGCCGCTGCTCTGGTCGGGGTGCGGGCTGTGGGTGCTCATCGGACGGACTCCCGGAAGATGTCGGACAGGGGCTGGTGCACGCGGGCGACCTCGACGACCGGGCCGCGCTCGAAGGCGGCACGCGTCAGCTCGGCGGGCTTGAGTCCGTCGAGCTCGACGAGCGCCTCGTCGCCGTCGACGTCGAGGGTGCGCACCCCGCGCAGGTCGCGCAGCCAGGCGGCGTCGGTGCCGTCCATGACGACGCGGTAGCGGACGGCACCGCTGTCGCGCAGCTCGTCGACGGGGCCGGCGGCCACGACGCGACCGCCGGACAGGATGACGAGGTCGTCGCAGAGCCGCTCGACGAGGTCGAGTTGGTGGCTGGAGAACAGCAGCGGCAGGTCGGCGGCCTCCTGCTGGAGCAGGTCGACCATCGAGTCGACGGCGAGCGGGTCGAGGCCCGAGAACGGCTCGTCGAGGACGAGGGCGCTCGGGCGGTGCACGAGCGACGCGGCGATCTGGACGCGCTGCTGGTTGCCGAGCGACAGGGTGTCGAGCAGGTCGCCGCCGCGGTCGGCGAGGTCGAAGTGCTCGAGGAGCTCGTCGACGCGGGAGCGCGCGTCGCGGGCGTCGAGCCCGTGCAGCCGCGCGAAGTAGACGAGCTGGTCGACGAGGTTCATCCGCGGGTAGAGCCCGCGCTCCTCGGGCATGTAGCCGAAGGACCGACGCACGTCGGCGGTGATGGGCTCCCCGTTCCAGCGCACCTCTCCCGAGCTGGCCCCGAGCACCCCCATGATCATCCGCATGGTGGTGGTCTTGCCCGCACCGTTCGCGCCCACGAAGCCCGTGGTGCGTCCCGGCCGGACCTCGAAGGACACGTCGTCGACGACCGTGACGTCCCCGTAGCGTCTGCTGAGCTTCTCGACGGTGATCATGCGTCCACGCTAGGGATCCGTCCAGGTTCGCCGCATCGGCCGCGCGGCCACGCCTCCCTCCCCCGCACGGCTAGGTCGAGCCCACCCCACCGCTGGTCGAGCAGCCGATGCACGCGAGGAACGAGCGTTCGCATCGGCGTATCGAGACCACTCGGCGCGGACCAGCGTCGAGCGGGCCTTCACATCGGTGGTCGAGTGGCGGCCGCGGCGAGCGCCAGCGAGCTCGGGCCGCGTATCGGGACCACCCCGCACAGATGAGCGCAGAGCGAGCAGCCGCCCCGACCGCTGGTCGAGTAGTCGATGCGCGCGAGGCACGAGCGCCGCATCGACGTATCGAGACCACCCGGGGCGGATCAGCGTCGAGCGGGCACGCACCACCGCTGGTCGAGTAGCGGTCGCGGCGAGCGCCAGCGAGCTCGAGGCCGCGTATCGAGACCACTCGACGCGGATCAGCGCAGAGCGGGCACACACCCGAGCCTGACCACTGCCGAGGTCCCGATACAGCGAGACGCCTTCGGCGTGCACCACTCGACCTGCCCTCACCGCTCCTTCGCTGCGCTCAGTCGGGTTCGGGCATCGGGTTCAGTCATCCATCAAGCCGGACTCGAACGCGACGATGACGGCCTGCACCCGGTCGCGCGCGCCGAGCTTGGTGAGGATGCGCGACACGTGCGACTTCACCGTCGCGCTGCTGACGTACATCTCGGCCGCGATCTCAGCGTTGCTGAGCCCGCGGGCGAGCGCACGGAGCACGTCGCGCTCGCGGTCGGTGAGGTCGTCGAGGACGGTCGCGTCGCCGCGGGCGCGGCCGGTGGAGCGGGCGATGACGCGACGCGTGACCTCGGGCGCGAGCAGCCCGTGACCCTGGGCCGCGAGGCCGATGGCGCTCACGAGGTCCTCGGGCGGGCAGTTCTTCAGCAGGAACCCGCTCGCGCCGGCCTGCAGGGCCGCGAACAGGTACTCGTCGTCGTCGAAGGTCGTCAGGATGAGCACCCGGGTGTCGGGGTGCTCCGCGACGATGCGCTCGGTGGCGGTGATGCCGTCCGTGCCGGGCATCTGCACGTCCATGAGCACGACGTCGGGCGTGAGCGTGGCGACCTGGCGCTGCGCCTCGTCGCCGTCGCGGGCCTCCCCCACGACCTCGATGTGGTCCTCGATCTCCAGGATCATCGAGAACCCGGCGCGGATGAGCTCCTGGTCGTCGACGAGCAGCACGCGGATGGGGGCCTGGTCGCTCATCCGTCCTCCCGGTCGACGGGGATGCGCACCCGCACGCGGAAGCCGCCCGTGGGTCGGGGGCCGATGTCGGCGAGGCCGCCGTGCATGGCGACGCGCTCACGGATGCCGTCGAGCCCGAACCCGCCGCCGTCCTCGCGGGGCGTGGAGCGGACCGGACCGTCGTCGAGCACCTCGACCTCGACCGCGGCACGCTCCCCCGGCTCGCTGAGGTGGCGCAGGGTCACCCGCGCCGACGTCGCCGCGGAGTGGCGTCGCACGTTGCTGAGCGCCTCCTGCGCGACGCGGTAGAGCGACAGCCCGACCGTGTCGGGGACGGTGAACGTCTCGCCGACGCAGTGCACCTCGACGGACGGGCGATCGGTGGTCACGGCGAGCTGTCGGACGTCGTCGAGGCCCGGCTGCGGACCACGGCCGGTGGGCGCGGTCTCGTCGTCGGAGCGGAGCAGCCCGACGATCTGGTGCATCTGCGCGACGGCCTGGCGCGACGACGTCTCGATCGCCCCGAGCGCCTCGCGGGCTCGTTCGGGCCGGGCCTCGAGGAGCCGGCTGGCACCCGCCGCCTGCACGCCGATGCCGCTGACGTGGTGCGCGACGACGTCGTGCAGGTCGCGGGCGATGCGCACCCGCTCGGCCTGCACGGCCTGCTGCTGCTCGACGTCCTGCACGGCCCGTTCGCGTTCGCGCTGGTCCTCGACGAGCGCGCTGCGGCGGGCGCTCAGGTAGGCGGCCTGCCCCCAGGCGATGGCGCCGAAGAAGTACATGACGTTCAGCGCGACGCTGTAGACGATGAGCGCGATCTTGGGCGGCAGCAGCCCGGTCTGCTCCCCCAGCGGCGGCATGAGGTCGCGGCCGAACGACCACAGCAGCCAGCCGAACATGCCGACGAGCACCACGACGGTGACGACCATCAGCGATCTCGGACGCCGCGACCACGCCCACGCGGCGTAGAGCGCGGCGAAGAGCACCATCTGGATCGTGAACACGGCGCCCAGCTCGAGCAGCCGCTCGCCGACGACGACGAAGACGGCGGAGACCAGCACGAGGACGGTCAGCGGGTACCGACGGCGCCAGCACAGGGCGAGCCCGCCGAGTGCGAACCACAGGTACGCCTCGACGCCCCTCCAGCCCGTCGAGACGCCCGAGGCGCTGGCATAGACCTGCACGGACGCGACGCTCACGAGGGCGGCGACGACCCCCAGGACGACGTCGGTCGCCAGCTGGGCGCGCGTGGGCCGAGGTCGGGTCCAGGAGCGGTCGAGGATGCTCACGCCTCGACCCTAGCGAGGCTACGCCCGGGTAGGCGTGCGCCCGTGGCGACGCTGGGACGGCGGCGTACGCTGGACGGCGTGACGATCGCACCGGACGGCCGCAAGATGCTTCGACTCGAGGTCCGCAACAGCCAGACCCCGATCGAGAAGAAGCCCGAGTGGATCAAGACCCGCGCGAAGATGGGTCCTGAGTACAACGAGCTGATGAAGCTCGTGAAGGGCGAGGGTCTGCACACGGTCTGCCAGGAGGCCGGCTGCCCCAACATCTTCGAGTGCTGGGAGGACCGCGAGGCCACCTTCCTCATCGGCGGCGAGCAGTGCACCCGTCGCTGCGACTTCTGCCAGATCGACACCGGCAAGCCGGCCCCGCTCGACCGCGACGAGCCGCGCCGCGTGGCCGAGAGCGTGCAGAAGATGGAGCTGCGCTACTCGACGATCACCGGCGTCGCCCGCGACGACCTGCCCGACGGTGGCGCATGGCTGTACGCCGAGACGGTCCGCAAGATCCACGAGCTCAACCCGGGCACCGGCGTCGAGAACCTCATCCCCGACTTCAACGGCAAGCCCGACCTGCTCGAGGAGGTCTTCAGCTCCCGGCCGGAGGTCCTCGCGCACAACGTTGAGACCGTGCCGCGCATCTTCAAGCGCATCCGTCCGGCGTTCACGTACGAGCGCTCGCTCGACGTCATCACGCAGGCGCGCGACTACGGACTGGTCACCAAGAGCAACCTCATCCTCGGCATGGGCGAGACCCGCGAGGAGGTCTCGCAGGCGCTGCGCGACCTGCACGAGGCGGGCTGCGACCTCATCACCATCACGCAGTACCTGCGCCCCTCCCCGCGCCACCACCCCGTCGAGCGCTGGGTGAAGCCCGAGGAGTTCGTCGAGCTCAAGGACGAGGCCGACGAGATCGGCTTCGCGGGCGTCATGTCGGGCCCGCTCGTGCGTTCGTCGTACCGCGCCGGACGCCTCTACCAGCAGGCCGTCGAGAAGCGTGAGTCCACGGGCGAGGTCGTGCTCCGCCACACGGACGGCGCCGCCTGAGGCACCCGTAGGATGGACGGCATGTCCACCCCTGCCGCCCCGCCCGAGGGACGTCTGCGCCAGCTGCGCCAGGCGTACAAGATCACCAAGCAGTCCGACCGCAACGTCGGACTGTTCATGCTGCTGGCCTTCGTGCTGGGTGCCGGCATCCCGGCCGTCCTGCTGCTGACGTTCGTCGGCACGGGCGTGCTCGCGATCGTCCTCACGGTCATCATCTCGGTGCTGTTCGGCATCCTCGGTGCGCTGTTCGTGCTGGGACGGCGCGCGGAGAAGGCGGCCTACTCGCAGGTCGAGGGCCAGACGGGCGCCGCCGCGGGCGCGCTGCAGATGCTGCGTCGTGGATACCACGTCAAGCAGGCGGCCGCGTTCAACAAGAACCAGGACGTCGTGCACCGCGTCGTCGGGCGTCCGGGCATCATCCTCGTCGGCGAGGGCAACTCCACGCGCGTGCGCAGCCTGATCGCCTCCGAGCGCAAGAAGCATGCACGCATCGTCGGCGACGAGGTGCCGGTGCTCGAGGTCGTCGTCGGTCGCGGCGAGGGCGAGGTGCCGCTGCCGAAGCTGATCAAGCACGTGCGCAAGCTGCCGAACGCGATCAAGCCGGCGGAGCAGACCGCCATCCTCAACAAGCTGAAGGCGCTCGACGCGATGCGTCCGGCGGCGCCCATGCCGCGCGGCCCCGTGCCGACGAGCATGAAGGGCGCCCGGCGCCAGATGCGGGGCTGATGTCCCGCACGTGGACGAGCTTGGCGCTCGCGGCGGCCCTGGGGACCGGCGCGTGCCAGGCGGCGACGCCGGGCGAGATGACGGGCCAGACGTACCGCTCGCTCGACGCGCGCGGCGACGCGCTCACGACCGACGACGTCCGCGAGGCCGGTGGAACGGACGACCCCGACCTGGCGCGCACGTTCGTCCGGGAGGGCGGTTCGGCGGAGCCGTCGGGCGCGTCGTGCCTGTACGCGCGGACGACGTACCGCGACTCCTACCGCGGCGTCGCGCGCTTCTGCTTCGACGGCGCGACGGTCGTGTCGGTGGAGCGCAACCGCGCCGACCTCGACCGCTGAGCGGCGTCAGATCCCGAGGCGGGCGACACGCGACCCGGACAGGATGTCGTGCAGCCCGCGGTGGTCCTCGTTCTGGATGATGGCGGGGATCACGAGGCACAGCAGCGCCGTGCGCAGCGCCGCGCGCGGGAGACCGATCGGCTGTCCCTCGGGCGAGACGACCTGCAGGCTCAGCACGCGCTTGCCGATCGAGTAGCCGAGCACGCCGGTCAGGAGCGTGACCTCGACGAAGAACACCCCGAGGGTCACGAAGGAGCTGACGGCCCCCTCCCCCGCCAGCGGCGTCCGGGTGACCGCGACGACGCTGAGCATCGCCACCGCCCAGTCGATGAAGAGGGCCAGCAGGCGGCGACCGAGCGAGACGTCGTACACGCCGTGAGCCTAGCGGGCCGCTCACCGCCGACACGTGGCGTTCATTCTCGAGCGAGACTTGTAACATGCCCGAAACAATGGAGTGACGGTAGGGAAACTGCCTCTGCCTAGCGTCGGTGACGCGGCCGCCGAGGCGTCCGCTCCCGCCACATCGACGACCAGGCCACCATCGCGTGGCTGAGGAGGCCCCATGTTCGGCAATGCCGACGAGTTCTTCAAGTACGTCAAGGACGAGGGCGTCGAGTACCTCGACGTCCGCTTCACCGACCTGCCCGGCATCCAGCAGCAGGTGACGCTGCCGGCGTGGACGTTCGACGCCGACGCCGCCGAGAACGGTGTGGCCTTCGACGGCTCGTCGATCCGCGGCTTCCAGAGCATCGACCAGTCCGACATGGTGCTCTACCCCGACTTCGGCACGGCCTACGTCGACCCGTTCAAGCGTCGCAAGACGATCGCGATGGACTTCTTCGTCCACGACCCGATCACCGGCGAGGCGTACTCGCGCGACCCCCGCAACATCGCCCGCAAGGCCGAGGCGTACCTCGCCACCACTGGCATCGGCGACACCGCGTTCTTCGCCCCCGAGGCCGAGTTCTACATCTTCGACCGCGTCAACTACGGCACGAGCGCCAACAAGTCGTTCTACGAGATCACGTCGCTGGAGTCGGCGTGGTCGACGGGTGACGACCTGACCGACAACCGTGGCTACAAGGTCCGCTACAAGGGCGGCTACTTCCCCGTCGCGCCGACCGACCAGACGGCCGACCTGCGCAACGACATGATGACGAACCTCGCGAACGCGGGCCTCGTCCTCGAGCGTGGTCACCACGAGGTCGGCACGGCCGGCCAGGCGGAGATCAACTACAAGTTCGACACGCTGCTCAAGGCGGCGGACGACATCATGAAGTTCAAGTACATCGTCCGGAACACGGCGTGGGCCGCGGACAAGACGGTGACCTTCATGCCGAAGCCGATCTTCGGCGACAACGGCTCGGGCATGCACGTGCACCAGTCGGTCTGGAAGGACGGCTCGCCGCTGTTCTACGACGAGGCCGGCTACGGCGGACTGTCCGACACCGCCCGTCACTACATCGGCGGCATCTTGAAGCACGCGCCGTCGCTGCTGGCGTTCACGAACCCCTCCGTGAACTCCTACCACCGTCTGGTCCCGGGCTTCGAGGCCCCGATCGCGCTGGTCTACTCCGCCCGCAACCGTTCGGCCTGCGTCCGCATCCCGATCACGGGCTCGAACCCGAAGGCCAAGCGCATCGAGTTCCGCTGCCCCGACCCGTCGAGCAACCCCTACCTGGCCTTCTCGGCCCTGCTGCTCGCCGGCATCGACGGCATCAAGAACAAGATCGAGCCGCCGGCCCCGATCGACAAGAACATCTACGAGCTCCCGCCGGAGGAGTACGCCGAGATCGACATGGTCCCGACGTCGCTGAACGCGGTCCTCGACAACCTCGAGGCTGACCACGAGTTCCTCACCCAGGGCGACGTGTTCACCCCCGACCTCATCGAGACGTGGATCGACTACAAGCGCACCGAGGAGATCCTCCCGGTCCAGCTCCGTCCGCACCCGCACGAGTTCGAGCTGTACTACGACATCTAACCGGGCCGCCGGCTGCGGTCGTTCAGGAACGCTGAACAACCGCAACAAACAGCCGCTGACCTGCAGAAACGCCGCTGAGCGACCCTTTGGTCGCTCGGCGGCGTTTGCTGTTGCTAGCCGCTCGCCTGTTACAAATCCAGTACAAATCTCGGGAGCGCCACCTTCCGCCAGGCTCGTCTCTTGGCGCTCCCCGGGCGGTCCACCCTGGGGGTCTCGGCGTAACTCGGTCGCCCGAATCGTCGCCGTCGCATCGCATGAGCTGACAACCGTCGTAGCGGATGCTCGGCGAGCGCGTTGCCAGATCATTTCCACCTGCGTGATCGCTCCCGCGCGGTTGTCGGACATAGGTGCCCGTAGACCAAACGTTCGTCAACGCCGCGAGGAGGGGCTTGATGATGGCAACAAACTCGAACGTGCCGACTGCGGAACCGGGAGTCTTCGGTCCGCGGCGTCGCGGAAACGCCAGCAGCCGGTCACCCAGGCTGGTCGATGCGCAGGAACTGTGGGACATCGACGATGTCGCGTCTTACCTCGGCGTCACCAAGCAGACCATCTACTCGTGGCGGACGACAGGCTACGGTCCCGCCGGCTTCCGTGTCGGCAAGCACCTGCGCTGGGGAGCAGCAACCGTCATCAATTGGACGGTTCGACTCGAGGAGAATCAGTGATCCCGACGGGTCCTCGGCCAGACCCGGGACCGGCGATAGCGACGGGACATCCGGCAGCACGACTTGTCCCTCGATCGGATTGTGCCGAGGACAGCCATGGCCAGCGTTAGCTCTGGCAGGCCAGCCGACGACGGCAGCCCTCGTTACGTCGTCAACTACCGAGATCCCGAGGGGCGGCAACGCCGCAAGACCTTCCGACGCAAAGCCGAGGCGGTCGCGTTTCGCAACACAGTCGAGGCGGACAAACTCCGTGGAACCTATCTTGATGTCGACGCGGGCAGGATCTCGTTTCGGACGTATGCCGAGGAGTGGCTGGCAAGCCGGACGTTCAGTCCGCTGACCTACGAGGCGACCGAGCTGCGACTCAGGCTCCACGTGTTCCCGACCCTCGGACACCTCGAACTTCGCCAGATCAAGCCGTCGACGATCCAGAAACTTCTCCGGTCGATGGAGATGGCCGAAACCTATCGACGCGTCATTTTCTCAAACGTGTCCGCCATCTTCTCTGCTGCAGTCGATGACGACATGATCGCCAAGAATCCCTGCAAGGCGAGTTCAGTGACACGGCCCGCCACGTCGCGACGAAAGGTTGTGCCGTGGCCGTCAGAGTGGGTTTCCTCCATGCACGACGCGCTGCCACCGCAGTACAGGATCGCGGTGACGTTGGGTTCGGGACTTGGACTGCGTCAAGGCGAGGTTTTCGGCCTGGCAGTCGAGGATGTCGATTTCCTTCGTGGAGTTGTCGAGGTGAGGCGTCAGGTCAAGGTCTTCGGTGGCAACCGCCTGGTCTTCGGTCTGCCGAAGGGCGACAAGACCCGGACCGTCCCACTGCCCGAAAGTGTCGGGACGGAACTCAGCAGCCACCTCGCCGCCTACCCGCGGCGCAGTGTCACGCTGCCGTGGGGCGCGCCCGAGGTTGAGAGGAAGTCGAGCGCGGGGCTCATACTGACGACACGCGAACGCTCGGCCCTCAACCGCAACTACTTCAACACGCGCCTCTGGAAGCCCGCGCAGGCGCGCGTGGGCATCGAGCAGGTGCGGGATAACGGCATGCACGCCCTCCGCCATTGGTACGCATCCGTCTTGCTGGACGCCGGCGAGTCGATCCGCGCGGTTTCTGAATACCTAGGACACAGCGATCCAGGCTTCACCTTGCGGACGTACACGCACCTCATGCCCAGCAGCTCCGAGCGTACGAGGGCCGCCATCGATCAGGCATTCGCGGAAGTGCAGGATGAGAAGCCCACGGCAGTGAATGGCGATGGCATCACCGAACTCGGCGCACCCTGAGAAGATCGACACCCGCAAGCAGCGAGTAACCCTGCACAAGGTTGGTCTTCTACAGAGAAGGTCGATGACCCAACAGGTAAGACGACAATGGGACCCAGGGCCAAGAAGTTCAGCGCCAGCTAGGTCGCATCCGATCCATCGGCTGTGTCAGCCTCAGCAGCATTCGTCGCCTGACTCGCCGTCGACCTCTTGGCCGGGGTCTTCTTCGCGGCCATCGCGCCCGCGGAGGCCTTCGCTGCGCCAGCTACGGAGACCTCCGCAACCGACTCCCCCAGCAGGTAGGCGCGAGCTTGTACCCGAAACTCCGGGTCGATGCCGGTCGCGGTCACCAGGAACCCGCAGACGTCCGCGACCAACTTGGCGGCGATCTCATCGAACTCGTCACCGAACGCGTTCGAGAGCGTCATCCGCTGCCGCGCCGCGGCGAACGCGGACGCAGCCTCGGCCTGCCGGAGCGCGTTCTGCATGTGGTCAGGGCGCCGCATCAGCCGGGTGACGAGCTCCCGGAGCGTCGGGTAGTACTCAGGCAGGTGGTCGCGCTCCTTCGCGCCGTCAGGGCGTAGTGACTGCAGGAGCTGAGCGACCTGCTTCTTCTCCTTCAGCCCGGTCGCGCCGCCGTACAGATACTCCTGGAGCCCGCGGTCGGGGTCAGAAAGGAAAGCACCTCGCACGTGCTCGGTGACCTTGATGAGGGTCACCAGGTACAGCCACGCCAGGTCGAAGAACAGCGACAGGTGGTCGGGGTCCTTCGGCTTGAGGAACTTCACCGCGTCAGAGAGGTGCGCGACGAGCTGGAATGGGTTGCGGTGGTCGTCGTAAATCCAGTAGTCGAAGTCGCGGTAATCGATGAGCGGCTTCAACCGCTTGTCCAGGTTCGTGTACGCCTTCAGGTGCGCTTCTGCTGCGGCCTTGTCGAACAAGATGGCCAGCGGGCTGCCTTCGGGCACCGGCGGACCGTGCAGGGTCTGCATGTGGGCCAGGTCCGCTGAGGGGAGCACCGTGATGCGGAGCTTGTCCGACAGCTGCCTGGTCGAGTCGAGGACCTCGTGCTCGCGCACCAGCATGGCGTCGTCGGCGCCGAACAGGTCAGCGACACCGCGGACCCAGAACATCCGGGCGGTCGGCTTGTCCGACTTGCCAGACTTGCAATCAGCGATGGTCGTCGACAGCCGGTACCCCGGCGTGACGGAGACCCCGAGAACGTCTAGGTCGGTGAACGTCTCTGCCGGCCCTCCGTCAGCACGCTCGTGACCACGCAGCACCACGTCGAGTCGGGTCGAGAAACCCATCGACCACAGGAGCGACCGGACGCCTACCTTCAGGCCCAGATCGAGCTCGCTCACAGAGACCTCGTTCCCATCGCCGCCTCGAAGATCTTGTCGAACTGCTTCGCCGAAGGCTGCGCACTTTTCCGGAGCCGATGCACGGTCTGCATCGGCGCCACGTACGACCGGTCCGACGCCAGCGTTTCCCGCGCCAGCGCGTCATCGACCCGGTGCTCGACCAGCTCACCGTGCGTCAGCAGCTCCCGCGCAAGCTTCAGCGCCTCCCGGTTGTCGGCGGTGTCGATGAACCGAGGAGTCACCCACCGACCGCCAGGCAATGTGTCCGGAGCGAACTCGATGAGGCGGGCGTTCCGCATCAATTCATACTGCCGCTTGTGACCGCTGTGCGGCGCCAAGAACCCCCGGTTCGGGTCCAGCAACTTGTCGATGACGTTGATGAGCCCGGCTGCATCCAGACTCGAATACCCACCGAACGACTCCGCGCACCGCAGACACGCGATGACCGCGAGCGCCTTGTCCAGAACGGGCTTGCGGGCGGTCAGGAGCTTCCTATCCGCGATGTATGGCAGCGCAGCGAACGGCTGCGCACCCCCACCAGGAACGGTCACGGCCGGCGCCATGATGAGGCCCTTCGCAACCGCGTCGGTCAGCAGCGGGTGCGTGGTCGGAGAGATGGCCAGCCCCTGCTTCGCCCGGACCGCGGCGAACTCCTCCGCGAGCTGATCACCACCGTGACTGTTCACGAGCTCTCCGAGCAGGGCCGGGTTCTCGAACCCGAAGAATGGCGAGTACACGATGTCGCCGTCGATGGCCTGCACTTTTTGCATCAGCCCGGAGTCCATGGCCAACTGCACGATCAGCGGGACATCGGCGTGGTCCAGCGCGAAGGTCGACTCGAGCTCCTCCAGCGGCACCGGGGCCTCGGACAGCCCGTCGACAACCATCAGGAGCTGCTTCTCTAGTTCGGTCGGGTTGCGGTCCTGCCACACCTCCCCGAGCCGCGTGTACAGATCGTCGTAGTAGGGGACGTTCTCGGTGAAGGTCTGGATCTTGCCGCCCGAGCGCTGGATACCGCTTACGAACCCGGCGTCGCCCAGGAGCGTGACCACTTCGTTGAACGCCAGCATGTCAACATCAAGCTGGCTGGCCGCGATCGACATCAGCGCCTGCGCGTCCTTGATGACGTCGTTGCCGCGGATGAGGCCCGCGACGGTCGCCGCCATCCCGACGATCCGGGTGTCAACCAGCGGCTGCAGCACCGGCGAGTTCGGGTCGACGTTCCGCACGCCGGAGTGCACGTCCTGGCAACGCAAACCCTCGTCGAAGTGGTCCATCGTCCTGTCCCCGTAGTTCTTCATGTTCGCGCGCGGCAACGGCAACCACACGGACCACATGCGCTTCCTTCGGCGATTCTTCCAGCGCCCACGTTCGATCGCCTAAGAGATTCGGAGTGCCATTCGACCTTTCTGGCGGCGAAACGCCTGGCGAATGCCGCTGCTCGAGTGGCTGATGTCGAGCCTCGCCGATATGCAGACCGACCGTGGCTGGGGAGCATGGCGCGACGCGTACGACGATCTACCTCAGCTGGCGACTATCCCGCCCGAGGTCGCGAACACCCGGACGTCACCGCGACCGAAGTGGAGGAGATGGCTTCTGGCCGGCGACCCGCAGGGTCAGACACAGACGACTCGGCAACACCCACGAGCAGTCCGGAGCCGATCTGCCCGGCACAAATGCTACGCTTTCATTCCCAGAGCATTCCGAGCAGAGGATCGAGATGACTGCATCGAGCGAGGCGAACGAGTTCCCGGTCACCGCGCCGGCGAGCCACGAGGCGGTCGCGCAGGCAGTGGGGAGGCACCTTCCACTCTTCGGTCAGGTCCTCATCGAAGCGTGGGGCGGGTTCGCGACCACCCGCCGCTTGGCGGCGCCGCAGATGGCCTTTGCCGGCGCCTCCTCGCGCGGGATGCTGGTCTCGGACTTCACTCGTGAGCCGGCCCACCGCATCTTCAACCGGGTGCCTGAGGCCACCGTGGAGGACGACCAGTTCGGCCGGCCGTGGGTGAGCCTGGCCGGCGGCGGTCTCAGGGTCCGGTTCCGCAAGCTCACCTCCGAGCTCGGCCTGTGCCGCAGCGACTCCGACCGGGCGCTCAGCCTGGCCTACCACCTCGGCGACCCGTGCCTGCCGGGCATGGAGACGTTCACCGTCCTGACCGCTGGCTACGTCCTGGACACCGCCGAGGAGAACATCTCGCGCCTCGAGTTGGTCTGCCATCTCGGCTTCACCGACGTCTTCTACTCTCTTCCGATCCCACTCACCAGCATGACCAGCACGACCCCTGTTGTTGGCTCGGTCGCCGGCCCGGTGCAGATGCCGCTCGCGCCGCTGTCGCCACCGATCATCCGCTCGGCGCAGACGGCCGCTGCCAAGCGCCTCGCAGCCGGCTCTCGCCCCGGAGGAGGTCGTGGTGTCTGACCAGGCACGGCCGCGGATGGTGACCCTCGTGCGGGAGTCGCTCGGCCTGACTCAGCTCGACCTGGGCGAGGCCGCCGGTCTGAGCCAGGGCTACATCTCCAAGGTCGAGTCGAGCCTGCTGCCCCTGACCGGTGAGAACCTCCTCAAGGTGGCGGACGCGTTGAAGTGCCCGGTCGAGCTGCTGGTCGACGACACCCCCGTGCAGGGGCTGGAGGTCACCTGCATGCACCACCGGCGCCGGCACTCCAAGATCAACGCCTCCACCAAGCGGCGCATCGAGGCCCTCACTCACCTGACCCGGGTCTCTGTCGAGGGCCTGCTGCGCGGCATCGAGCTCGTACCCGACACCGAGCTGCACCGTCTCGACCTCGACCTGTTCGACGGCGACCCCGCGGCCGCGGCACGCGCCGTACGCGCCTCCTGGCGAGTCCCGACCGGCCCGATCCACAACGTCGTCGAGGTGCTCGAGGCCGTTGGCATCATCGTGGTGGCACGGTCGCTGGTCACCAACGCCCAAGACGCGGTGTCCACCTGGCCACGTGACGGTGGGCGCCCGCCGATCATGGTCGTCAACCTCGGTCTGCCGGCCGACCGGCAGAGGTTCACCACCTGCCACGAGCTCGCTCACCTGCTCCTCCACACCATCCCCGAGGACGACCAGGAGAAGCAGGCCGACATCTTCGCTGCGGAGTTCCTCGCCCCGGCCGAGGAGATCGCACCGCAGCTGGCCGGCCTGACCACCCGCGACTTCCCACGGCTCATCCAGCTCAAGGCCCAGTGGGGCATGTCGATCGCGGCACTGATCCGGCGCGCCTACGACCTCGACGAGATCTCCGATCGGCAGTATCGCCAGTTCCAGATCCGGCTCAACCAGCTGGGCTGGAAGCAGCTCGAGCCCGGTGCCCTGCCGGCCGAAACTCCCAGCACCCTGACCAGGGTGATGGAGGTGCACCTGAGCCAGCACGGCTACACCATCGACGAGCTCGCCAAGACCGCCGGGATGCTCCCAGCCCCGTTCAAGGCCCACTACCGACCGCCCCGCGAGACACCTCCCGCGACCCCGCTACGGCTGGTGCAGCCATGAACGGCCAGGCACACAACCCGGCCGCTGACGCCGACGGCGCAGTCGTCCACAGGAACGATCAGACAGCGACTCATGCACAACCGCCGCTGAACACCGTCGAGCCGTCGGCCTCGCGGCCTAGGCTGTCCACACCCAGCCAGGTGGAAGGAGCAAGACCCCGGATGCAGATCCGCAGCAGCATCCACCGCGGAGCCCGCGACGACAGCCACGCCCACCCGGCCGCAGGGCGCGGTGTAGTGATCGGCCGCGAGGTCGACGTCCTGTCCGGGCAGATCGGAGAGGTCGGGGCCAGGTCCGCCGCAGGCCGCTTTCCGAGCCCGAACCCGCTGTTCGCAGGCTGCCCGTCCCTTTTCTTGCAGACCGCGTGCGCGACACGTCACCTCAGCGCCGCGGCTGCCCTGGTCGCGGTTGAGGAGACCGGCCTCCTGCTCACCTTGAACCCGCGGATGAAGGACCGCATCAAGGAACTGCGGCGCGTGGTCAGTGAGTGCCGAGTCACGATCGCCGCAGCCGCTCCTGCCGATGCATCCGCCCAACCGGTGCGCGCGGAGATTGTCGTGCTAGCCGACGCAAACAGGTATGCCGGGAAGAACCGAGCTGTCGCCACGGCTACGGGCTCAAACCTCGACCCGGCATGGGTCGCCGTGCAGCGCGAGCTCGGCCTTTCCGCGGCCCTCACTGATTCCCCCTACGTGCCGGCGGAGAAGCAGACGGCTCTTGCCGCGGTTCTCGACGAGGCACGCGCTCTCGGGCCTGACGTGGTCGCCGTGCTCCCACTCCATCTCGACTGGCTCAAGAAGGACGTCGCCAGCCTGATCGCCGAGATCAACAAAGCCGCAGTCCCGGTCGCGCTGGTGCTCGAGCACGACAACGACCCACTCGGCGTCCAGGACGCCGTCGCCGGACTGGTCCGACTGCTCGCCGAGGCCGAGGTCAAGATCGCGTTGCTGCGCTGCGACATCTCCGTGATCGGCGCAGTCGCCTTCGGTGCGAGCCTCGGCGCCGTCGGGACGACCACGGCGCTGCGACACCTCTACCCGACCAAGGAGAAGGGCGGCGGGTTCAACGGCGGAGCGCGGATCGGGATCTACGTGCCCCGTTCGATGGCCTACCGGGCCCTGGACACTCTCAACACCGCGATCGCGCTCGACCAGGAGCACCAGGAACGATGGATCTGCGGGTGCCATCGTTGTTTCAACCGGCCCCTGAGCCACATCCACGACGAGGTCGCGGCATACCAGCACTCACTGACAGCCATCGCAGAGCTCGGCCAGAACATCCTCGACGCCTCGAGCCCGTTGCACCGTCAGCACGCCTGGGTCGGCCAGTGCAACCACGCGCAGGTCACCAACATGGAGATCGCCGCAGAGACCGGCCTTAACTGGGATCCGCCCAAGTTCCAGGGCGCGTGGCACAAGCTCGCGCCGAGTCTGCCGCCACTGTCCTAGCCTCCGGCTCAGCCGCAGCGCTCGTTCAGCAGGCTGGCGTGACGCCCGTTCGGAGAGCCACGTCGAACAGTTGCTCCTCCATCAGGCGACGTTGGTGCGCAACCCCGCCCTCGGAGTGCTTGGCGCGTCCGAGGCCCTCGACGACCACTCGAGCGCCGACCGGGTTGACCTCGGCCACGGTGAACCCGTAGTAGTCGCACTCGAAGACATCCCAGCCATCTGCCCCTGGGGGCGAGGGGACGGCCGCGACCGCCGATGCGTAGGCCGAGGCAGCAGCTAGTGCACCCCGCGCCGCCGACAGCGGCCACAGGGTTATGAAGGCCTCCATGCGCAGGACGGCAGGCTCGATGTGGTCGCGCCCGTGCTCGAGCCGGTCGGCCAGGATGGAGCGGTACAGCACCGGACCCCGCCCAGTCGCGACCCGCCCCTCAAGAGCCTCGACGTCCCACGACACCACCGGCACCAGCAGGCCGTCGCAGAACCACACCGCCGGCAGGCACACCCCTGCACCGACCACGTCACGGCGTACGAACTCGGCGGCCTCGGCCGGCTGCAGATCGTGCCAATGCGCCAAACCGCGTGGCGTGGGCTTGGCGATGCCGAGCCGCTCCCGGGTCAGCATCTGCACCACCCCCAACGATCCTCTCCACCCACGTCACTGCGGTGCGCCTGAGCCGCGCCCCGGGCGACATCATCCGTCAGCGCGACCGCGGGGGTAACCCCCCACCCCCGCAACGAGACGCCGCCGCCAGCTGCTAGTCGGCGGGCCGAATGGCCCAACGCCCGGAGTATCACGACACACCTGCTGGAGTGACTACGCCGCGGCCCGCGAACCTACCCGCCCGCGCAGTGGGCAGCTCACGCAACATGACCTTCGCTTGAGGGACCACTCGCATCCCTCGGTCCTGGCCGAGCGAGCTGACGAACACCCAGTCATCAGGCTTCATCCCAACCCGCTCCATCAACAGCTTCGGCAACGTCACCTGCATCACCTCCGTCACCATCCGCGGTCGAACAGGGTCACGCCGCGCCGCGGCGCCGGGATCGTCCGGAGCCGGCACCGGCGTGAGCACAAGAGCCCACCGCCGGTCATCAGCAAGGCCCACCGTGACCCATACCCTCGGCCTGATCCCCGACAGCACCGCCAGCTCCATCGGAAGTCCAACACGACGTTTCTCGTTGACGCGCCGGGACACCTCCATAGTGTTCATACTAACACTACGCGAGCCTGATGCTGAGGAGACACACTTCGGACAGGGATGGCTTTCACCTCTCACGATTCACCTCCGGTCGGCGCAGCTGCTCACGCCTCGCCTCCCCACAGCAGGTCGAGGTCCGGATCGTGGATGACGTCGAGGCGCTTGTCGGGGGCGTAGGCCGTGGGCTCAGGCACCACCAGGCGGCGCAGCTGGCGCTCTGTCGCGCTTAGCTGGGTGGCGTCTATCTGGTCGATCGGGTCTGTGTCGTCGTAGTTCATCGCGGTCTCCTCAGCGGCCCGGGGCCCGGCGGTCGGTGGTGGGCTGGGTGCGCGGCAGATCCCGCTGCTTCTCGGGAGGCTTGGGCACGAAGGACTCGTCGAGCTCGCCGGCGAGGTCCCGCATCTGGGTCTGATACCGCTCCCACTCGCGAGGGTGGATCCCGTTCTGCAGGGCGGAGGCGACGACGGCGGCCATGGAGTAGGGCCGGTCGGCGGGCACCTGGTCGAGTGCGCACCAGGCCTTGGCGCCGTCGCCGTGCAGCCAGCTGGCGAAGCCGAGCATGGAGGCCGGCGCCGCGCGGACCTCGTCAGGGGCGCGGCGGGTGAGGTCGTTCCAGATCGCCATGTGGGAGGTGTGGTTCTCCTTGGTCATGCCCTCCCACAGCGCGTCGCGGGTGCCGATCTTCTCCAGCGCGAGGAGCATCCGTGCGCCGTCGACGTCGGAGAGCCGGTTGCCGTCGGTGTGGAACTGCTCGAGACGGTCCAGGGCCCAGTCCCGCTCCGCGGCCGGCGAGCTGGCCGCGGCTTCTGCTCGAGCTGCGGGGATCAGCTGGGCGATCGGCTCGCGGTCGCCGACCATGGAGGCGGCCAGCGAGGACCGGCTGGAGGCCGGTTGGGCGGCGCCGGACAGCACGGTCGTGGCCGCGATCCGCTCGGCGGTCGCCTGGGTCTGCAGCCCGGTGGTGCCGGTGTTGAACTCCCGCCACCGCTCCCCGTCGGAACACAGCCGGATCTGGGTGGTGATGCCAACGGTCTCGAGTCGGTTGGACAGGTGCTGGCTGGCCAGCTCGGCGCTGCGGCGGTCCCCGGTGAAGCAGAGGATGCCCAGCCGAGCTCCGGGGCGGGCGTGGCGGCCGTAGGGGCCGCTGATGGCGTCCCAGACCTCCTCGCGGGCGGTCGCGCTGGTCGGGAGGTCGACGCGGGTGATCGGGAGCCCGGGCCCGAACGGGACCAGGACGATCGACTCCTCGGGCTTGAAGCCGAGGACATGCGGGACGGCGGCGAGCAGCTCGTCCGGGGACTGAACGACGAGATCCATCGGAACCCTCCCCGCGGTCAGCTGGCCTGGGCCGGGCGGGCGGCGCGATCGATGCGCGCGGAGACGTACTTGAGCGAGACGCCGACCTCGCCGAAGCGGCTGTCGACGACCACGACGTCCTTGGTGCGCTTCTCGCCGGTCTCCTTGTCCGGCCAGCTCTCGGTGCGCTCGAGGCCGTGGACGAAGATCGGGTCGCCGGATCCGCAGCTGTCGTGCACGTGGGTGGCGGCCGAGCCGAAGATATTGAAGTTGTGGGCAGTGGGCCCGTCGTTGACCCACTCCCCCTCGTCGTTCTGCACGCGCCGGTTGACCAGGACCCGGCAGCTGACGAACGGCTTGTTCTCGCGGGTGTAGAGCAGCTCGGGAGCCTCGGCCAGGTTGCCGGCGAAGGTGACGGTGGTGGACATGAGTTCCTCCTAGGTGACTGCGAGACGTCGGAATCGGTCCCGCAGTCACCTAGGTCCCGTCGGGCTCCCGCAGCGATCACCTGGGCCGAACTTGTTCGTTTCCGCTCGTGCTCGCGAAGGAGCTGCTCCTCAGGGCGCAGTGAGGGCGCAAAGAAGCGCCCCGACCGGCTCTCGGGTACCGGATCGGGGCGCTGAGAAGGACGCGAGAGGCAGGGATCGACACAACTGTGCCGGCCACCAGCTGGGCCTACCGTGCCGGCCGCCGCCGCGGCGGTCGGTTGCTGAGCTTCTGCGGTGGCGGAGGCAGGTCGTGGCCGAGCCGCCGGCGGGATTCCTCGCCCGCGGCGATCACCGCTTCCTGGGCGAACGCGGAGCGGGCGAGCATCCGGCCGAGCTCCTGGCGGTCGGCCACGAGCGCGTCTTCGACGGCCTCGATGGTGGAGGCCGGCAGGTCGTGCTTCTTGTTGAAGCTCTTGCGGGTCACGCTGACCAGGGCGGGATGCTTCTCGCTGGCGGCCGCGAGCTCGGCGCGCTGCTGGGGCGAGCGCCGGGCGTGCAGCTCGAGCGCCTGGGCGAGCCAGCCGACGAACGATCCGGGCGAGTCGGGGTCGGTGTCCAGGTCGGCGACGTAGGCCGATCGGGCGAGGTCCCACACGCCGGGCTTCCAGTAGATGCCGACCGGGGTCGTGGTCTGGCTCCTCATGCCGCCACTCCCCTGGCCCAGCGCCAGCTGCAGCACCTGGCGCTAACACCAACGCCGCTGCATTCCCGGGCGGGGCCGTGTGCAGCCGTTCCCACTCTCGCTCGATTCCTTCCGTCCAGACAGCTACGAGGGTGCAGCTGCGCCGCGTCGCCGCAGCGGAGTCCGCCTCCGTAGGAGCGGGGTGTTCCCCACCCTCCGGACGTGCCCACCTTTCCACAGGTTCGCGCTGTGAGCCGGTAGGCGTCGGCCCCGTTGGGAGACTTGGTCCTGTCAGTTCTTTCTATTCTACTCACGGAGGACAGCCGCATGACCGACACCATCCAGACCGACGCCGTCACCACCACTGAGGGCACCGACGCCGCCCCGGCTGAGGAGTTCCTGCACCTGGACCCCGCCGACATCATCATCGGCACCAACGTCCGCACCGACCTGCGACCCGACCACAAGGAGTTCCGCAAGTCGATCAAGGAGCGCGGCGTCATCGAGGCCGTCACGGTCTACCGCAACGATAACGGCCAGTACGTCCTGCTGCGCGGCCAGCGCCGCACCGTGACCGCCGCCGACGTCGGCACCCCGACCGGCCTCATCCCGGCGCGGGTCGTCCCCCAGCCCGCCGAGACCGACCGGATCGGTGACCAGATGGTCGAGAACATCCACCGAGCCGGGATGCGCGAGACCGAGATCGTCGCGGGCGTGGAGCAGCTGGCCCTGCTCGGCGTGAGCGCAGCGCAGATCGCCAAGCGCACCAGCATCGACCGCCCGACCGTGAACGCCGCCCTGGCGGTCACCAAGGCCGACCAGACCCGCAACCGGCTCGACTCCGGCGATCTGACCTTGGAGGAGGCCGCGATCTTCGCCGAGTTCGAGCACGACCCCGAGGCCGTGGAGCGCCTGGAGTACGCCAAGCGCTTCCGCCGCTCCCTGACGCACGAGGCACAACAGCTGCGTGACGAGGTCGCCGAGCGCGAGGCCGACGCCGCCGAGGTCGAGCGGCTGCGCGGCGAGGGCCTGCCGGTACTGACCGCCGAAGAGGTCGCGGCGGCTGACGAGGTGCTGCGCATCGAGCGTCTGCTCAACGCCGAGGGCGAGCCGGTGCCGGAGGAGGAGTGGCCCAGCGTCCCGGGCGCTCGCGTCCACGTCGTCAAGGAGTGGGTCTACCCCGAGGACGAGTACGACGAGAGCGAGGACGACACCGACGACGAGGCCGACGACGAGGCCGACGACTACGAGCCCGCCGAGCCCTACCAGCAGTACGTGCCGGTGTGGGTCGTTACCGACCTCGACGCCTCCGGCCTGCGGCGTCGTGGCGGCGTCAGTGGCGGCGCGAGCAGCGGCAGCACCGCCGACGAGGACGCGGGCGAGAGCGAGGAGGAGGCCGAGGCCCGCCGCGAGGAGCGCCGCCGTGTGATCGCCTACAACAAGGCGTGGGCCAGTGCGGAGACGGTGCGCCGCGAGTGGCTGGCCGGGTTCGTCGCTCGCAAGACGGCCCCGGAAGGAGCCGAAGCCCTGATCTGCGAGGCGGTCGTCACCGGCCACCACTCGCTGAGCAAGGCCATGGACCACCGGCACCCGATGCTGTTCACGCTGCTCGGCATCCCGGCCCCGACCGGCTACTACGGCGCAGGCCAGGACGAGTGCCGCAAGATCACCACCAAGGCGACCACTCCGAAGGCCGCGACCATGACCACGCTCGCCGCCGTCGTCGCCGCATGGGAGGCGACCACCGGCAAGCACTCCTGGCGCAACCCGAGCGCGTGGGACGCCCGCGTGCTCGGCGCGCTCGTGGAGTGGGGTTACCAGCCCAGCGAGGTCGAGTGCATCCTGCTCGGCGAGGAGCCCGAGCCGGACGCCGACACGGAGGGCGAGGCCAACGCCGACGAGGCCAGCGACAGCGCCGCCTGACGCGTCGCCCCTCCCCCACCCGAGGCCGGTTCTCCCTGTGGAGAACCGCCCTCAGTGGAATAGAAACCATAGAATGAACTCAGTTCGTTTGATCCGCTACCCGGGAGGACCCCGCATGTCACACGAGATCGAGACCCACGGCACGCACGCTGCCGCCGTCTTCGCCCGCAAGGACGCCTGGCACCGGCTGGGCACAACCGTCCGCGACCGCGCATTCTCCGCCGAGGAGGCCATGACGCTCGGCCACCTGGGCGGCTGGGAGGTGCGCAAGTTGCCGCTCACCACCGCCGAGGTCAGCGAGGGCGGCGTCACGCCGATCGAGGTCCCCGGGTTCGCCACGGTGCGCACTACCCCGTTCACCGGCCAGCCCGAGGCGCTCGGCGTCGTTGGCGGCGGCTACACCCCACTGCAGAACGAGGACCACGCCGAGTTCCTGAACCTGCTGGCCGACGAGTCCGGCGCGATCTTCGACACAGCCGGGTCGCTACGCGGCGGGCGGCAGGTGTTCATCACCATGCAGCTGCCGAACTCACTCACGGTCGGCGGCACCGACCGCGTCGACCTCAACATCGCCGCGCTCAACAGCCACGACGGCACCAGCGCGTTCCGCATCCTCGTCACCCCGGTCCGCGTCGTCTGCGCGAACACCCAGAGCGCGGCCCTGAGCAACCACGAGTCGTCGTTCTCGATCCGCCACACGCGCAACGCCAAGGCCGCCGTCCAGGGCCGCCGCCCAGGCCGCGGCCGCCGACACCGGCCCCTCCCCCGACGCCGAGATCGCGCAGGTCCACCGGTCCGGGCGCCAGCACGACCACACCGACACGGCCGCCTACCAGCGGCCCCAGCTCGGCCGCCGCCGCGGCCCGCGGCGCTAGGGGGTCGCGATGGCAACCGCGCTCGCATCAACGGACGCCAGCCGCATCCCCGGCCGCACAACGGTCCGCTGGGTCGACTGCTCCCACAAGCTGGGTTCGCTGCCGTGCATGAACCACAAGCCGCACGAGGGCAACGGCCACGGCTGCGTGCACCACTCCACCTCCGGCTTCCAGGACGACGAGTAGCTCGCCGACCTGCAGCGCCAGAGAGCGTGCCTAGCCGTGGACCAGGTGCAGCCGCCGCCGCGCCGGCTGCTCGACGGCCGTCTCCAGGCGCTGCAGCCGCTCGAGCGTCATCGGATGGCCATGACGCCGGAGCAGGCCAGCCAGCACGGAGCCCAGCCCAAGGGGGACCACCAGCTGGTCGGCCGCGGCCTCCGCGCCGGCCTCGATCCGCCGGCTGGCTGCCGGCACCAGGTAGGTCAGGGCGATCACCGCGCCGCCCAAGATCCCCGGAGCGGCCCGGCCCTCAACGACCGACTGCACGATGCAGATCACCCCGACGACACCTCGCAGCGTCCACGCCAGCCGCATGAACGGAAGCCAGGCGAACGCCCGGGCCACGCCGCGGAACGACGCGCCCACCAGCCGCCACGGCGTCGTCGCCGCAAGCACAGCGAGCTCGAGCCGCGGCCGGATCGCACGCCGCCGGCCGACGGCATGAGCAATCGCGGCGGCCGCCTCCGCAGCGGTCACTCCTCCCCGGTAGGTGGCGTTGAACAGTCCGGGGCTGACCATGACAGCGCCATCCGCGATCGCCGCAGCCACCAGGGTGCCCGGACTCTGACGCCGGCGTACGAACAGGGTGCCGACGTCGACGCCGCGGACACCCAGCTCGGCGAGCACAGGCCCCATCACCTGGAGCTCAGCCGCAGTCGCAGGCCGCGACCGGGTCAGCGCCGCGGTCGCCGGCACCTCGAACTGGCCGAGCGCCAGTGCAACGAGCACGCCCGCTGCAGCCAGGAATGCGATCAGGCCGAGCGCCGGCGGGAGCAGGGCGCACACCACCACGGTGAGGACGAAGCTCACCAGCAGCGCCGGCGCCAGCGTCACCACTCTCAGCACGGTCATCGGGAACCTCATCATCACGACCCTCCTCCATCTGTCAGCACTAGTGCGAATCTCTTGACTTTATCCGCGATGCTCGTCCGGCGACCGCCATACGACATAGGCGAACGAGACCAGTTTGTGCCCAGCCGCCGACACGACCCCGAGTTATCCACAGCCCGCCGCGCAGCGGAGCGAGGACCGACCCGGACGTGGGTTCATGGGCCAGACCGACCTCCGACCGAAAGGAACCCCCGTGGACACCCTCAACGCTGACGGCACTTGGGACCGCCTCGGCTCGATCGCCCTCCTGCTGCACCAAGCCGCCACCCAGGTATGGAGCGACGCCGACCGGGCGGCCGCCGACTCGCCGCTGCACGACCTCGGCCTCGGTGTCTACCTCGCGCACTCCCAGGCCAGCGCCCTGCTGCCCGAGGACTACGAGCTGCCCGACGTCGAGGTGGACGAGCTCGAGGAGCCCACCCCGCTGCAGCTGCTCACCGAGGCCGAGGAGCTGACCCGGCCCCTGCCGCTGCACCGACCCGACCTGCACGGCTCCCAGCTGGTCGTCGACCTGTGCGACCTCATCCGGGAAGCCCGCGGCCTTGGCTACTGACCTGCGGCTGGCGTACGCCGACATCGACCAGGAGCTCTTCGACGTCGACCAGATCCCGATTACCGCGCGCGACGTGCGCAGCGTCGGCGAGATGCTCTTCGACGTCGACTACCTGGCGCGCCAGCTCCTCATGGACGTCGACGGAGACGCCGCCGGTACCCTGCTGCGCAGCTGGCCGACGATGGTCGCGGCCGCCGAGGACCTGTGGGCATCCCTGCCCGGTCGCCGCCCCGGCGTCGACGAGCGCGACCGGCCCATCACCACCCTCTCCGCCCAAGCCGCCACCATCGAGACCAGCCTCTCCGGCCGCACCGCCTGGCCAGGGCAAGGCCCAACCAGCCACCGCATCGACCAGATGACCCAGACCTTCCTCAACGCCGCCGCCCTGGTCCGCCGCTACGGCGCCGAGATCCCCCACGAGCAGCCCGACGCCCACCGCGACCTCGAGGCAGCACGCACCCGGATCATGCACGGGCTCTACCTCACCGCCCACGCCGTCAACGTCGCGCTCCAGCAGCACGGCCGCGACCGCGTCAACGACGCCCGCAGCGCCGGGCACCGGATCCACCTGGCGCAGCACCACTCCCCCTACGCGATCGCCCCCACCGGTGCCTGGATCGACCGGATCTCCGCAAGCGAGAACACCGCCCGCAGCTACCTGAGCGACCGGTTCGCCCAAGCCCTCGCCGGCGAGGCGATGCGCCCCGTCGACGACCCCGGCCGGCTCGCGCAAGCGCTGGCCAACTGGGACATCCAGACCCACCGCGCGCTGGCCCGGGAACTCGAAACGTCCAACATCCTGCTGATCACCCGCACCCAGGGCCTGATCGCCGGCGCCAGCATGGTCCTCGTCGACGCCGCCGCGACTGCCGGCGCGCTCGAGCGTTCCGACCGCCTGATCCCCGCCATCGCCGAGACAGGACGCTCCTGGAGCAACCTGGCCAGCCGCTGGGGCGACCTCGCTCCCCCAGGAGCCCGCCTCGAGGAGCCACTGGCACGCGCGGCCGCGGAGGTCCGCGCCGCGTACCGCCAGATCACCCACGACAAGACCACCTTGGCCAGCCCGGAGGTCATCGCCAGCCGCCCAGGACTGCCCCAGGCACTGCACGCCTCGCTGCGCGCGATCGAGGCCGGCTCCGAGCTCGCAGTCGTCGTCGCCGAGAAGGCCGACGCACCCGACCTCACCGGCCCGGCCCGAGCCCTGTCGCGCCGAGCTCACAACGACGTCGAGGCCGGCCTGGCTACCCCGCCTGCCGAGGGCGACGTCGTCTGGGTCTCCCCCGCCGACATCCTCGCCAAGCGCCTCGTGCCACTCCCCCCGCCCGTCGCGGAGACCCTGCGCGCGGCCAGCGACGCCACGATCGACGCCACAAGCTCGGCCTCCGCGGTGGTTACGGTGCACATGCCGAGCAATGAACGAGTCCCGGCGAGGGTGAACACGCACCAAAGCCCTACCGGGCGAAATGAAGTGGCACCACTCACCGCCGGTATCCCAGCCAAGAGCCGTGGCCGGTGACGACGCTTCGCGCCCATACAAGTCCGGTAGCACCGCAACTGAACCGCGCCTGCCACGAACTGTCGGAGGTGACTCGTACCCTCAAAGAGCCGGGCTCTCCAGGTTCCTCGGCAGAAGCGAGGTACCGGTGGGAGGCGGTAAGCAGGTCAAGTCGCAGCACGCACATCAGCGACGCTGGGATTGCCCTGATTCACCAGCGGGTCAGCGCCATGGATCACGTCTGGCATGAGCGCACAGTCGACGCCGGGATCGATGGCACGATCGAGTTGCGCGACCCCGCGACGGGCGAAGTTAGCAACTGCCACCTCCAGGTGCAAAGCAAGGCCCGCGACAACGACTTCCGCCGCCTCGGACAGCTGGTCCTCGACGGACTCCACCTCCCAGATGAGACCGTCGGGTTCCCGTGAGGTGCCGTACGCAGGGCAGCGCGGGTCGTCGCTTGTGCCAACATATGTAATCCGGTGCGTTGTGCGCTTGTTGACGTAGCCTTTTCCATCTCAAGTATGTCCCATCTCGGGCATACCGCCGACCACCGGTCAAGTCACGGAGTTCACCTTGGTTCCACGGTCTGAGGTTCGACACGACCTGTTCGGCGATCCCACACGAGAGGCAGTGGGAGACGTTGACGGGGCGCACTCAACCGACGCTTGGTCGCGTACGCTGGAGGTCCTCTCGCGAGCAGCAGACCATCCCCTGATGCGTGCATTCGACCTCGATGCCATTTTCACTTTTGACCGCAGCCTGCGCTACCTGTCAGTCAACGGCAGCGGCCTCGCCGCGCTGGGCCTCTCCCGAGAGGCCCTGGAGGGCAAGACCCTCTTTGATGTCTTCCCTGCAGAGACGGTCACCATGGCCGAGCCTTGGTTCCGAGACGCGCTCGCAGGTCGCTCGAACACCATCGACGTGCCCTTTGCGGGCCGAATCTTCTCTCAGCACCTGACTCCCATTCGAGACGAGTCCGGCCAGGTCGTAGCAGCAATGGGAGTCGTAGAGGACGTCACCGAGGCACGGGCAACGGCGCAAGCGCGCCGGGAATCCGAGGAACGTTTCCGGCTCAGTTTCGACCACGCCCCCATCGGCAAGGCGCTGGTCGAACTCGATGGGCGCCTGCGGCAAGTCAACAAAGCGTTCGCGAACCTTACGCGGTACTCCGAGCAGGAACTGCTGGCACGGTCGTTCCAGGACATCACCCACCCCGACGACTTCGACACACACGTGGATTACAGCAGTCGGCTGCTTGCCGGGGAGATCGACGCGTACGACCTGGAGAAGCGCTACATCACCGGGTCGGGTTCCACCGTTTGGGCGCAGCTGTCGGTCACATTGGTACGGGATCCTGACGGCGCGCCGCAGTACTTCATCGCTCAGATCCAGGACATCACAGATCGCAAGGTACGCGAGGCATCTCTTCGGGACATGGTTGCCATGCTGTCGCACGACCTGCGCGCTCCCATGTCGGTTGTCACGGGGTACGTCGAAATGCTTCTCGACTCCTGGGATTCACTGCGCGCCGACGAGCGCCGCAGCTTCCTGCAGAAGACGAAGGCAGCGGCGCATTCAGTGCAAGCGCTGCTCGAAAACACGTTGACGGTCTCGGAACTGGACGACAGCGGTCTCGTCGTTTATCCCGCGCCGGTGAGCGTGAGCGAGGTGGCTGGCGAAGTCCTAGACAATCTCGGTTTGACGTCGTCTATCACCCTTCGCGCAACGGGAGACACCACGGCGCTTGTTGACCGCGGACACCTGACGCAGATCGTTACGAATTTGGTGACCAATGCTCTGAAGTACGGCGCAGAACCAGTCGTCGTGAACATCCGCACGGACACCGATTCGGTTGCCGTCGAGGTGGCGGACGCGGGTCCAGGGGTGCCGCCGGAGTTCGAGCCACATCTGTTTGACTGCTTCACCCGATCTGAGGCGTCTCGATCGGGCCGGGAGCGGGGCAGCGGGCTCGGCCTTTACATCGTCCGGCGTCTTCTTCTGCTCAATGGCGGTGACGTCCGGTACACACCCCAGCCAGACGGGGGTGCGATGTTCGCCTTTCATCTCCCCCGGGCCGCACCACGCGCTCCCACGTCACGGCGCGGACAGTCTGTCCAGTGAAACAACTGACTGTGGATTGGGCGCGACTCATGGCTCGCGATCTTCGGGCGTGGTGGGGGTCGCAAGGCCGTTGAGGATCAATGCGCAGATCGCCGCTGCGAATCGTGCCGCATCCGCAGACGGATCCTCTGAGGGACCTTCGACTGCGGCGCTGAGGCCGGCGACGGTGATGGCACCGAAGACGCCCATGGCGACCGCACTCGGGTCGGCGACCCGGCGCAGTGACCCGTCGGCCAGCAGTTGCTCGATCGGCTCGTAGAACGCACTGCGCAATGCATCGGCGAGGTCGGGCAGCCGGGTGGCTCGCCCCAGGTCGCCCACCAGGGCCCGGCACAGGAACGGGTGCTCGACCATGACGGCCAGTTGCGCGGCAACGGCGGCCTCGAGGCGGCTCCGCGCGTCCTCCTGAGTTGAGACGGCGACACCGACCTCCCCTGCGATGAGGTCGAGCAGGTCACCCAGCAGGAATGCCAGCACCCCGTTCTTCCCGTCCAGGTGGTAGTAGATGGTGGCTTTGGGGATACCCGTGACCTCGGCGATGTCGTCGATCTTGGTGCCGTCCAGCCCCCGTTCCGCGATGAGCTCGGCCGCGCCGTACAGCTGGGTGGCCAGCTTTGCCGGAAGTTTCCTCATGACTCACCTCTGTTCTCTACCCGCCACGCCCGTGCAGGCTTTCGGGGTTGAATCGCCTCGGGTCTGATGGAGGCTCTCAATCCATGGAGGATGAGAGTCATGGCAGCACCCAGGAAGTACCCCGACGAGCTGCGTGAGCGGGCCACCCGGATGGCGGTGGAGCTCCGCCAGGACCCGGCGACAAAGCAGGGCGCGATCGCCCCGTGTCGCCGACCAGCTCGGCATGCACCCTGAGACCCTGCGCAACTGGGTCCGACAGGCCGAGATTGACGGTGGCGTCCGGCCCGGCACCACAACCAGTGATGCGCAGCGGCTGGCCGACCTCGAGCGCGAAGTCCGCGAGCTGCGGCGGGCGAACCACATCTTGAAGACCTCGGCGGCTTTCTTCGCGGCGGAGCTCGACCGCCCCACGAACAGGTAGTGGTCTACATCGACGCCCATCGCCACGACGTTGTCGACGGGCGTGAGGTCGGGGTCGAGCCGATCTGCGGCGTGCTGAGGAACGCCGGCGTGCAGATCGCCCCGAGCAGCTACTACGCGGCCAAGACCAGACCGCCCTCGGCACGCGCGATCCGTGACGCCGAGCTGGTCGAGGACATCAAGGTCGCCCACAAGGCGAACCTGGGTGTTTACGGCGCCCGGAAGATCCACGCCGAGCTCAACCGCGAAGGCGTCAAGGTCGCCCGGTGCACCGTGGAGCGGCTGATGCGCGCCGAGGGCTTGCGGGGGATCCCGCGGGAGAAGTTCCGCAAGACCACCATCGGCGACGGTGCTGAGACCGAGCGTCCCGAGGATCTGGTGAAGCGGAAGTTCGCAGCGACCGGCCCGAACCAGCTGTGGGTGGCCGACCTGACCTACGTGCGGACGCACGCCGGCTGGACCTACGTCGCGTTCGTCCTGGACGTCTTCAGCCGGATGATCGTGGGCTGGCATGTGTCCACCAGCCTGCGCACCGATCTGGCGCTCGACGCCCTCGACATGGGGATGTGGACCCGGCAGCGAGCCGGGCAGGACGTCACCGGCCTGGCGCACCACTCGGATCGTGGCGTTCAGGGCGAATTCAACCGGTCGTCGCAACACCTCATGATCACGGAGGTGTTTGATGGGTCGTCGTCAGCAGGCGTCAGATCGTGCGGTCCGGCCAGCGATGCGGTCCCCGGGTCGTCCTCAACCGCCCCGGCAGGTCGAGCAGGAGTTCTGGCGGCGGATCGCGGAGGGCATGAGCAGCGAGGACGCCGCCGCCGCTGTGGGCGTGTCAGGACCAGTCGGCTCCCGATGGTTCCGCCACGGTGGCGGCATGCCACCCCTGAGTCTTGCCCCGCCGTCGGGCCGGTACCTGTCGTTTCCTGAAAGGGAAGAGATCGCGATCTTGAAGGCGCAGGGCCTTGGGGTCCGTGAGACCGCCAGGCGCCTCGGTCGACATCCTTCGACGATCTCGCGCGAGCTGCGCCGCAACGCCGCCACTCGCAGCGGGAAGCTGGAGTATCGCGCATCGGTGGCGCAGTGGAAGGCCCAGATGGCCGCCCGGCGTCCCAAGGTTGCGAAGCTGTTGGCTGACCTGCGACTGCAGGGCTACGTCCAGGACAAGCTCGCCGGCGTGCTCCGCGGACCCGACGGCGCGGAGATCCTCGGGCCCGATGTCGCACCGTGGAAGGGGCGCAGAAAGCCGCACCGTCAGGACCGCCGCTGGAGCAAGGCCTGGAGCCCGGAGCAGATCTCGAACCGACTTCCTATCGACTTCCCCGATGATGAGTCCATGCGCTGTAGCCACGAGACGATCTACCAGGCGCTCTTCATCGAGAGCCGTGGCGCCCTCAAGCGCGAACTCGTTGCATGTCTGCGCACCGGTCGGGCATTGCGTGAGCCCAGGGCACGTACCCGCAACAGACCCGGCGGCCATGTCACCGCCGATGTCGTGATCAGTCAGCGACCTGCCGAGGTCGAGGACCGTGCAGTCCCGGGGCACTGGGAGGGAGATCTGATCATCGGGTTGAACCGCTCCGCGATCGGGACCCTGGTCGAGCGGAGCACGAGGTACACGATGCTGGTCCACCTTCCTCGCGCTGAGGGTTACGGGATGGTGGCGCCAACGAAGAACGGGCCACCGTTGGGTGGTTACGGCGCGGTGGCCATGAAGGAGGCCCTCGTCGAGACCATGACGACCTTGCCCGAGCAACTGCGACGCACGCTGACCTGGGACCGCGGCAAGGAGCTCTCCCAGCACGCGCAGTTCAAGATCGAGACCGGGATCGCGGTCTACTTCGCCGACCCGCAGAGCCCTTGGCAGCGCGGCACCAACGAGAACCACAACGGTCTGCTGCGCCAGTACTTCCCCAAGGGCACCGACATCTCGCGATGGAGCAACGAGGAGACACAAGCGGTCGAAGCTGCACTCAACAGCAGACCCAGGAAGAGCCTCGGATGGAAGACCCCAGCAGAGGCCCTCGACGAGCACCTACGATTGCTCCACCAAGCTGGTGTTGCTACCACCGGTTGAACCCAGTCAGTATCGAGCGATTCGATACACCGAGCGACTCGCCGAGGCCGAGGCCGTCGCGTCGGTCGGAAGCCGAGGAGATTCGTATGACAACGCGATGGCCGAGGCGCTCAACTCGCTGTTCAAGGCCGAGTGCATCCGCAACCCGGTCATGAGCCCTAAGGGCGGCTGGAAGTCCGTGAGCGACGTCGAGATCGCCGCCGCCGAGTACGTCGACTGGTTCAACCACAGGCGCCTTCACGGCGAGATCGGGCTCGTCCCGCCCGCCGAGTTCGAGGCCAACCACTGGGCCAGCATCCGGCCCGAGCACTACCGTGAAGCACCCGTCCCGACCGGGGCTGGTTCCAAGTAACCGAGCCTCCACGAAACCCGGGGCGATTCACTTTTCACGTAGAGCTCGAACTCGGAGGTGGACCAAGAGGCGCCGGGCTTGTGGGCCTGGTTCCCACGATCGGCGGCATGCGCGAGGATGTCCGCCCTCGGGACAATATGCACGCTGGTGCGGCCCCCGAACCGAGTGCATCCGTTGACTCCCGGGTCGGGGTCGTCTCCGGTGCGGGATACCTGGTGAGGATCTTGTCGCGTTTGCGGGGGCTCAGGTTGGCGCACGTGAGGTCACCGTTGAAGTGGGCGAGCACGCGGTGATCCATCACCCTTCGCCACACCGGGGGGAAGAGGGCGAGGACGATCATGCCAGGCGTAGCCGGTGGGCAGGACCGGCGACTCCTCGAAGTCGCGCAGTGTCTGGTAGCGCCGGGTCGGGTTGGCGTGATGGTCGGAGTGCCGCTGCAGGTGGTGCAGGGGCACATTGGTCGCGATGTTGTTGGAGTTCCAGCTGTGGCTGGGGTCGACACGCTCGTAGCGTTCCTTGCCGGGTGCGCCAACCTTCTAGCGCACCATCCCGTAGTGCTCCATGTGCTTGACCACCTCGAGGAGCGAGAATCCCACGACAGCCTGGATGACGAGGTACGGCGTGATGCCGACACCGAGCCACGCGATCATCGCGCCCCACAGCACCGCCGACATCAGCCACGCGTTGAGCACGTCGTTGCCGATCCGGAACGGGTGCTGCTTCTTGCGCGCGTAGCGCTTCTTCTCGATGTTCCAGGCACTCTTGAGGGAACCACCGACCGTACGCGGCCAGAACTGGTAGAAGTTCTCGCCGTACCTGCTGCTGGCGGGGTCCTCCGGTGTGGCGACGCGGACGTGATGGCCCCGGTTGTGCTCGATGTAGAAGTGGCCGTAGAAGCTCTGGCTTTTGGTCCTTGCGGTGGCGGCGGACCCGATCACCGGCTGGGAGTGTACGTCAGGTCGTGGCTTCGGACGTCGCCGCTTCGACGGAGAGCCCGAGGTACCTCAGTCCGACCTCGGTGATCTTCCGTGAAGTGTCCTTGCGGGACATGGTGGGCAGGGCTAGATGGCTCACGGTGAGCCTCACCAGAGCCTCCGCAGCGTCCGCCACATCGTCGGCCTGCACCCCGGGCACGTGAGCCATGAGCCACCGTGCCAACGAGTTCGAGGCCAGTTCCAGCAGCTGCGCGGAGGTCGTCATCAGGGGGAGAATGCCCGTCGCGGTCGGGGAGGAATCGCGGTTGGCGATCAGCACCGCCCTGAGTAGAGAGCTGTTCTCAGCTTCCTCGAGCACGAATTTCACCGAGGCCGCGAGGCCGCGAGCAGCATCGGCGTCGTGGTGCGCGAGCACTCCTTCGATGCCCTCGATGAAGCGCGCCGCCTCCCTCAGGACGACGGCCTCTCCCAATCCGGGCTTGTCGCCGAACTCTTTATAGAGCAGGGCGCGTGAAATCCCGACTGCCTCGGCGATCTCACCCATGCGGACTCGCTCCCAGCCTCGATCGGCGATCAGGTCGTGAGCAGCCTCCACCACAGCCGTGCGGACGTGCTCGCGGTACCGATCGCGCATGGAGGGGGATGACACGGTGGACACGATAGCGACCGTGGTGCCCAACGGACTCATGTCACATCGGACCTGGCCATGACAATGAGATGCTCGTGCCTTAGGTTGGAACAAATCATGCAAATTGTCTTTAGGAATGAGTTCCATGGCCAGCTCGAGCGACGCCGTCGCGGTTCCCTACCCGCACCGACGTGGCGGCCACTGCGGCTCGGGCGCGATGCGCGACCTCCTCGAATGGGCCGGGCTCGGCTGGGAAGGCCCGCCCGACGAGGGCCTCGTCTTCGCGCTAAGCGGGTCGCTGGACCTCTCCTACGTCCGGAATGCAGCGCTCATGCCACCGGTGTACCTCGTGGGTCGGGGCGGGGACCTGGAGACCGATCTCCCGACACGACTCGGCGCCGTGGTCACCGTGCACGCCACGGAGGACCCCCAGGTGGGCTGGACCTACGTGCGCGATGCCGTGCGCGCCGGTCGCCCAGCCCTTGTGTGGGCCGACATCGCAGAGCTGCCCTACCTGCGCGTGCGCCTTCAGATGAGTCGCCATGACATCGTTGTGATCGGCTACGACGACGTGCAGCAGCTCGCGCACGTCGTCGACAACGACCGCGACGAGGTGCAGCTGGTGCCTTACGAGGCTCTGGCTCGGGCTCGCTGCTCCCGAGGATTTCCGGTCCCGACGCGCCACACCTACTTCGACATCGCCTGGCCCGATTCGCTGCCCGACCTGGCCACCGTCGCCCGGGCGGCGTTCGCCCAGGCGGCTGTCGCGATGACCACCTCGACCGGTCCCTCGATTGTCACCGGGAGGGACACGGCGACCGGGGCCACGGGGCTGGCCGCCGTCGACCTGTTCGCCGAGGACCTCGCTCGATGGCCAGAGGTCTTCCCCGACGAGGTCTTGGACCTGGCGCTCCAGGGACTCAGCGCATTCGTGGAGAAGGCCGGCACCGGCGGTGGGCTGTTCCGGCGACTGCTCTCCAGCGGCGCCGCCGACATCGCGCGTCTGACCGGGGACGTTCGCGCGAGCGAAGTCGCCAACGCTGCGCACCTCTGCGCGGAGACATGGTCACTGGTCGCGTCGCTGGGCCGGCAGGAGGGCCCGGCCCGGGGCCGGGCGGAGCAAGCCGCCCTCGCAGCTGCCGCCCTCCCGTCGCTCGAGCGGGACCTCGTCACGGCCCTCGGGGCGGCCGGCGCACTCCAGAACGCCGAGGTCAGTGCCTGATGGGCGACGAGCTCGACCCCCGGCAGGCCCTTGCCCCGACCGGGTTCATCGACAGCGACCACCACGACGTGCGCGACTTCACCGAGTCCGTGGTGCGAGGTGTCCAGGATCCGCGTGAGCGGGTCGGGCTGCTCTTCGCGGAGGTCCGCGACCGACTCCGCTACGACCCCTACAGCGTCACCGCGGCCCCCCCGACCTACCGCGCCAGCGCGATCCTTGACGGTGGCCCCACCTGGTGCGTCCCGAAGGCGGTGCTGCTCACGGCGAGCCTGCGCGCTGCGGGGATCCCGGCCGTACTGGGGTTCTCCGATGTCCGCAACCACCTCAACAGCGAGGCGCTGCTGGAGCTGATGGGCACGGACCTGTTCGTGTTCCACGGGTGGAGCGCGGCGTACGTCGACGGCCGGTGGCGCAAGGGCTCGCCGGCCTTCAACTCCGAGCTGTGCCGCCGCTTCGGCGTACCTCCGTTGGAGTTCGACGGATCGCAGGACGCCCTGCTCCACGCAGCCGACGGCGCCGGCCGCCGCCACATGGAGTACGTCCGCGAGCGGGGGATGTTCGTGGACCTACCGTTCGATGAGCTGATGGCAACACTGCTGGACACCTACGGCCCCGCGATGGTGCGCGGCTCGGGATCCTCGCGCCCTGAGGATCCCGCCTTCGGCGCCTGAGCACGGATGGACCGCGCCGCCGCGGTGGCTCCACGCAGCTCGCACACCATCGTGATGAGGACGTCCTCGAGCCGTTGACGGCCCACTTCGACGGCACGTGCGGGCTCCAGGTCACGGAGGTCCTCGAGCGGGACGGGAGCGCCGACGAACACGCTCACCTGCCGTCGCCAACCCCATCGCAACCGCCCGCTGTATGCGGGCAGGATCTCCTGGGCACCCCACTGGGCCACCGGGAGGAGCGGGACCGACGCCTCGAGGGCGATGCGAACCGCCCCTGACTTCATCGTCATCGGCATACCGTCCTCCCGCTTGCTGATAGAACCCTCGGGATACACCAGAAGGAGCTGACCACAGCGTGCCGCCTTCACCGCGTCGTCGTACCCTGCGCGTCCGGCAGCCCGGTCGACCTTGACGTGGCCGGCCGCACGGAACCACCTGCCCACGATCGGACCGTGGAAGAGGCTGTCCTTCGCCAAGAACCGCGGCACCCGCCCCGAGGCCAGCACCAGCTCCGCGACTAGCAGAGGGTCGATGTGCGAGACGTGGTTGGCGGCCAGCACTGCCCCACCCGACCTCGGGATCCCTGAGACTCCGCGCCAGTCCGGCCGGCGCAGCACGATCAGGAACGGCTTGCAGCTCAGCACGGCCACCCACCAGGCAAGGCCACGTCGCTCGGCATCGGTTTGAGGACGGTGAGGTGTCCAGATGAGCCGCATAGCGACGAGTGTAGACAAATGTAGCCCCAACGTCTCACGTGAATACAAATATGCCATCATGTCTCGTGCGTTGGCGAACGGCGGGTCATTGACTTTCGGCTATAGGCCACTCTCGTCACGACGACGACTTGATCCTGTATGCGAGAGAGACAGATGCGACGTTGTGCCTCCGCGCCCGTCGGTCTTGAATCTGAGGAGCTTTCCATGCGCGAACCGATCCGAGGCGCCTCCGGCGCAGGCGAGCAAACCGCCCCGGCGAACGAGGTACGCTCCGAGGGGGGCGCCATGTCGGCATTGGAGGCGTGGATCCGCTCGATGTCGCGGCCCGAGCCGTCGGCGGAGGGACGCCTCCCCTCGCACTCCCCCACCTGCGCGGGATGCGGGACGGAGAATCCTGCTGGTCTTGCACTGAAGGTCGACGCCACCGAGGTCGGCGTTCGCGCCGTGCACCGCTTCGACCACCGTCAGGAAGGGGCGCCCGGGATCACCCACGGCGGCCTGGTCGCTGCAGCGTTCGACGACCTCTTCGGCTTCCTCCTCTACCGGGTCGGAGAGCTTGCCGTGACGAGGTCCCTGACCGTCGAATACCTCCGTCCGGTGCTGCTGAGGACCGACTACGAGTTCTCTGCCCACGTCCGGGACCGCTCGGGACGGCGGTTACACGTGGAAGCCGCGGCGTTGGATGCGGACGGCAACCCGGTCGCCACCGCACACGCGACATTCGTCGTCGTCGATGTTGAGCACTTTGAGCAGGGCAAGATTGCGGGCCGTTGATGACTCACCCGCCGATGAACGGCTCCAGCTCGACCGCTGGGTCGAGGTCGATTCCGTGGGCGGCCAAGGCATCGTGCAGCACTAGAGTGACGTGGCGCGAGAGGCGCCCCACCATGACCTCGAGGGTTTCGTCGCGCTGGTCGAGCCACCAGATGATTGTCGCGTCGACCATCCCCATCACGCCCACCAAGATGCCCTCGGGAAAGGTCTCCTCGGCCGAGTTGGTATAGCCGCGAGCCGCCGCAGCGATCTCGTCCAGCAATCGCGAGCGACCCATCCGAGCGCGGTGAAGGGTGCGACTCTGCCCCCGTGCGGCTAGGAAACGGAAGAGGTGAGGGTGGACGTCGGCCCAGGTGGCGCAGGCGTGGACCAGCCCCTCGACGACCTGTGAGGGCGTGCCGCGCCGAGTCAGGTGGGGCCGGACGCAGGCAATGAGGTCCTGCGCGGCGAGGCGTACCACATCGTCATCCAGGTCCTCACGGCTGGAGAAGTAGCGGTAGACGTGCGGCCTCGGGATGCCAGCCCGCTCGGCAATCAGGGCCGTGCCGGCACCCACTCCTGCCTCGTCGACGACCTGCAGAGCGGCGCTCGCCACCTGTTGTCGTCGCCGCGCCCGGACCTGATCATCGCGCGACGACCGGCGCCGCACCGTTGAATCCACCCATCGCCCGACCTCGACCACAAGAGGCAGCCTATGCGGGGTCGACGAAACCAACGACTCCCGGGTCCGCATGCATGGAACACCTTGTACCCAGGGCGACGGGTGTGGTCAGATTGGTACACCCTGTACCCGACCTGCCGGAGGCACCCCTTGCCCACTCGTCGCTCCCCCTGGATGGACAAAGACCTCGACGACGTGCGCGACCTGGCACGTACGTTCTGTGAGAAGGAGATCAAACCGCACATCGAGACCTTTATCGCCGACAAGCACGTCGACAGGGAACTGTGGAACCGCGCTGGTGATGTCGGTCTGCTCTGCCTGTCGATCCCCGAGGAGTACGGCGGCGGCGGCGGCACCTTCGCCCACGAGGCCATCTTGATCGAGGAGCAGGCACGGGTCGGCGACAGCTCCTGGGGGGCGTCCCTGCACAACGGCATCGTCGCCCACTACCTGTTCGCCTACGGCACGGAGGAGCAGAAGCAGCAGTGGCTTCCCAAGATGGCTTCCGGCGAGGTCGTCGGCGCGATCGCGATGACCGAGCCCGGGACCGGCTCGGACTTGCAGAACATCAAGACTAAGGCGGTGCGCGAGGGTGACGACTACCTTGTCAGCGGCTCCAAGACCTTCATCACCAACGGCTCGCAGGCCGACCTGGTGCTCACCGTGGTCAAGACCGATCCGGACGACCGCGCCGCCGGCATCTCGCTGATGCTGGTCCCCACCAGCACGGAGGGCTTCTCCCGCGGTCGGGTGCTCGACAAGATCGGGATGAAGGGGCAGGACACCTCGGAGCTCTTCTTCGACAACGTCCGCGTCCCGGTCACCAACCTGCTGGGCCTCACCGAAGGCCAGGGCTTCGTGCAGCTCATGCAGCAGCTCCCCCAGGAGCGGCTGTTGGTCGCAGTGTCGAACGTCGCAGCCATGGAGTTCTGCTTGGCCGAGACACTGGCCTACGTGCGCGACCGAAGCGCCTTCGGACGGCCGATCTGGGGGTTCCAGAACACCAAGTTCAAAATGGCAGAGGTCGCTACAGAAGCTCGCGTGGCACGGTCCTTCGTGGACGAGTGCATCCAGCTCCACGTCGGCGAGGGTCTGGACATCCCCACCGCCGCCATGGCGAAGCTGTGGTGCTCCGAACGAGCGCAGCGCGTCGCCGACACCTGCCTCCAGCTGCACGGCGGCTACGGGTACATGAACGAGTACCCCATCGCCCGCATCTGGGCCGACATGCGCGTCTCCCAGATCTACGCCGGCACCTCCGAGATCATGAAGGAGATCATCAGCCGGTCCCTGTGAGGACCGACCCGGCTCCGGCGGCACCGCTGGAGCCGGCGGGCCGGGCCTTGTGCGCCGAGCCCCGCGGGATCCTCCGCGTTGAGCAACGGCACATGACGCCCACTCCACCGAGGTGACACCCTCGACAGACATCGTCTGACAGGAGTGCCATGAGCTAGCGAGTCGCCCTCATCGACCGGGCATCGACCCGGACTCGGTACTCCTGGCCGACAAGTGGAGACCGCTCCACGCCATCCACAGCTGACCGCCCGCACGTACACCTGAGGTTCCCCCCGGACCGTAGAGGCATCGACAATGAGGATCGAGATGCCAGAGAAGCGGAAGAAGTACGACCGGGA
>NZ_JBYTCR010000003.1:0-59033 GCF_058790455.1 Aeromicrobium sp. EU05-FHT14F07
ACCTGATCGACGGCACGTGTGACGTGCCCGGCTGCACCCGCCCCGCCATCGCATGCGACCTCGACCACCAGATCCCCTACGACCCCGACCCACCACCCGGACAACCACCCGGGCAGCAACGCGGACCCACCGAAGCGGGCAACTTGCACCACCGCTGCCCACCCCACCACGGACTCAAGACCCGAGGAGCCCTGACCGTCACCCACGACGAGCACGGCAACGCCCACTGGCACCTCCCCACCCGCACCATCCCCGCACAGACCGCGTTCACCCGCGCCTGGAACCGCCAGACCGAACCTCAGGTCGTCGTCATCGAGCACTACCCACGGGTCGCAGCTCCCGTCATCGAGTGGCGCCACGATGCCTGAGGTCGAGCGCACTGCACCACGGGTCCACGTCACCGACGCCCGGACCCTCGGCAGAGCTCGGCCGAGGCGGGATCCCCTCCGCCGGAGGACCAGTCGATCCTCCCGACCACACGGGCGCGGAGCGCCAGCGGGGTCAGGCGCCGAAGTCGACCTGCCGCAGCCCCCGAAGCAGCGCGTACGCCGCCTGCTGATCGTCGGGGTCGAGCTGGGCGACGCCGAACTGCACGTCCATGAGCGCCGCGGTGGCGTCCTCCACCACCCGCTCGCCCTCTGCGGTCAGCGACGCGAAGGTCCGGCGACGGTCCTTCGGGTCCGGCTCGCGGACCACCAGGCCCTGCGCCTCGAGACGGTCGATCGCGTTCGTGACCGACGTCGGGTGCACCATCAGCCGCTCACCGATCTTGCTCAACGGCAACCGGCCCGCGCGGCTGAAGGAGATGAGCCGCAGCACCTCGAAGCGGGCGAACGTGATCCCGTGCGGCTTCAGGGCCGCGTCGAGACGGCTGATCACGAGCTGGTGCACCCGCATGATCGACGTCGCGAGCCGCATGGCCGTCGCGTCACCGATGCGCTCCTCCCACAGCTCGCCTGCCCGCTCGAGCGGGTCGAACGCGAGTCGGGGTTCGGTCGCCATGGCCCGATCATAGGGGGCCGCCGCCCGTGCGGACGGCGTCGACGAGGGTTGCCTCCACCGCTCCGCCTCAGCCAGACTCGGGGCACGCGTACGACGGCAGGGTGACCGTGACGAGCCTCAGTGTCTGGACCGAGCGACTCCGTGAGAGCGGAGCGGACGGGCGTGGCCGCGGCGAGGCGATCGGCGAGGCTCGGTCGTCACACGTGGCGCTGGGGAGCGACGGCGCGGAGGTGCTGCACGACGCCGTCAACTGCCTCGCTGAACAGAAGGACTCCGGCGGGAGCCTGACGGAGACCTGGCGGCCCTCATCACCATTTAGTAGGATGTCCGAGCATCTGACTTCCTAGGAGTTCGCATGACTGCGCTGCACGTGCCCACGCACCCCGTCCGACTCGTCACCGCGTCGGCGCTCTTCGACGGGCACGACGCGTCGATCAACATCATGCGGAGGATCTTCCAGAGCCAGGGCGCGGAGGTCATCCACCTCGGCCACAACCGCTCGGTCAAGGAGGTCGTCGACGCCGCGATCGAGGAGGACGTCCAGGGCGTGGCCGTCTCGTCCTACCAGGGCGGGCACGTCGAGTACTTCGAGTACCTCGTCGAGTCCCTGCGCGAGCAGGGCGCCGGTCACGTGCAGGTCGTCGGCGGCGGGGGCGGCGTCATCGTCCCCGAGGAGATCGCCCGGCTGCGCGCGTCGGGCGTCACGATCTTCTCCCCCGAGGACGGCCAGCGCATGGGCCTCGCGGGCATGATCAGCTCCGTCGTCGAGGCCTGCGACGTCGACCTCACCTCCGCCGGTCCTCTCGACGTCGAGGCCGTGCTTGCGGGTGAGCGCTCCGCCGTGGCCCGCGCCCTCACCTTCGCCGAGGCGGGCCGGCTCACCGGAGCCGACCTCGAGCGCGTCCGCGAGGCCGCCGCCGGCCACCCCTCCCCGGTGCTCGGCATCACCGGCACCGGTGGCTCGGGCAAGTCCTCGCTCACCGACGAGCTCGTGCGTCGGTTCCGCGTCGACCAGCAGGACAAGCTGCGCCTCGCCGTCGTCGCGGTCGACCCCACTCGTCGCCGCGGCGGCGGTGCACTCCTCGGCGACCGCATCCGCATGAACTCCCTCGACGGGGAACGCGTCTACTTCCGCTCCCTCGCCACCCGCGGCTCCCACGAGCTGCCCGACTGCCTCGACGACGTCGTCGCCGTGCTCAAGGCCGCCGGGTTCGACCTCGTGGTCGTGGAGACTCCCGGCATCGGGCAGGGCGACGCCGCGATCGTCCCGCACGTCGACACCGCGATGTACGTCATGACGCCGGAGTTCGGCGCCGCGTCGCAGCTGGAGAAGATCGACATGCTCGACTTCGCCGACGTCGTCGCGATCAACAAGTTCGAGCGACGCGGCGCGAAGGACGCCTACCGCGACGTCGGCCGCCAGCTGGTGCGCAACCGCGAGGCGTTCGGCAAGAAGCCCGAGGACATGCCGATCTTCGGCACGTCGGCCGCCACGTTCAACGACGACGGTGTCACGGCGCTCTACCAGCACCTGCGCGACCACCTCGCCGAGCACGGCCTGCCGGTCGCCGAGGGCACCCTGGCACCGGTGGCCGTGCGGTGCTCCACGGGCATCCAGGCCGTGGTCCCCGCCGACCGCGCCCGCTACCTCTCCGAGATCACCGAGACGGTCCGCGGGTACCACGTGGAGACCGAACGCCTGGCCGACGCCGCCGACCGCGCCCAGCGGCTCGAGACCACGGCCGCCGAGCTCGCCGACGCCGGCCTCGACGCCGTCGCCGTGGAGACGCTCCTCGACTCCGCCCGCAAGCAGATCCCCCACGAGGTCGCAGACCAGATCGCCGGCTGGCCGGCCGTCGTCGAGTCCTACTCCGGCGACGAGCAGGTCGTGAAGGTCCGCGACCGGGAGATCGTCACCCGGCTGACCCGCGAGTCGCTCTCGGGCAGCAAGATCCCGCGCGTCTCCCTCCCCCGGTTCACCGGCCACGGCGACCTGGTGCGCTTCTGGCGTCGGGAGAACCTGCCCGGCTTCTTCCCGTACACGGCGGGCGTCTTCCCGTTCAAGCGGGACGGTGAGGACCCGGCCCGCATGTTCGCCGGCGAGGGCGACCCGTTCCGCACCAACCGCCGGTTCAAGCTGCTCAGCGACGACGGCGACGCCACCCGCCTCTCCACCGCCTTCGACTCCGTGACCCTCTACGGACGCGACCCTGACCCGCGTCCGGACGTGTACGGCAAGGTCGGCACGTCAGGCGTCTCCGTCGCGACGCTGGACGACATGAAGGCGCTGTACGACGGCTTCGACCTGGTCTCGCCCTCGACGTCGGTCTCGATGACGATCAACGGGCCCGCGCCGACGGTGCTCGCGTTCTTCCTCAACACCGTCATCGACCAGCAGGTCGACGCGTTCCGCGAGCGCGAGGGCCGCGAGCCGAACGAGACCGAGCACGCCGAGCTCCGCTCCCACGCCCTGAGGAACGTGCGCGGCACCGTGCAGGCCGACATCCTCAAGGAGGACCAGGGCCAGAACACGTGCCTGTTCTCCACCGAGTTCAGCCTGCGCATGATGGGCGACATCCAGCAGTACTTCATCGACGAGGGCGTGCGGAACTTCTACTCCGTCTCGATCTCCGGCTACCACATCGCCGAGGCCGGGGCGAACCCCATCAGCCAGCTCGCCTTCACCCTCGCCAACGGCTTCACCTACGTGGAGTCCTACCTCGCGCGCGGGATGGACGTCGACGACTTCGCCCCCAACCTGTCGTTCTTCTTCTCCAACGGCATGGACCCGGAGTACTCGGTGCTCGGCCGCGTCGCCCGCCGGATCTGGGCGGTGGCGATGAAGGAGAAGTACGGCGCGAACGAGCGCAGCCAGAAGCTGAAGTACCACGTGCAGACGTCGGGTCGCTCCCTCCACGCGCAGGAGATGGACTTCAACGACATCCGCACGACCCTGCAGGCGCTCATCGCGATCTACGACAACGCGAACAGCCTGCACACCAACGCCTACGACGAGGCCGTCACGACGCCGACGACCGAGTCGGTCCGGCGCGCCCTGGCCATCCAGCTGATCATCAACCGCGAGTGGGGCCTGGCGATGAACGAGAACCCGCTCCAGGGCTCGTTCGTCATCGACGAGCTGACCGACCTCGTCGAGGCCGCGGTGCTGGCCGAGTTCGACGCGATCAACGAGCGCGGCGGCGTGCTGGGCGCGATGGAGACCGGCTACCAGCGGGGCCGGATCCAGGACGAGTCGATGCTGTACGAGCACCGCAAGCACGACGGCTCGCTGCCGATCATCGGCGTCAACACCTTCCGCCGGCCCGACGTCGAGGCCGAGGAGCCCGTGGTCGAGCTGGCGCGGGCCACGGAGTCGGAGAAGCAGTCGCAGCTCGACCGGGTGCACGCCTTCCAGCAGGCGCACCGGTCGAGTGCCGAGGAGGCGATCGCGCGGCTCAAGCACGCGGCGACATCGGGCGAGAACGTGTTCGCGGTCCTCATGGACGCCGCACGCGTGTGCACCCTGCAGCAGGTGACCGAGGCGTTCTTCGAGGTCGGCGGTCAGTACCGGCGCAACGTCTGACCGGGGGCCGGTGGCGGCGCCGACGACTCGTTCGAGTCGCCGGTATCACGATCACGTCCTACCGTGAAAGTCAAGGCCCGATCGCCGATCGATCGAGCTCAGCGACAGGAGCCCCGCCATGACGACCCACGACCCCCGCCCCGAGGCCACCCCGGCCCACCGCGACGAAGCCCCCGCCCACCGCGACCCGGTCGCCGACCGCACCGAGCCGACGCTCGACCGTCGCGAGGTCGTCGACCGTGAGAAGGAGCGGTTCGGCGGCGTCAAGATCGTCTGTGCCTTCTTCGGATGGATCACCGCCACGGGCATGACCGTACTGCTCACGGCGCTCGTCGCCGCGGCCGGCGCCGGCGTCGGCCTCGTGTCCGACACCTCCGACATCACGGATGCCGCCCAGAACCAGGGCATCTCCGCCGACGAGATCGGCTGGGCGGGCGTCATCCTGCTCCTCGTCGTCGTGCTCGTGTCGTACTACAGCGGCGGGTACGTCGCCGGTCGCATGGCCCGCTTCGACGGCATCCGCCAGGGCCTGGCGGTCTTCGGCTGGGCCGTCGTCGCCGCCGTCGTCGTCGCGATCCTCGGCGCCGTCGCCGGCTCGCAGTACAACGTGTTCGACGACCTCAACGCGTTCCCGCGCATCCCGGACAGCCTCTCCGACCTCAGCCTGCAGGGCGTCGTCGCGCTGGTCGGCGTGGTCGCGACGGCCCTCGTGGGCGCTGCGCTCGGCGGTCTCGCCGGGATGCACTTCCACCGCAAGGTCGACAAGGCCGGTCTCGGTCGCTGACCGGCGCCGACCGGTCCCGCTCTCGCACCCCACGGTCCCCGCGGCCGTGGGGTGCGGTGCGTCCGGGGCTCGACGTGTGCCAGGTAGCGTCGGGCCGTGACGACGATCCCCTCGTACGACCAGGTCGCGAGCCTGACCACCGTCCACGAGCACGTGGTCGGCCCGGAGCACCTCGACGAGAACCGGCACATGAACATCGCGCACTACTTCACGTTCGGCGGCTCCGCGATCTGGGCCCGCCACCAGCGCGACCTGGGCATGTCCGACACCTACATCACCGAGCGGGGGCTGACGACGTTCACCGCCGAGCAGCACCTGCGCTACCTCGGGGAGTCGGTCGAGGGCGACAACATCGGGGGCGGCGTCGTGGTCGTCAACCGCAGCGACAAGGTGCTGCACGTCGCCGCGCTGCTGACCAACCACACCCGGCGCGAGCTGTCGTGCGTGATGGAGGCGGTCACCGTGCACGTCGACTTCGCCACGCGTCGGCCCGTGCCGTTCCCCGACGACGTCGCCGCCGTGCTCGACGCAGCGATCGAGGGAGACAGACCCGCGTGGGAGCTGCCGCTCAGCGGAGGGCTGGGTGTCCGACGCTGACCCGCTCGGGAGGCGCCGGTCGCGCCCGTCGGGTACGAAGGAACCAGACGAGAGGAGTGCCCGTGCTGGCGTGGGGTTTCATCATGGTGGCCGTCGTGGTCGTGCTGGTCGTGGCCGGCCTCGGGATCGCGGCCGCGTCGGGCCGTGACGGCGCGGAGCGGCGCAGCGCGATGGCGGAGGCGCGCCAACGGGCGCAGGCCCGCCGGGAGGCGCGGTCGGACGAGGCGTGACCCTCGACGACCTCGGCCACGACGTCGCCGTGCCCACCGAGGCGCGACGCGTGGTCAGCCTGGTCCCCTCGATCACCGAGGGACTGGCCGCCGCACGACCGGCCGCCGTCGTGGGGGCGACCGACTGGTGCACGCACCCGCACGACCTCGACGTCCTGCGCGTGCGCGGCACCAAGAACCCCGACCGCGCCGCCGTCGAGGCGGCCCGACCCGACCTCGTGGTCACGAACCAGGAGGAGAACCGCGAGCTCGACGTGCAGCGGCTGCGCGACGCGGGCGTCGCCGTGTGGGTGACGCGGATCGAGACCGTCGACGACGCGTTCGCCTCCCTCGATCGGCTGTTCACCGAGGCGCTCGGCTGGGGCGAGCCCGCGTGGCTCGCGGACGCCCGGGAGCTCTGGTCGGCACCGGCACCCACGCCCCGAGGGCGGGTGGCCGTGCCGATCTGGCGCGACCCGTGGATGGTCGTCGGGCCACGCACCTTCACGGCCGACCTGCTGCGCCGACTCGGGTGGGAGGTGACGACCGGCCCAGCGGCCGACCCACACGAGCGCTACCCGCACGTGGAGGTGAGGGACCTCGACACCTCCGACATCGACCTCGTCCTGCTGCCCGACGAGCCCTACATGTTCGGTCCCGACGACGGGCCCGAGGCGTTCACGACCGCGCCGACCCGACTCGTGTCAGGGCGGCTGCTCACCTGGTACGGGCCGTCGCTCGTCGAGGCCCACGAGGTGCTGGCCGACCTGTGAGCCGGCCGACGGACGTCAGGCCTGGTGCTCGTGCTCGTGCGCGGCGGCCTTGCGCTCGAGGACGCGGCGCTCGGCCTTCTGCTTCTCCAGCGGCGTGATCTCGAGCTTGTGCTTGGACACGACGTACGGGGTCTCGCCCACGATCGCGTTGTGACTGCCCGAGAAGAGGTACTTGCTCGACAGGTTGATGAGCGTGGCGAACCGGTTGCGGTTGCCCAGCAGCGTCGCGATGTGCAGCGCCACCCAGATGATCCAGGCGGGGAAGCCGGTGAGCTTCGGCGCGTGGGTGATCTCCGCGACCGCCGACGACTTGCCGATGGTGGCCATCGTGCCCTTGTCGGAGTACTTGAACGGCTTGACCCGGTCGGCCTTGCCCTTCGTGGTGGCCTTGATCAGCTTGGCGACGTGCTTGCCGCCCTGGATGGCGGGCTGGGCCAGCTGCGGGAGCGGGTCGGGACCGATCGCGATGTCGCCGATCGCGAAGACGTCGGGGCGGTCCTTCACGCGCAGGTGCTCGTCGACCTCGATGCGGCCACCGCGGCCCTGCGGGACGTCCCAGTCGAGGACGGTCGGGTGCGCGGTGACGCCCGTCGCCCAGACGACGATGCCGGCCTTGAGGAACTCGGTGCGACCCTCGGCCTCGACCAGCACGCCGTCCTCGCGGACCTCCTTGACGGCCGTGTTCAGCCGCAGGTCGACGTCGCGCTTGAGCAGCGAGCGCTTGGCGTACTCGCGCAGCTTCTCGTCGAACGGGCCGAGCACGTGCGGCGCCATCTCCAGCAGCGTCACGTGGATGCGGGCGCGGTCGAGCTCGGGGTAGGTCGTCGGCATGTCGTTGTTGCGGAACTCGGCGAACGCGCCGGCCGTCTCGACGCCGGTCGCGCCACCGCCGACCACGATGATGCGCAGGTCCTCGTCCTGGCCGTTGATCGCGAACTCCTCGAGGTTCGCGAACAGCCGGTCGCGCACCTGCAGCGCCTGCGAGCGCTTGTAGAGGGGCAGCGAGTACTCCTCCGCGCCGGGGGTGCCGAAGAAGTTGGTCGTGACGCCGTTCGCGAGCACGAGGTAGTCGTAGGAGACGGACACCTCGCCGTGCAGGCTGAGCACCTTCGACTGGTGGTCGATGCTCGTGACGATGCCCTTGAGGAAGCGCACGTTCTTCTGGCCGGCGCGCACCGCACGCAGGAACCAGGTGATGTCGCCGGGGTTCAGCGAGGCCGTCGCGACCTGGTAGAGCAGGGGCTGGAACGTGTTGTAGGTGTGCCGGTCGATGAGCGTGATATCGACGTCGGCACGCTTGAGCTTGCGGACGAGGGAGAGCCCTCCGAAGCCACCTCCGACCACGACGACGTGGGGGCGCTTGGAGCCGGGAACGACGCTGTTGCTCATGCCTCCAACCCTACTCGCGGCGGACGTTCGGCCGCCTCTCGGCGAGGGGGTCGGTGACCTGGGTCACTCCCTCGAGAGCCAGGCGCGCGACTCGGGCCGACGCAGCTGGACGATGACGACGACCGCCGCCGCGCCGGTGACGACGCCCAGCGGGAGGAAGAAGACGGAGAGGGCGATGGTGACGGCCGCGACGACGACCAGCGCGGTCCCGCCGGCAGGCGCCCGACGGACGACGGCGAGGGCCGCGACGACGCCGGCGAGGCACGCGACGAGCCAGACGATCGCGGACACCCGCAGCAGCTCGATCATCTCGTCGGCGCTGATGCCGGACGAGCGGACCAGGTCCCGGGCGAGGCCGGGCTCGGTGAGCGCCGTGCGGTAGGCGTCGGCCCCGACCGTCGTGACGAGCAGGAGCAGCAGGCCGAGCAGCGCCACGACGCCGCACGACACGAACGTGGTCACGACGGCCACCGTGACCGACCGCGGCCGGGCGGCGGGGACGACCGGCGCTGGCTGCGCCGAGGGGTGGGTGGGGGTGGTGGTCATGACGGTCTCGCCCGACGCCTGGTCCAGCGGGCGACCGCCGGGGGCGGCCGAGCGGGACGCGAACGGGTCGGTGCCCGCCGGGGGCGGCGCCGGGACGTCGGCCGCGGGCCGACCGTCGACCTGGTCGAACCAGCGTCGCGCCTCAGGGGTCCACAGCGACCAGCCGCACAGTCCCGCGAACGCGGCCGGGAGCAGCCCGGGCAGGCCCAGCGTGGCGAGCACCACGAAGGCGATGCCGCAGAGGATCGTCAGCATGACCCGCGACGTCCGGTGCCCGCGGGCCGCGTAGACCGCGAACACGGCCCCGGAGGCGGTGAGCACGATGCCGACGTAGACGGCGTAGCGCAGGTAGTCGAGCGCCTGGTCCATGCCGAGGCCCAGCTCCTTGACCGGCTCCTGCGCGAGCGCGTCGCGGACGGCGTCCTGCAGCTCGATCGAGCCCCACGAGGAGAGCGCCGACACGAGGTTCACGAGCAGCAGCCCGCACCCGACCCCGACGAAGATGCAGGTCAGGGTGAGCGCCGGTGGCCTCGGGGGGCGGTCTGCCATGCCCACCACCCTAACGAGGCCGCGGCTGTCGGCCCCCGGCGCACGAACCGACCACGGATCTCTCTGCGTTCTGGTCGTGCCGGGACGGATCTATCTGCGGTCGCGTAGCCCTGGCGACGAGAACACAGAGACATCCGGATCCTCAGCAGGGGAACCGACCACCGCGCGGCACCGGGAGCAGTCGCCAGTCGGGAAGGCCGGTCCAGCCGCGCGCCCTCGCCATGCGCAGCAGCTGCTCGCCGACGTCGCGCGGACGGCGCCTGACCGCGAACGAGGAGAACGCCAGCTGCACATCGCCGCAGATCACGATCTCGTTCGATCGCTCGAGGTCGCGGTCCCACCGCTCCACCGCGAGGTGAGGGATGCCGTGCACCTCCACGCCGAACCCGAGAGCGTCGCTCCAGACGTCGAGGAAGTACCTCCCACCGCCACCGCGGACGGGTCGTTGCCGGGTCGGCCGGGGCAGTCCTGCAGCACGCCAGATCGCAGCGAAGTCGCGCTCGGGGAGTGACTGGATCCCGCCTCCGGCATCGAGCACCGACGCGAGGACCACAGCCCGGTGCCGACATGGTCCCCGCCGCGTCAGCGCCTCCCTGAGGTGGCGGGTGGTGGTGATCCCGCCCTGGATCGCCGCGATCACCACCCACCGGGCGAATCGCTCCTCGGAGCTCCACGACGCGGAGTCGAGCACCGACCGCGCGGGCCGCGTCCGCCGCGGCAGACGACCAGGGTGCACGTCCCGTTCGTCGAGCTCGCCCGACCAGTGGACGCGCGCGTCGGGCCAGGAGGGGCGGCGAGCGCCCAGCGGCAGCACGACGTGGACCCGGCGGTCCAACAGGTCGAGGCCGTCGTGGCGCAGGGCCGACGGGCCGCCGAGCACGGCACGGGGGACGCTCGAGGCGAGCGCGACCTCCTCCTGCTCCCCCGGGCTCAGCGGCCCGTTGTGCATCACGACGACACCTCGACAGGGGCGCTGCCACTGCCCGGCGGCGACCCGGTGCCGCACCGCCCCCGCGCCGACGGCGGCGTTCGCCTCCGTCACCCTGAGCACCGAACCGTCACGTCGCGTCATCCGTCCAGCGTGGAAGACCCGCGCGCGCCGCCCCAGGGCTCAGCCGTTCGCTGTGGACGACCGAGCCCGCGCTAGGCGAGGCGGTGTGGACCGGACCACGAGGACGACGGATCTCTCTGCGTTGTCGTCGCTATGACTTCGCGAACGCAGAGAGATCCGTCCCCAGAACCGCCAGAACGCAGAGAGATCCGTGCGTCAGACGGCGGTCACGGTCAGGGCGTCGGCCGGGACGCCGTCCGGGCCCACCTCGCGGTCGACCCGCACCGTGTCGCCGTCGCGCACCTCGCCCGCCAGCAGCGCCTTCGCGAGGCGGTCGCCGATCGCCTGCTGCACCAGGCGCCGCAGGGGTCGGGCCCCGTAGGCGGGGTCCCAGCCCGTGAGCGCCAGCCACTCCTTCGCCGCGTCGGTCACCTCGAGCGTGATCCGTCGAGCCGCGAGCCGGCGCCCCAGCGAGGCGAGCTGCAGGTCGACGATGTGCGTCAGCTCGGCGGTGCCGAGCGGCTCGAACGTCACGATCTCGTCGAGCCGGTTCAGGAACTCCGGCTTGAACGACGCCTTCACGACGTCCATGACCGCGTCCTTCTTCGTCTGCTCGTCCAGCGACGGGTCCGCGAGGAAGGCCGAGCCCAGGTTGCTGGTGAGGATGAGGATGACGTTGCGGAAGTCGACCGTGCGGCCCTGGCCGTCGGTCAGCCGGCCGTCGTCGAGCACCTGCAGGAGGATGTCGAACACCTCCGGGTGCGCCTTCTCGACCTCGTCGAGCAGCACGACGGAGTACGGGCGCCGTCGCACGGCCTCGGTCAGCTGGCCGCCCTCGTCGTACCCGACGTAGCCCGGAGGGGCACCGACGAGTCGCGACACCGCGTGCTTCTCGGCGTACTCGCTCATGTCGATGCGCACCATCGCGCGCTCGTCGTCGAAGAGGAACTCCGCCAGCGTCTTCGCCAGCTCCGTCTTGCCCACACCGGTCGGACCGAGGAACAGGAACGACCCGGTCGGGCGGTCCGGGTCGGCGATGCCGGCGCGGCTGCGACGCACCGCGTCGGACACGGCCGTCACGGCCTCGCGCTGGCCGACCAGACGCTTGCCGAGCTCCTCCTCCATCCGCAGGAGCTTGCCCGTTTCGCCCTCGAGCAGACGACCCGTGGGGATGCCGGTCCACGACGCGACGACCTCCGCGATCTCGTCGGCGGTCACCTCCTCGTTGACCAGCCGGTCCGTGCCGTCCCCGGCCTCGCGCGCCGACTCCGCGGCCTGCGCGGCGGCCAGCTGCGCCTCCATCGTCGGGATCTCGCTGTAGAGCAGACGCGCAGCGGTCTCGAGGTCGCCCTCGCGCTGGGCGCGCTCGGCGGCGATGCGCACCTCGTCGATGCGCTCCTTGATCTCACCGACCGCGTTGAGGCTCTGCTTCTCGCTCTCCCACCGCTGCTCCAGCGCACGCAGGGTCTCCTGGCGGTCGGCGAGCTCGCTGCGCAGCTTCTCGAGCCGCTCACGACTGGCGTCGTCGGTCTCGTTCTGCAGGTGCAGCTCCTCCATGCGGAGCCGGTCGACGGCGCGCCGGAGCTCGTCGATCTCCACAGGACTGGAGTCGATCTCCATGCGCAGCCGCGAGCCTGCCTCGTCGACGAGGTCGATGGCCTTGTCGGGCAGCTGGCGTCCGGGGATGTAGCGGTCGGAGAGGGTGGCTGCCGCGACGAGCGCGGCGTCGGCGATGGCGACCTTGTGGTGCGCCTCGTAACGCTCCTTCAGGCCGCGCAGGATCGCGATGGTGTCCTCGACCGACGGCTCGCCGACCAGCACCTGCTGGAACCGGCGCTCCAGCGCGGGGTCCTTCTCGATGTTCTCGCGGTACTCGTCGAGCGTCGTCGCACCGATCATGCGCAGCTCGCCGCGCGCCAGCATCGGCTTGAGCATGTTGCCGGCGTCCATGGCGGAGTCGCCCGTGGCGCCCGCACCGACGACCGTGTGCAGCTCGTCGATGAAGGTGATGACCTGGCCGTCGGACGCCTTGATCTCCTCGAGCACGGCCTTCAGCCGCTCCTCGAACTCGCCTCGGTACTTCGCCCCCGCGACCATCGCGCCGAGGTCGAGGCTGATGAGCCGCCGTCCGCGCAGCGACTCGGGCACGTCGCCGTCGACGATGCGCTGCGCCAGCCCCTCCACGACGGCGGTCTTGCCGACGCCTGGCTCGCCGATGAGGACGGGGTTGTTCTTGGTGCGGCGACTCAGCACCTGCACGACGCGGCGGATCTCGGCGTCACGACCGATGACCGGGTCGAGCTTGCCCTCGCGGGCGACCGCGGTCAGGTCGACGCCGTACTTCTCGAGCGCCTGGTAGGTGTCCTCGGCGTCGGCGCTGGTGACGCGTGCCCCGCCCCGGACCGTCTGGAAGGCGGCTCGTAGCGCGTCGGGCGTGGCGCCGTGACCGGCGAGCACGTCCTTGGCCGGTGAGTCGACCGTGGCGACCCCGACCACGAGGTGCTCGGTCGAGATGAACTCGTCACCGAGCTCGCCGGCCAGGTCGGCCGCGCGCTGCAGCACCTCGTGGGTGCTGCGGGACAGACCAGGGTTCTGGACGCTGCTGCCCGCCGCCGACGGCAGCGCGTCGACGACGGTCTTGAGCTCCGACCTCACGACGCCGGCGTCGACGCCCGTGGCCTGCAGGAGCGGCACGGCAGTGCCGCCGTCCTGGGCGAGGAGGGCCGTGAGCACGTGGGCGGGCTCGATGGCCGGGTTGCCGGCCGCAGCCGCCTGCTGCATCGCGGCGGCCAGCGCCTGCTGGCTACGGGTGGTGAGGTTCGAGAGGTCCATGGGCTGCTCCTGATGCGTCCTTCCGCCGGCGTGGTTCGCCGTACACCCAGAACAACATCATGAGACTTGAGTCCATTCCACTCAACTCTGGGCCGCGAGATCCGCGTCGAGAGCCAGCCGGTTTGGGTGGGGCCCCACGCAAACCAGCTCGCCCCACCGCAAACATGCGCCCGACATGCACGTTTGCGTGGGGCCCCACGCACACGGGCACCGGCTGGGAGGGGGTGCGTCAGTAGCCGGAGAAGTAGTCGGTCCGGACCCGGGCGCACCGACGACGCAGGTCGCCGCGGACGGCCGAGACCATCGCCGGCGGGCCGGACACGTAGGCGACGCGCTCCGCGGCGTCGGGCACCGCCTCGGCCACCACCTCGCCCGAGACGAACGGTGCCGCCACGTGCGCCCAGTCGGCCGGCAGGTCGGCGGGAGGCTCGGGCGAGACCAGCACGACCCGCACGCCGCTCGCGACCAGCTCGTCGCGGTAGGGCACGACGTCGCCGTCGGGCAGGCCGTAGACGAGCACGACGTCGCGCGCCTCGCCCGCGCGGAGCTGGCTGAGGAACGGCGTCACCCCGATCCCGCCCGCCACGAGCAGCAGCGGTCGACCGCCGCGGGGCCAGACGAAGTCGCCGTGGACGCCGGTCGCGTGCACCCGCTCGCCCTCGCGCAGCCCGACGAGCGCCTGCTTGAACGACGACGCCGGCTCCGGCACGCGCAGGGCGACGCTCAGGTCGCCGGCCTGCGGGGGCGAGCTGATGCTGAACACCCGCCGCACGCCGCGTCCGTCCACACCGCGGTGCGGCAGGTGCAGCTCCAGGTACTGGCCCGGGACGAACCGCACCGGACGGGTCGGCCGGAAGGTGACCTCCCACGTGTCTCCCGCGAGCCGACGCGTCCCGGTCGTCCGGAGCACCACCCCCGTCCGTCGGGAGAGCGCGAACGCGACCAGGTTGCCGACGACGATCGCCAGCTCGGGGGTCATGGTCAGCGGGCCGAACGTCGGCGCCTGCAGGCCGAGCACGTCGGCGAAGGTCGGGAAGCCGAGCAGCACCGCCATGACCGCGGCCACGAGCCACTGCTGCCCGCGGCGGGGCGGCAGCGTGAGCGGCTCGGTGACCATGAAGCCGGCCATGAAGACGATCGGGTAGGAGTACAGCGCGGTCTGCCAGGCCTGCGACAGCGGCGTGCCGAAGCCGACCGTCAGGCCGACCAGCACGAGGGTGGCGGCGACGACGACGAACACGAGCCCCACGTCGAGGCGTCGGGTCCGCCACAGCACGAGGAGCGCGCCGACCGCGACGAACGGCAGCAGCGCCTGGGTGGCCGCCGTCTGCCAGAGCGCGTTGATTGACGACTCCCGCCCGACCGCCCACTGGGCGACCACGACGAGCAGCGCTCCGGCGGCCGCCGGGTTGAGCACGTGCCGACCTCGCCACGCGAGCACGTACTTCGACGCGTTGGCGAGCACGGCGGCCGCCGCGAGCCAGAGTAGGTTGGCGACCCCGACGCCCGAGCCCGACCCGGCGGCGGCCTCGGGCAGCGGCACGAACAGGAAGAACAGCAGCAGCGCGGTGATCACGGCCGACTCGTCGTGCGGGACGCGACGCCACACGAGACCGAGCAACCGGTTCGCGGCGACCGACACCACCAGCAGCACCGCCAGGGCGGCGAGGTTGCCGAGCGTCGAGAGCCCGTCGATGACGCCCGTGGACGTGAAGAGCAGGTAGACCGCCACGATCGCCGACAGCACGATCGTCGTGAGGCGGTACATGCTCACCCGACCGAGGATCGCGTCGACCGAGGGCCTCGGTCCGGTGCTCGTGCGACTCGTGCTCATGTGAACAGCTCCCCAGGGAGGTCGGGCGACCGCAGCACGCGGCCGTCGGCGTGGATCCGGACGAAGTGGTGCGGGTGGAGGTCGAGCAGCGTCTGCGGGTCGGCGAAGAAGTGCGCGGTGGCCAGGCCGTCGGCGACCATGCACGACCCGTCCACGAGGGCCCAGCTGGCGACGACGTCGCGGGTCGGCCGGCCGGTGCGGCCGTCGACGACGTGGTGCAGTCCGTCGCCCCACATCCGTCGGTTGACGGCCGACGCGCAGAGCGCCTGACCGTCGGCGACCTCGACGACGCCGACGGCGCGAGACGCGTCGCCCGGGTGCTCGAGGGCGACGCGGATCGGGGGGCCGCCGACGTGTCGCAGGTCGCCGCTGCCGTCCACCGTCGCCTCCTCGACACCGTGGTCGGCGAGCACGTCGACGACGAGGTCCACCAGCAGACCCTTCCCCGCAGCCCCGACGTCGAGCAGCAGCGGGCGGGTCGTGGTGACCTGTCCGCCGCCGACCACGAGCGTCCCGTCACGACGGACGCGCGACCAGTCCTCGGGCACCTGAGGACGACCGGACGGCTGCAGCGAGTACCCCGCGTCGTACCCGAGGTCCTCCAGCGACCGGCCGACGAGCGGCGTCACCGCTCCGTCGGTGGCGGTGTGCAGGTCGTCGTAGAGCGTGATCAGGGCGTCGGCCCCCTCGAGCTGCCAGGTGCCCGGCTCACGCGCCATGGCGGCGACGGTGGAGTCGGCGAGGAAGCGCGACCAGGTGCGGTCGAAACGCTCGAACTGCGCGAGCACGGCCGCCTCGACCTCCGGCGCGAGCGGCTGCGCGGTGTCGATCTCCCACGCCGTCCCGATCGCCTCGAAGTCCCACGCCACCGTCGCGGCGCGCGGACCGACCCCGGTCAATCGAACCAGCCGCCCACGGCACTGACGGCGCCGCCGATGCCGTCGCCGATCGCCGAGGCGGTGTCGCCGAGTGCCTCGACACCCTCGGACAACGCCTCGCCGACGTCGGGGCCGTTCTCGAAGAAGGAGTCGATCATGCCGTCGGAGAAGATCGCCACGCCGGCACCGATGATCGTCCCCGCGACCGCGCCGACGGCCGTGCCCGCGACCGGCACGACCGAGCCGATCGCCGCTCCGGCTGCGGCTCCCGTGCCCATGCCGGCGAGGAAGGACACGCCCTGCGACGTCGCGATCTGGGGAGCCGTCTCGCCCTCGGCGTAGTCGTTGTAGACGCCGAGCCCGAGCCCGATCACGCCGAGCGCCTTGCCGACCCGGCCGAGGTTGGCCGGCAGCCGCGACTCGCCGGCGGCGTTGGCCCGGGCGAGCAGGTCCTGCGCCTCGTCCAGCTTGCCGGCGATCGCCAGGCGGTCGGCCTCGAGCCGCGCGGTGTCGACCCGCTCGAAGAAGAACCAGCGACGCTGGACGTACCGGTCGGGGTTGGCCTGGAGGTCGGCGATGGCGCGGGACGCCTCGTCGAGCAGACCCTGCGCCTGGGTGCGCAGCGCGTTGGCCCGCTGGCTGGCGACACCAGCGGCCGCACCCTCGCCGACCGCCTCGGCGAGGCTCAGCAGCCAGCTGGCGTGCTGACCGGGGGTGTACTGGTCCTGCAGGGACCGGCAGGCGGTCTCGTAGACCCGGTCGACCCGCGAGGCCTCGGTCTGCGCGGCCGCGTAGGCGGTGAGCTTGTCCTGGTGCGCGTTGTACTCGGCGACCCGCTGGTCGTGCGCGGCCACCTCGGCCTCCGTGCCCTCGAAGTGCTCGGGAGGTCGTGCGGGACCGTCGCCGGGGTGCTGCACGACGAACCCGGCGACGGTCAGCCCCGCCTCCCGTGCAGTGCTGCGGACGTCGGCCATGTCGCTCTGGCACGTCGTCAGCGACGTCGCGAACTCGTCGAGGTCGCCCGCCATGTCCCGTGCCGCCCCGGCCAGGTCGTCCCCACCCGTGCGGAGCCGGCGCGCGACGTCGAGGAACTCGTCCCCGGCCTCCCCGTTCCAGGAGCCGAGCGCCGACGACCGCGCCGTGCTCGCGGCGTCGGCGGCGGCGTCGAGAGCCGTCGCGAGCGTCTGGCGGAGCCAGGTCGCGACACCCTTGACGCTGCTCGGCGAACCCTCGATCTCGGTGTCGATGCTCACCGTCCGCCCTCCTCCTGCATGGTGGACCGGATGTCCTCCAGGGACACCTCGGCATCGGCGTCCGCCCGCTGGTAGTACTCGCGGCTGAGGCCGACGAGGGTGCCCGTGCCGCTCAGCCCGTCGGCGACGTTCGCGGCGCTGTCGATCACCTGCGCCACCATCGAGGCGATGACCGCGGTCATCGGTCCGGCGTCGACGCCCGACGACCCGGCGGTGTCGATGCCGCTCAGGGTGGTCCCCGCGTCGGCCAGGTCGGTGGCGATGGTGCCGAGCACCGCCAGGTCGACGTCGATGCTCATCGTCGGGCCTCCTCACCGTCGCGCAGGCCGGGGTCGAGGTCGAGGAACAGGAGGTCGTACGGGGTCTCGTCGTGCACGCGCTGCAAGGTGGCGACGTCGCACAGCAGCCACGGCACGTCGGGGCGGTAGAGGTCGTGCAGCCGGTCGATCGCGGAGTACACGAAGAGGGCCGTCCGGCCGTCCTCGAGGGTGTGCATCTGCACCTCCCGCAGGCTCGGGTCGTCGGCCGCGCTCGTCGGCACGTACACGACGGGCGGCAGGGCGGGCCGGCCTGTTCCGGCCTGTACGAAGGGCTGGGTCATCACGTCTCCTCCTGGTCGGGTCGGGTCAACGGCGGGGCCGCGCGTCGTCGTCGAGCTGCTCGCGCAACCATGCGGCGAGGTCGTGCGGACCGACTCCCATGAGCGACGTGTCGACACGCAGCTCGCCGGGTCGGGCGCGCGCCCCTGCTCGGAAGCCGAGCGGTGGACCCGAGCGGCTGGTGGGGCCGTCGACGAACAGGCCGCCGCTCCAGGGCCGCACCGACTCGACGTCCGTGCGGGGGATCCGGGCGCGACCGGCCGCACTGTCGTGGACCACGTGCTGGTCGGTCAGCCAGAGCGCGTCGACCCGACGGCGGCCGACCAGGACGAGCACCACGCGCACCGCGAACCAGGCCGTGGCCACCAGGGCCGGGACCCACAGGGCCGCCCAGGCCGAGCCCGACGCGACGCCGATCGAGCTCACCACCGCACCGAGTGCGACGAGCCCGACGTCGAGCGACACGCTGTGCACGAACGGGCCGGACCACGCGCGCACCCCCCGGGCCGGTCTGCCGTCGACGGTGGCCTCACGCAGCCCTGGGAACGCGCGGGTGCGCAGCCGTGCGACCGCGAGGACGCCCGCGCCCAGCGCCGCGAACAGCGCGTAGACGGCCAGCGCCTGCATCGCCACCACGTCGGCGGGCACCTGGGTCAGGATCACGGCCGCGCCGGCCAGGCCGAACACGAGGATCGCGAGGTCGGCGCCGAGGTCGGCGCGCCTCGCCCGACGGTCGTAGGAGGTCGTCTCGGCGTCGCCCATGACGGACATGGTAGGTCCGGTCAGCCCCGCGCCTTGGACTTGATCTCGTCGATCGCCTGGTTGAAGCCGCCCGCCGTCAGCGAGGAGCCGGCCACCTTGGAGACGTCGAGGTCGTCGATGTTCTTGCCGACGACCTCGTCGGCGATGCCGCCGGCGAACTTCTCCTGGTACTGCTTCGAGGTGCCGGAGGCCTTCGGCGTGACGGTGACGGCGTCGATGATCCCGACGTCGCCGAGCGTCACCTCGACGTCGACCGTCGAGGTCCCGCCGGGGTTGGAGTAGCTACCGGACGCCTCGTAGGTCCCGGGGGTGTAGTCGCCGGACGACTCCGAGGAGCCGGTGTCGGCGGACGCCGACTCGCTCGTGGCGGCGCTGCTCGGCGTGCTGCCCGTCGCGTCGTCGGAGGAGGACTGGCCGCACGCGGCGGCGAGCAGCAGGGTCGGGACGGCCGTGGCGGCGAGCACGGCCTTCTGGTGGCGGCGCAGGGTCATGGGTCTTCTCCAGTCAGTCGGGCTGGGACGCGGAAGGTCGTTGCGTCGTCAACTTCTCCAACGGCCGCGTCCCGCTCGACGTTCCCGCAGGTGCGGACGGACCTTGACTCCCGTCGCCGATCCGTGCAAACTACTTTGCATTACAAACTCATCTCCGGGAGAGACCATGGACGACCACCAGCCCGACGACCAGGCCGGCGACCACGCCCCCGACCTCGCCGAGAGCTGGGCCATCATCGAGGCCGAGCGCGACCGGGCCCGCCGTTCCGTGCGGGTCGACGAACGGGTCGTCTACGGCGTGTGGGCCGTCGCGTGGGGCGTCGGCTACCTCGCACTGTGGACGTGGTCCGGCCCGCAGGGAGAGCCCGGACTCCCGGGGCCGATCGTCTTCGGCGTCCTGATCGCCGCCGCGATCGTGGCCACGGTCGTGCACATCGAGGGCCGCACCCGAGGCATCGGAGGGCCCGACGCCGAGGCCAACGCGTGGCTCGGCTGGGCCTGGGGGATCGGCTTCGCCGGCGCCTGCCTCGTCGCGGGTGCGCTCGGACGGGTCGGCCTCGAGGGCGAGGCCGCCGCGATCGTCTACAACGCCGTCCCGTGCCTCGTCGTCGCCGTCCTCTACATGGGGTCCGCCATCGCGTTCCACGACCGACGCCAGTTCGTGCTCGGCGCCTGGATCGCCCTCCTCGTCGGTGGCGCCTCGTTCGCCGGCGCGCCCACCCTCTACCTGCTCATGGCGCTGCTCGGCGGCGGCGGCTTCGCCGTCGCCGCGCTCCACGCGCACCGCGAGGGGCACCGATGACCGACCTCGACCCCGTCATCCACGCCCAGGCGCGCCTGCGGGTCACGGCCTTCCTCGCCGCGCTCGCGCCCGGGGAGACGCTCACCTTCCCGCGCCTGCAGAAGGAGCTGACCATGACGGCCGGGAACCTCTCCACCCACCTGCGCAAGCTCGAGGACGCCGGCTACGTCCAGCAGACCAAGACCATCGACGGTCGGACGCCGGCCACGCACGTCAGCCTCACGGACGCCGGCCGCGCCGCCTTCGAGACCTACACCCGCACCCTTCGCACGCTCCTCCAGGGGGACCCATGACCAGCACGCCCGTCCTGCACGTCGACCACGTCACCCGCTCCTTCGGCGACCGACCGGCGGTCGCCGACGTCACGCTGGAGGTACGTGCCGGCCAGGTGGTCGGGCTGCTCGGACCGAACGGGGCGGGCAAGACCACCCTCCTGTCGATGGTCTCCGGCCTGCGCACGCCCGACCGCGGGACCGTGCGCGTGCTCGGGCTCGACCCCCGGCTGCCGCGGAACCGGGCCGCGCTCGGGGTGACGCCGCAGGAGACCGGACTGCCGGAGTCGCTCACCGCGGCCGAGGTCGTGCGCTTCGTGGCCGACCACCACGCCGACCCGCTCCCGGTGCGCGAGGCGCTCGACCGCTTCGGCATCGCCGACCTCGCCGACCGCCGCTGCGGCGGCCTCTCGGGCGGGCAGCAGCGCCGGCTCGCGTGCGCGCTCGCCCTCGTCGGGCGGCCCGCGCTCGTGCTGCTCGACGAGCCGACCACCGGCCTCGACGTCGAGGCCCGCCACGCGCTCTGGGACGGCATCCGTTCCCACCGCGACGACGGGGTGGCGGTGCTGCTCACCAGCCACCACCTCGAGGAGGTGGAGCAGCTGTCCGACCGCGTCGCGGTCATGGCCGAGGGACGAGTCCTGGTCGACGACACCCTCGAGCGCGTGCGCGACCTGGTCGACGTCGAACGGCTCTCGTGGACCGGCACCGTCGGCCGCGTGGCGGAGCTCGAGGGCGTGGTCGACGTGCGGGTGGACGGCGACGACGTGGAGGTGCTCGCCCGCGACGCCGACCTCGTGGTGCGGGCGCTCGCCTCGGGCGCCGCCGATTTCCGACGCCTGCGCGTCCGCGGCGCCTCCCTCGAGGACGCGTTCACCCACCTGACCGCCGCCTGACCGACCGACGAGAGCTGGAGGACCCCATGACCACGACGACCGGCCGACCTGCGGCCCACCACCCGTCGAGAGCCCTGCGCATCGCCCTCGCCCACACCCGGCTCGCCGTCCTGGAGGCGGTGCGCGAGCCGGTCGTCATCGTGAGCACGGTGGCCTTCCCGGCACTCGTGCTGCTCTGCTTCGTCGTCCCGCAGCGCACCGTCGCCGGCGACGCCTCGGCCGCCACCGCCGCCACCGGCCAGGTCGCGCTGTTCTCGATCGTGTCGGTGTGCCTGTTCACCTACGGCGCCGGCATCGCCGAGGACCGCACGCGGCCGTTCGACACGTTCCTGCGCTCGCTCCCCGCGGGCGCCGTCCCGCAGCTCGTCGCACGGATCGCGACCGGCGTGGTGCTCAGCGCCCTCGGCCTGCTGGTGGTCGGCCTGATCGCCGCGTTCCTCACGGAGGCGACCGTGCCGTGGGGCCGGCTCCCGCTCGTCGGGCTGACGCTGCTCGGCTGCGGCGTGCCGTTCCTCGTCATCGGCTTCGCGATCGGCTACGGCCTGCGGCCCAAGGCGGCGCTCGCGGTCGCCCAGGCGGTGCTGTTCCCGCTGGCCTTCCTCGGCGGCCTGTTCGTGCCGCCCGAGACGTTCCCGTCGTGGCTCGACACCGCCTCCCAGGGCACGCCCACGCGCGCCGCCCGCGACCTCGTCGTGGCCACCATGACCGGTTCCGACGTCGACGCGACCTGGCTGCTCGTCCTCCTCGCGTGGACGCTCGCCGGTGCCGCCATCACCGGCTGGGCGTACCGTCGCGACGAGGGCCGCCGCTTCCGCTGAGGGTGTCGGCGGGCAGCCCTACCCTCGAGGCCATGAACCCGACCTGGTCCCTCGTCCACGCCGAGCGGGCCGCGCTCGTCGACGACCTCGCGACCCTCGCGCCGGCCCAGTGGGACGTCCCGTCCTGGTGCTCGGGCTGGTCCGTCCACGACGTCGCCGCCCACCTCGTCGACAACGCCCGCGCCACCACCGCGCGACTCGTCGTCGCGATGGTGCGGGCCCGGTTCGACTTCGACCGACAGAACGACCAGGGCGTCGCCCGCGAGCGAGGCGCGGACCCTGCCGAGACGTGGGCGCGCCTCCGGTCCGTGGTGGGACGCACCGACACACCGCCCGTGCCCCTCGCGAGCCGGCTGGTCGAGGAGGTCGTGCACGGGGAGGACGTCCGTCGACCGCTCGGGCTCCACCACGACTACGCACCGCGGGCGGTCGCGGACGCCCTGCGCCACCAGGCCCGCACCTCGGTGTCGATGGGCGGCGGACGCCAGCACGTGGCGGACCTGCGCCTCGTCGCGAGCGACGCCGACCTCGTGGTGGGCGACGGGGACGACGTCGTCGAGGGTCGGGCCGTCGACCTCCTGCTCGCCACCTCCGGCCGCGTGCAGGCGCTCGACACCCTCGGCGGGCCAGGGCTGCCGATCCTGCGCGGCCGCCTGACGGCGCGCTGACGCCCTGCGATCGGGGGCGAACCGCCGCCCCGTCGACGTGGTCGATCTCGCACACCGGACGACTTCGCGGCGTGTGGCAGGAGAACTTAGGATGTCCTCATGCACATCGACTGATCCTGGCGGTGTGCCCGCAGTCCCCCCAGGAGTCCCACTGATGAGCAGGAAGCTCAGGGTCGCGATCGTCGGCGCCGGCCCGGCCGGCGTCTACGCCGCCGACATCCTCACCAAGTCCGAGGTCCCCGCACCCTTCGAGGGCGCGAGCGTCGACCTCATCGAGCGTGACCCCACGCCGTTCGGGCTGATCCGCTACGGCGTGGCCCCCGACCACCCGCGCATCAAGGAGATCGTCAAGGCGCTCAAGCGCGTCATGGCGAACGAGGACATCCGCTTCTTCGGCAACGTCTCCTTCGGCGACGACCTGAAGCTCGACGACCTGCGCCAGTTCTACGACGCCGTCGTCTTCGCCACGGGCGCCCGCCGCGACCGCGACCTCGACATCCCCGGCATCGACCTCGACGGCTCGCACGGCGCCGCGGACTTCGTCGCCTGGTACGACGGCCACCCCGACGTCGACCGCGACTGGCCGTTCCAGCCGCACCAGGAGTCGGTGGCCGTGCTCGGCGTCGGCAACGTGGGCCTGGACGTCTCGCGCATCCTGGCCAAGACGGCCGAGGAGCTGCTCGTCACCGAGATCCCCGACAACGTCTACGAGGGTCTCAAGAAGAACGTCGCGAAGGACGTGCACGTGTTCGCGCGGCGCGGCCCGGCGCAGGTCAAGTTCACGCCGATGGAGCTGCGCGAGCTGAGCCACTCCCCCACCATCGACGTCATCGTGCACCCCGAGGGCTTCGAGCTCGACGAGGGCTCGCTCGAGGCCATCCGCGCCGCCAAGAGCCAGAAGCTCGTCGTCGACGTGCTCCAGAACTACCTGGCAAAGGAGCCCACGGGCGCCCCGCACCGCATCCACATCCACTTCTGCCAGAACCCCGTCGAGATCGTCGGCGAGGACGGCAGGGTCGTGGGCCTGCGCACCGAGGTGACCGAGCTCGACGGCACCGGCAACGTCCGTGGCACCGGCGAGTTCCAGGACTGGCCCGTCCAGGCCGTGTACCGCGCCATCGGCTACTACTCCGACAACCTGCCCGGTCTGCCGTTCGACGTCACCGCCGGCGTCGTGCCCAACGACGGCGGTCGCGTCATCGAGATCGACGGCTCGGCCCTGCCCGGCGCCTACGTGACGGGCTGGATCAAGCGCGGGCCGGTCGGCCTCATCGGCCACACCAAGTCCGACGCCGCCCAGACGATCTCGATGCTGCTCGAGGACGCGCCCGGTCTCGACCAGGCCGCCCAGCCCGACCCCGAGTCCGTCGACGCCTACCTCGCGTCGCGCGGCCTGGAGTACACCACGTGGGAGGGCTGGGAGCAGCTCGACGCCCACGAGCTGAGCCTCGGCGAGGCCCACGAGCACCCGCGCGAGCGGGTCAAGGTCGTGCCCCGCGAGGACATGGTCCGCATCGCCCGCTCCTGACGCCCACCGTCACCGTCGCGACGCCCGCGCCCCTCGTCGGGGTGCGGGCGTCGTCGCGTCCGCACGAGCCGGGTCAGTCCGGCGCCAGCACCAGCAGCTGCAGGTGGCACGGACCGTCGGGCGAGGAGGTCGGGATGTCGGTGAGCAGGAACGGCTGCTCCGCACCCGCCGCGACGTCGTCGAGGCGACGGGTGGCGGCGGGACTCGTGCCGTCGGCCGGCCCGACCTGGGCGCTCACCTGGTAGCTGGCCTTGTTCTTCGTCGGGTTGGACACCAGCCCGGTCGCCGACCAGGTGCCGTCGCCGTCACGGCTGCACTCCACCGCCGACAGCAGCTCCGGGGCGGAGCGGCCCGCGGGCAGGCCCTCGGCGGTCGGCGAGGCGGACGGCGCGGGCCGGGTGGCCGGGTCCGACCCGCCGCTGCAGCCCGACGCGCCGAGCGCCAGCACCGGCAGGAGCACCGCGGAGGCCAGGTGTCGTGCACGCATGGGTCCATCCCACCACGTCGGGCACTGCGCTCCCGGCGCACCACGCGCGGTCCCGCGCTCCTGTCGCCGGGGCCGAGGGCCGTCCGGGCCCTCGGTCACGTGGCGTAGGCTGAAAGTGCTAGGACGTCCAAGCATCAGGAGGGAGAACGTCATGACGATCGCACGTCTGGGCGTGGTCGGCGGAGGCCTCATGGGGTCGGGCATCACCGAGGTCGGGGCGCGAGCCGGCCTGTCGGTCGTGACCGTCGAGGTCGACGACGACGCCGCGAAGCGCGCCGCCGAGCGGGTGGAGGCATCGCTGCGCAAGGCCGAGCAGCGCGGCAAGCTGACCGCGGACGATGTCACCGCGACGCTCGAGCGTGTCACGTTCACGTCCGACCTCGAGGCGCTCGCCGACCGTGACCTCGTCGTCGAGGCCGCCAGCGAGGACGAGCGGACCAAGCTCGACCTGTTCCGGACCCTCGGGTCGATCCTGGAGTCCGACGACGCCGTGCTCGCGTCGAACACGTCCTCGATCCCGATCGTGAAGCTCGGTGCCGTCTCCGGGCGCGCCGACCGGGTCATGGGCGTGCACTTCTTCAACCCCGCGCCGGTCATGCGGCTCGTCGAGCTCATCCCGTCCCTCACCACGTCGCCCGAGACGCTGCAGCGGATGCAGACCTTCGTCTCCGAGACCCTCGGCAAGGAGCCCATCGAGGCGACCGACCGAGCCGGGTTCGTCGTCAACAGCCTGCTCGTGCCGTACCTGCTGTCGGCCATCCGCATGTACGAGGCGGGCTACGCGTCGGCCGCCGACATCGACTCCGGCATGGTGCTGGGCTGCGGGCACCCGATGGGCCCCCTCGCCCTGGCCGACCTCATCGGCCTCGACACCGTCCGCGCCATCGGGGTCTCGATGTACGAGGAGTTCAAGGAGCCGCTGTACTCACCGCCTCCGGTGCTCGACCGCATGGTCGACGCCGGCCTGCTGGGCAAGAAGTCCGGCCACGGGTTCTACCCCTACGATCGCTGAGTGCCCGACCTCGACCCTCGACGCCCGCGGCTCGCGGACCTGACGTGGCCGCGCCGCACGGCCCGGCTCACGCTGCGTCCGCTCACGCTCGACGACGTCGACGCCGTGCTCGCCTACCGCGGCGACCCCGACGTGAACCGGTGGCTGGGCCGGCCGGCGCGGACCCGTGACGAGCTCGTCGCCTCGCACTTCGGCGCCGACGACCTCCCCGACGCGCTCGCCGTGGAGGTCGACGGGCAGGTCGTCGGCGACACCATGGTCACCGTCGCCGACGCCTGGGGGCAGAAGGACGTCCGCGAGCAGGCGCGCCACACGGTCGCCGTCCTGGCCTGGGTGCTGGCCCCCAGCCATCACGGGCGGGGTCTCATGACCGAGGCCGTCGAGGAGCTGCTGCGGATCAGCTTCGAGGAGCTCGGCGTGCGCCGCGTTGTCGCCGAGTGCTTCGCCACCAACGAGCCGTCGTGGCGGCTCATGGAGCGCGTCGGGATGCGCCGCGAGGCCCACACCCGCCAGGACGCGCTGCACCGCGACCTCGGCTGGGTCGACGGGCTCGCCTACGCGATCCTCGCCGAGGAGTGGCGCCGACGTTGCTGCTGGCCGCCCAGGGCACGGGACGGTCGCCGACGCGGGCGGCGAGGCCGCGACGGCGGTGCACCGTGGCGCGATGCATGATGGGAGTGACCCGCGTCATACCGCCTGGAGGCCCCCGTGCTCGTCCCGTTCAGCATCCGCGACTTCCTCGACCGTGCCGTCACGGTCTACCCCGACCGGGTGGCCGTCATCGACGAGCCCGACCAGCCGGCACCGTCGTGGGGCGAGCTCACGTACGCCGAGGTGATGCGGCTCGCGCAGGCCCAGGCTGCGCGGCTCGACGCGCTCGACGTGCCCGTCGGCGGACGAGTCGCGATGGTCTCGCAGAACGCCGCCCGGCTCTACACGTCGTTCTTCGGCGTCTCCGGCTGGGGGCGCGTGTTCGTGCCCGTCAACTTCCGCCTCGCGCCGGCCGAGGTCGAGTACATCGTGCAGCACAGCGGCGCCGAGGTCGTCATCCTCGACCCGGGCCTGGAGCACCTGCGCGAGGCATGCTCCGCGGCCAAGCACGTCTTCGTCGCCGGCGTCGACGACGAGGAGGTCTGGGGCTGGTCGCCTGCCTCCCCGCATCCTCCGGCCCACGGCGTCGAGCCGCGGGCGTGGGAGCCTGACGAGAACGCGACGGCGACCATCAACTACACGTCGGGCACGACCGCGCGACCCAAGGGCGTCGAGCAGACGCACCGCGCCCTCTGGACCAACGCGACGGTGTTCGGCTGGCAGGCGTCGGTGAGCGACCGCGACGTGTACCTGCACACGCTGCCGATGTTCCACTGCAACGGCTGGGGCCAGGTCTACGGCGTCACCGGCATGGGCGGGCGGCACGTGGTGCTCCGCCAGGTCGACGGGGCCGAGATCCTGCGTCGGATCGAGGAGCACCAGGTGACCTACCTCTGCTGCGCTCCCGCGGTGCTGTCGGCCGTGCTCGACGCCCTGAAGGACTGGGACGGTCCGGTCGGACGCGACCGGGTCCGCTGCGTCGTCGCGGGCGCCCCGCCACCGACCCGCACGATCGAGCGGGTCCGCGAGGAGCTGGGCTGGGAGTTCATCCAGATCTACGGGCTGACCGAGACCGCCCCGCTGCTGACCATGAGCCGCATGCGCGAGGAGTGGGACGACCTCGACCCGACGGAGCAGGCCCGCAAGCTGGGCCGCGCGGGCGCTCCCGCGCTGTCGACGTCGATCCGCGTCGACGACACCGGCGAGGTGCTGGCCCGCAGCAACACCGTGCTCGAGGGCTACTGGGACAACCCCGACGCCACCAGCGAGTCGCTGGCAGGGGGATGGTTCCACACGGGCGACGGCGGAGCGTTCGAGGACGGCTACGTCACGATCGCGGACCGCAAGAAGGACGTGATCATCTCCGGCGGGGAGAACGTGTCGTCGATCGAGGTCGAGGACGCGCTCGCGTCGCACCCGGCGGTCCGGGAGGTCGCCGTCATCGGCATCCCCGACGAGCGGTGGGGCGAGCTGGTCACGGCGCTGGTCGTCGTCGAGCCCGACTCCGGCATCGACGAGACGGCGCTCATCGCCCACTGCCGTGAGCGGCTGGCCGGCTACAAGTGCCCCAAGCGGGTCGAGTTCCGCGACGAGCTCGCACGCACCGCCACCGGCAAGCTGCAGAAGTTCAAGCTGCGGGCCGAGTTCTGGGACGGTCGCGAGCGCCAGGTCAACTGACGTCCCGGTCGAGAGGGCGGTGTCCCCGTACGCCCACGCCCGGGCCGTCCCCTCGCCTAGGCTGGCCGCACCATCCGTCGCACGCCCGAGGTCCGTCATGTCGTCGTCCTGCACCTGCCACTGCGCCGAGGGACGTCGGCGTCGACCGTCGGCCGCCCTCGTCGTGGCCACCGTCGCGCTCTTCCTGTCGCTCGGCGGCACCTCCTACGCCGCCGTGAAGGCGGGCAGCATCGGCAACCGCCAGCTCGCGGACCGCGCCGTCAGCGCCTCGAAGATGCGCCCGGACTCGGTGGGCACGCAGGCGCTCGTCAACGGCTCGGTGCGCTCGGAGGACCTGCGCAACCGGTCCGTCACCGGCGCCAAGATCGCCCTCGACGCCGTGACCACGCAGGTCATCCTCGACGGCAGCATCGGCAGCCAGGACCTCGCGCGCGGCAGCATCGGCACACGCGAGGTCGCCGACGGCAGCCTCGGCACGCAGGACCTGACGTCCGACGTCGTCGGACGGCTGCTGCGGACGCCCGGCACCGGCAACGGTGGCGCGGCCGTCGGCCAGACCCTCTCGACGAGCGTCGTCCTGGCCAGCTCCACGGAGATGCGCGGCTACTCCGTGCCGGCCGACCAGGCCGGCACCGTCCTCGTCACCGGCGCCGCGGCCGTCGGCTCGAGGTTCGGCACCGACGTGACGTGCGGCCTCGTGCGCACCGGCGACAGCGCGCCGCTCGCGACCAGCACCGTGACCGTCCCGGCCGGGGGCAGGTCGGTCGTCCCCGTGCAGGCCGTCGCGGGCGTCGCGCAGGACCAGAACCTGTCGCTGCGCTGCTGGACCGCCCTGGGCACCGGGACGGCGACCGCCGCCGACGGCTCCACGCTCACCGTGCTGCGCGTCGGCGCCTGACCCTCCTCGGGGCCGGGCGCTCGCGCGGGGAGCGTCAGGCCACGAGCCGCAGGCGACGCGGGGCCAGCCCGACCGTCAACCGCTGGCCGAACGAGACGCTCAGGGCGTCGGCCTCGATCCCGTCGCCGAAGCAGACGAGCGCGTCGGACTCGACGGTCACGACGAGCGAGGCGTCGACACCCACGAGACCCTCCGTGACCTCGTTGCCCGTGGCGGGCGACGGCCACGCCTCGCGGACGAACCAGCAGAGTCCCGGGTCGGTCGGGCCGGGCATCACCAGGCCGCTGCGGCGCTCCTCCCACGCCGAGCGCAGCCAGCCCGTCGCACCCGTGCCCGTCCCCACGAGGATCCCCGACGAGGAGTGCCGCTCCACCCGGTCGCCCGCGCGGAGGACGTAGCGCGCCGACTGGTGGCCGGGGTCGCCGACGAACACCTCGTTCAGCGCCGACAGCTCCTGGCCGTCGTCGGTGCGCGCCTGCACCATCGTCCGCTCCTGCACCGGCCGGTCGTCCCGCTCGACGCCGGCCAGCACGTCGACCACCTGCTGGGGCGCGTGCGGCACGAGCACCCCGGGGTTGCGGCCGCGCTCCGGGTCGACACCGACCACCGGCTGGCCGTCCAGGTACTTCGCGACGTTGGCGACGAGCCCGTCCTGGCCCACCGCGACGACCACGTCCTCCGGCCCGAACACGAAGCGGTCGAGCTCGGAGCGCTCGACCTCGGCCCGCCGCCAGTGCATCGGGATCGCCGCGGACACGACGGCGCGCGCCCGCGCGAGCGCCTCGTGACGCTGCTCGACCTCGGCGATGTCACGGTCGCGGGTGCGCAGGAAGAAGGCGGCCTGGTCGCGCGTGGCGTGCCGGGCGACCAGCTCCTCGTACTCGGACCGTCGGTGGACGACGACGGCCCGCGGCCGCAACGTCATCGCGTCGGACCGGCCTCCTGGTCGCCTGCCGCACCGGCGTCGCCCAGCTTCTCCAGCAGCGGCGCGAGCAGGTCGGGCGTGAGGGAGAGGTGCGTGAGGGGCGGCAGGTTCGCCGCGAGCTCGCGTGCGGCGATCGCGAGGATCCGACCCTGGTCGATCTCGGCGTACGACGCGAACGCCGCCGCCTCGGCGGCAGCCTTCGCCTCGCCGACGGTGCGGGCGCGGTCGGCCTCGGCGCGGGCCAGCAGACCCTCGCGCTCGGCGCGTGCCGCCGCCGCGATCCGCTCGGCCTCCGCCTGCTCGGTCGCCCGGCGACGCTCGTTCTGTCCGCGCTGGGTGACCAGCTCCTCCTCGCGGCGCGCCAGCTCGATCTGGTTGGTCAGCTCGTTCTCGGCGATCGCGCGCTCCTTCTCGACCGCGACGGCACGCCGCTCGAAGGTGGCGCGGTCGGCCTGCTGCTGCACGGCCTCACGCGTCGGGGTCTGCAGGGCCCGCTCGAGGTCCGCCTCCGCGCGGATCGCGACGACCCGGACGTCGGTGACGGCCAGGCCTCGCTCGACGAGCCGCTGGTCGCCGGCGAGCTCGTCGGCGACCCGCTGGCGCACGGGCGCGATGCCGTGGGCGAGCGCGTCGGTCAGCGAGGTGCCCGCGAGGTGGTCGAGCGCCGGCTGCTGGGCGAGCTCGGTCAGCAGACCGCCGAGCCGCTCCAACGGGCGGGCGTTCCAGTCGCCGCTGCGCGGGTCGATGCCGAAGTCGATGCGGGTGGCGGCGACGGCCGGGTCGACGACGCGGTAGGTGACGGTGGCCTGCACCGACACCACCTGGAAGTCGCTGGTGCGCGCGGTGAACTGCAGCACCTGCTCGCGGTCCTCCAGCGGCACCTCCGCCAGCGCGGCGGTGCTGGGGCGGAACCAGAACGACACGCCCGCCCCGGACTTCGTGACCTTGCCGTCCTTGAGCTTCAGCACGAACGACGTCGGGTCCGACCGCAGGTGGTTCAGGAACGGACGTCGGGTGATGTCGGCCATCGGTGCTCCCTCTTCTCGACCACGCCCAGTCTGCCCCACCCGCCGCTCCCCCTGCGCCGAGCCCACCCCGCGAACACTTCGCCGGTCGAGCGGCAGCGACGGATCGAGACCACCCGGCAACAGCCCAGCGCGACTCGACCCCCGGCGGCAGGGGTCAGAGGGGGCGCAGGCCGGTGACCTGCCAGGTGCCTGCGGACGACTTCTTCGCCGTCACCGACAGCTGCGCGGCGGAGACGTTGGCCTGGTCCTCGCCTGCGCGACGGCTGGACTGGTCCACGTACACCAGCAGCTCCGCATGGTCGCCCTCCAGCTCGGTCACCCCGGCCGTGCTGACCTTCGCCGTGAGTACCAGCTTCTGGCCGGGGGCCTGCTTCTGCAGCGCGGCGAACAGGGTGTCGTACTCCTGACGGGCCTTGCCGGCGAGCAGGGCGTCGGCGGACTGCTCCGTGGGCGTCGGGTCCGCGTAGTCGTAGGTGAGCACGCGCTCGAGCGCGACGGCCACCTGCGACTGCACCTGCGACGTCTCCTTCGCGTCGACGAGCGCGCGGTTGGCGGCGGCCGGACCCGACGTGAGGTCGACGTACTGCCACCAGCCGACTCCGCCGGCGACGAGGGCCAGCAGCGACACGACGACCACGGCCGCCCGCCTCGCGCCCCTCACGAGAGCTCCACCGCGAGCTGCTGGAGGTCGCTGACCTTCCACGTCCCGCCCGAGCGGACGAGGGTCGCCGTGAACCGGTTGCGCTTGACGACGGGCTCCGCGTCGGCGTCCTTCGCGTCCCGCACCGTCGTCTCGACCGACGCGATCACCTCCGCGGTGTCGCCGTCGACGTCGAGGACGGCGGCGTCGACGACCTTGCCGCGCGACTCCTTGCCCTGGTCGGCGAGGAGCTGGCGGTCCTGCTCGTCCAGCCCCGAGAACTGGTCGTGCAGGGTGCCGGTGGTGACCGCCTTCCAGCTGTCGAGCCCGGCCTTCACGTCGGCGGAGTCGAGGCTGTTGAGCGTGCCGATGTCGCTGGTGGCGCGGATGAGCACGGCGTCGCGCGTGCGGGCCAGCTGCAGGTCGTCGCTGTGCGCGGCGCTCCACCAGGCCACGGAGCCGCTCACCGCGACGGCGAGGGACACGGCGAGCAGCACCCAGCCCAGCAGCCAGCGACCTCGCGGCTGCTCGTCCGACGTCGGCGGACCACCGCCGTCGGGCACCTCGGCGTCGCTCGTCGCCCCCTCCATGGCACCGTCTCCCCCCGTGCTGCCACGCTCGGCCAGCGCAGTCGTCCTGCTCATCGTGCACCACCCATCAGGTCGGCCAGCGAGTCGGCCATGCGGACGTCGGCGCGCACGAGCCGGCCCTCGGCGTCGCGGCGGGGCGCGGGACCCAACCGGCTGGGGACGTTCTTCGGGCCTCGGACGTTCGACGACCCGGCGCCCGAGCGGCAGCCCGCGTCGCGGTTGAACGACTGACCCGACGACGTGTCCGTGCCGCGACGTGGGGTCGTGCCGCCGTAGCCCGTCGTGCACGGCAGCGGGGAGAAGTAGGACTGCGAGAGGGCGAGGTTGATCCCCCGGGAGCCCGTGATCGTCCAGCCGATGCTGAACGCCCTCGGCGCGGTGACCAGCGCGTCCTGGACACCGTTCGCGTTGATGCCGAACACCTGCGCCGGCGTGACCAGGTTGGCGAGCACGACGCCGAGAGGGCGGCCCACCTCCTGGAAGAGGGTGTCGATCTCGCGCGCCGCCGCCGGGGTGTTGTCGATGAGGGTGCGCAGGTCGCCGTCGGACGACTCGAGCGTCGCGGCGATGGTCGACAGGTCCGCGCTGAACGAGCGGATGCTCTGCGACGACGCCTCCTGCGTCCGCAGCACCCGGTCGGAGTTCTCGATGAGACCGCGGGTGACCACGAAGTTGCGGTCGGCGGCCTTCTGGAACCGCTGGGAGCTCTCCAGCAGCGAGCCGAAGTCGAGCGCGACCCCCTGCGTCGCGTCGTAGCCCTCGTCGATCACCGACGTGAGCGCCTCCTTCGGCACCGAGCCGACGAACTTCTCCCCCGACCGCAGCAGCGTGTCGATGTCCGGCGGCTGGGACTCGGCCCCGGCACTCAGCCGGTCACCGTTCTTCAGCGCCGCGCCGCCGGCCGTCCCGCCCTGCAGGTCGACGTACTGCTCGCCGATGGCGGAGCGGTTGACCACCTTGGGGCTGGCGTCCGCCGGGATGCGCGGCGCGCCACCCTCGATGGACATCGTGATCCGGACGCCGTCGTCGGTCGGGTCGAGCTTGTCGATGCGCCCGACGGGCACGCCACGGTAGGTGACCTGCCCGTTCTCGAACGCCCCTCCCGCGGCGGGCAGCGTGGCCGTCACCGTGTAGCCCGTCGAGAACGGGTCGAGGCCGACGTACTTGAGGCCGAGGTAGGAGGTGGCGAGCAGCCCGAGGACCACGAACGCCACGATCTGCGCCTTGATGCGTCCGGTCAGCATCACTGCTCACCCTCTCGCGGGCTGGTGGACGGCGTGGCCGACGACGACGCCGAGGGCGACGGGGTGGGCGTGCGGTCCGGGGTGGGCACGGTGGCACTCGGCACCGGCATCGACGGCCTCGGGGAGCCCGGGGCCGGCGACGACGTCGGCGGCAGCAGACTCGGCGGCGCCTCGTCGGGCTCCTGGTCGTCGCCGTCCCCGCCTGCGGCGTCGCGCTGGCGCTGGAGGAGCTGCTGCGGGTCGAGGGCCTTCCCCTGGCCGCTGACGGAACCACCCTTGGGGTAGTTCGGGTCCTCGACCTGCGGCCACGCGCAGCCGGCGGCCTGGCAGCCGGCCGGGAGCGTGCGGAAGTTGGTCTCGACGAAGACGTTCAGGTAGTCGCCCTTGATGGCTCCGAGCACGGAGTCGGGGAACGGGTAGGTCAGCAGGATCTCGAGCGACTCGGGCAGGTCGCGGCCGGAGCGGGCGAGCTGGTCGAGGATCGGGTCGAGCGCCTTCAGGTCGGCGACGATGTCGTCCTGGCTCCTGTCGAGCACGTCGACCGTGACCGTCGACAGCCGGTCCAGCGACGACAGCATGGCCACCAGCTGCTTGCGCTGGTCGACGAGCACCTGCATGCCGGGCGACAGCCCGTCGAGGGCGTTCGCGATCTTGTCCTGGTCGGCCTGGAGGTTCTTCGACAGCCGGTTGAGCCCGTCGAGCGCCGCGGTGATCGACTCCTTGCGGTCGTCGAGCGTCGTGACGAACTGGTCCATCTGCCGCAGGAACGCGCGGATCTCCTCGGGGCGACCCGTCGAGACCTGCTGCAGCTCGCGGGAGATCTCCTGGAACTGGCCGATGCCACCGCCGTTCAGCACCATCGACAGCGAGCCCAGCACCTGCTCGACCTCCGCGGCCTGCGACGTGTCGGCCAGGCCGAGCCGCGTGCCGTCGCCGACGGGAGCACCGGCCTGCGGTGTCTCGGGCCGCACGAGCGCGACGTACTTCTCGCCGAGCAGCGACGTCTGCTCGAGCCGGGCGACGGTCCCGGCCGGCAGCTGGGCGTCGCGGTTGACCAGCAGGGTCACCCGCGCGCTGCGGCCGTCGGGGTTGAGCCGGATGCGGTCGACCCGTCCCACGGCGACGTCGTCAACCTTGACGCTCGACTGCGGCACGAGGTCGAGCACGTCGTCGAAGTCGGCGGTGATGTGCATCGGCCGGGAGCCGACGTCGGCACCGCCCGGCAGGGGCGTGTCGTAGACGCCCCCGCTGAGCATGCCGCAGCCCGAGAGCGTGGCGAGCCCGGCCGCCGCGACGGCGACCGCGAGCCGGCGCGTGAGCCGCCTCATCGGTTCGTCCCCGGCAGGAGGGTGGGCGCGTCGCCACCGGGCGCCCAGATAGACGCCTCGTTGAGGTTGCCGCGGCCGGTCAGGGCCTTGCGCTGGGGGTCGTAGGCGCGCAGGAAGTTCTGCAGGACCAGCGGCACGAGGCGCACCGTCTCCTCCAGCGCCTGGCGCTGGTTGACGAGCACCCGCGTCGGGCCCTGCAGGTTCTCGACGCTGGTGCGCAGCGCGCCGCGGTTGTCGCGGATGAAGTCGTCGACGATCGCGAGCGCCTGGCCCAGGTTGTCGATCGCGGCGGCGAGGTCTCCGCTGCTGTCGGCGAGGTAGTCGTTGACCTCGGCGAACTGCCGGTTGACGTTGGCGACCGACGTGTCGTTCTCCACCAGCATGTCGTTGAACTCCTTGACGTTGCCGATCGTCGCGAAGAGGTCGTCGCTGGAGTCGGCGAGCGTGCCCGACGCGTCGCCGAAGTCGCTGATGAGCTGGTTGATCTTGGTGCCCTGGCCGCGCAGGTTGCGGTCGGCGACGTCGAGGAAGCGCGACAGCGCACCGTCGCGGTTGGCGCCGTCGGGGCCGAGCTTCTCGCTGACGTCGGTGAGGCTGGCGTAGAGGTCGTCGATCTCGACGGGCACGGCGGTGCGGTCGATGGGCAGCACCGAGCCGTCCTTCAGCTCCGGGCCGGAGACGTGCGGCTTCGTCAGCTGCACGAACCGGTCGGACACGAGCGTGGGCGCGACGATGACCGCGGCGGTGTCGGCGGCGGCCGCCTCGCCGTGGTCGAGGCGCATCGTCACGGTGACGCCGGCGGGGCCGGGGTCGACGCCGGTGACCTTGCCGACCGGCACGCCCAGCATCTGCACGTCGGAGCCGACGTACAGGCCGACGCTGGACTCGAAGACGGCCTTGACGGTGGTGCGGTCGCGGTCGGCGGTGGCGCGCCAGCCGACGGTGGCCACGACGGCGAGCGCCACGACGACGGCGAGCACGAGGCTGCGGCGTCTCACTGGCCCCCTCCCTTCCTCGGCTTGCAGTCCCGGACGACGTCGTTGCGCAGCTCGGGGCTGCCGGAGGAGTCGAACAGGCCGCAGATGTAGGAGTCGATCCACGGGCCGTTGCCGGTGGCCGACGCGAGCGTGCGGTAGTAGGGGGCCAGACGTCGCAGCGACGCCTCGAGCTGGCCCTGGTTGGCCTGGAGGATCCGCGCGACCTGGTCGAGCTTGGCCAGGGCGGGACGCAGCTGGGCCTCGTTGTCGCGGACCAGTCCGACGAGCTGGGTGCCGAGGCGCTTGGTGCCGTCGAGCAGGGCCTGGACGGTCTGGCGCCGTGCCGCGAGCTCGTCGAGGAGCGCGCTGCCGTCCTGCAGCAGCTTCGAGAACTCGGCGTTGCGGTCCTTGAGCGTGCCGCTGACCTCGCGGGTCGACTTCAGCAACCGGGCGAGCTCGTCGTCGCGCTTGGCGATGACGCGGGAGAGGTCGGTCAGTCCGGACACCGACTCGCGCACGGCCTTCGGCGTGTCCTGGAAGGCGTCGGACAGGACGTCGAGGCTCGTCTCGAGCTGGTCGGTGTCGATGGCGCCGATCGTGTCGGACAGGTCGGAGAACGCCGCGTTGACGTCGTAGGGGGTGCTGGTGCGCTGCAGCGGGATGGGGCCGTCGAGCTCGCCGGCGCCGAGCGGGTCGACCGCCAGGAACTTCTGGCCGAGCGTCGTCTTGACCTTGATCGCGGCGCGTGACTGCGGACCGATGCGCACGCCCTTGGCGCGGAAGGTGACGAGCACCGATGCGCCGTCGAGGTCGAGGTCGGTCACCTCGCCGACCTTGACGCCGGCCACGCGCACCTCGTTGCCGGGCTTCAGGCCGCCCGCCTCCGCGAACCGCGCCTGGTGGGTGGCTCCGCCGCCGACGACGGGCAGCGCCTGCGCGTTGAACGCCAGCAGGAACACGACGGCCATGACGGTGAGCCCGACGACCGCGATCCACACGCGGTTGCGCTCGCCGAACGCGGTCGGGAACGAACGGGCCTTGCGGGACGGGCTCATGCGGTGCACCTCTTCGCGACCGGCTTGGCGCCGAGGTCGCCGAAGTAGCCCTCGGGGCGCGGGATGACGCCGGTGATCTCGCACTCGTAGAAGTTGATCCAGGACCCGTAGGACGCGGTGCGGCCGATCCGGTCGAGCTTGACGGGCAGGCGCGCGAAGAACGTGTTGAGCGTGTCCTCGGCGTCGGCCAGCTGCGCCGACAGGTCGCCGAGCGAGCCGATGGACGCCTTGAGGGGCTGGCGACCCTCCTCCAGCAGGTCCGAGACGCTCGTCGTGAGCCGGCCCATGCCGTCGAGGGTGTCGCCGATCGTCTTGCGGTCCTCGGCGAGCCCGGAGACGAGCTGCTGGAGCGTGACGATCGTGCGGTCGAGCTCGTCGGTGCGACCGTTCACGGTGTCGAGCACCTGCGTGAGGTTGTCGATCAGCTCGCCGATCACCCGGTCCTTCTGCGCGAGCGTCGACGTGAGGCTCGCGGTGCTCGACAGCAGACCCTCCACAGTGGCGCCCTCCCCCTGGAAGACGGCGATGATCTGACCGCTCAAGGCGTTGACGTCCTTCGGGTCGAGGAACTGCATGAGCGGCTGGAAGCCGTTGAACAGCATGGTCAGGTCGAGCGCGGGACGTGTCTCGCGCAGTCCGAAGGTGTGGCCCGCGGGCAGCGAGCCGCCCGTGCTGGTCTCCGGCGGCTCGAGCGAGATGTAGCGCTGGCCGACGAGGTTGCGGAACCGCAGCTGCGCGATCGTCCCCCGCGGCAGACGGACCGCGTCCTGCACGGTGAACTCGACCCCGGCGACCCGGTTGTCGCGCACGCGCACGTCGGTGACGGTGCCGACCTTGACGCCGGCCATGCGGATGTCGTCGCCGCGGTTGAGGCTGGTGGCGTCGGAGAACACGGCCGTGTAGCGGCTCGTGGAACCGGGCGTGGAGTTGCGGATGGTGCCCGCGAGCATGACGGTGGCGAGCACCGTGACGACGGTGAACACCACGCTCTTGACGATCGTCGCCCTCATCGCAGCTCCACCTCCGTGCCGCGCAGCGTCGGGCCGACGAGCAGGCTGGCCCAGCGCGGGTAGTCGTCGGGGCTCATGCCCTGGCTGGGTCCCATGAGCTCGGCGATCAGCTGGTTCTCGGCCGGCGAGTTCGCCTCGTCGAGGCCCGGCGACGCGACGGCGGACGCGCGGGTGTCGTAGGCGGGTGGCGCGATCGCGGCGGGCTGGGCGGACGCCTTCGCCGCGCGGGGCGCGGAGCCGGTGGGCACGTAAGGGCAGGACGGCGTGCCGCCGCCACCGAAGCGGGGCGTGTCACGACCGGGCTGGTAGCCGCTGCGTGGCGGGCTGACGTTGAGCACGACCTTCAGGCCCGGTTTGCTCGTGCCCTTGCCGAGCGCCTTGTCCATCCGGGGGATGAACTGGCGGGCCGAGCGCAGCAGGCACGGGAAGGTGCGGGCGTACGGCGCGGCGGCCTCGAGCGCCTTGCGGCTCTCGCCGGACAGGATCTCGATCGTGTTGGCGTTCGACGCCACCCAGCCGCGGCTCTCGTCGGCCGACGCGATGACCCGCTGGTACACCTCGGTGAGCGCCGAGCCCTTGTCGACGAGGGTCCCGGACGTGGTGGTCAGGTCGTCGAGCGCCGTCAGCAGGTCGGGCGCGGCGTCGGCGTAGGTGTCGGCGACGGTGGCGAGCCGGCCGAGGTCCTCGGTGAGCAGGGGGACGCTCGGCTGCAGGCGCTGCACGTACTCGCCCCACGCCTGGAGCGTGTCGCCGAGCTCGCCGCCGCGGCCGCGCAGCATCGTGGCCAGCTCGTTGAGCGTGGCCTGCAGCTTCTCCGGCTGGATGGACTTCAACAACGGCAGCAGCTCGTCGAGCACCTTCTGCAGCTCGATCGCGTCGGACGAGGCGTCCTGGTGGATCGTGGCGCCGGCCTGGAGGTGGTCCGCGGCGGAGGCCGAGGTCGACTGCAGGTCGACGTACCGCTCGCCGAAGAGCGTCTTGGGCAGCAGCCGCGCCGTGGTGTCGGGCGAGAGCCGCTTCAGCACGTCGGGCTTGAGGGCGAGCGTGAGCACGGCGCCGTCGGGCGCGGTGCTGATCTTGGCGACCTCCCCGACCGGCACGCCGTGCAGCTTCACGTCCGAGCCCTTCTGCAGGGCGTTGCCGACCGAGTCGGTGCGCAGCTCGACGTCCGAGCGCGGCACGAACGCCCGGTTGTAGGCCAGCACCGCCCCGCCGACCAGGGCGACGACGACGAGCCCGTAGGTGAGCCCGAGCAGCACGTCGACCCAGCGGGGTGCCTCGCGACGGCGCGCGCTCATCCGGCGATCCTGACGGTCGTGGTGGTGCCCCAGAGCGCCATGGAGAGGACCAGGTCGAGCACGGCCACCGTGACGATGCTGCGACGCACGGCCGTGCCCACCGCGATGCCGACGCCGGCGGGCCCGCCGTGCGCCGTGAACCCGAGCCGGCAGTGGATGAGGATGATCAGCACCGCGAACACCAGCACCTTCGCGAACGACAGCAGGATGTCGATCGGCGGCAGGAACAGCGAGAAGTAGTGGTCGTAGGTGCCCGCCGACTGCCCGTGCAGGTACACCGTGACCATGCGCGCGCCGAAGTACGACGTGAGCAGACCGATGACGTAGAGCGGGATGATGGCGATGAATCCCGCCACCACGCGCGTGGTGACGAGGTACGGCACGCTGGGCACCGCCATCACGGTGAGCGCGTCGACCTCCTCGTTGATGCGCATGGCGCCGAGCTGGGCGGTGAACCCCGAGCCGACCGTGGCCGACAGGGCGAGCGCGGCGACCAGCGGCGCGATCTCGCGGGTGTTGAAGTAGGCCGAGATGAAGCCGTTGAGCGCCGACGTGCCGATCTGGTCGAGGGCCGCGTAGCCCTGCATGCCGACCACGCTGCCCACGAACAGGGTCATGCCGAGCATCACGCCGATGGTGCCGCCGATGACGGCCAGGGCCCCGGAGCCGAAGCTGACCTCCGAGAGCAGGCGGAGCACGTCGCGCGGGTAGCGCTTGACCGTCGCCGGGATCCAGGCGAGCACGCGACCGTAGAACCGCAGCTCCGCACCCGCGGAGGCGATCGCGTCGAGCGGGCGGTCCCACCAGCGGGGCGGGCGGTCGTCGACGCCGAGCTCGGCGAGCGTCGGCTCGGGACGCGGTGCGCGGGCACCGGGACCCTGGGCGGGCGTGAGGGTCATGTCAGGCTCCCTTGCCCGGGACGAGCTGCAGGTACAGCGTCGTGACGACGAAGTTCACGAAGAACAGCAGCAGGAACGTGATGACGACCGACTGGTTCACCGCGTCGCCGACGCCCTTCGGCCCGGGCGCCGTGTTGAGGCCGCGGTGGCAGGCGACGATGCCGGCGATGAAGCCGAAGATCACGGCCTTGAGCTCGCCGACCCACAGGTCGGAGATCTGCGCGAGCGCGGTGAAGCTGGCGAGGTAGGCGCCCGGCGTGCCGCCCTGGACCATGACGTTGAAGACGTAGCCGCCGACCACGCCGACCACCGACACCAGGCCGTTGAGCAGGACGGCGGCACCGATGCAGGCGAGCACGCGCGGCACGACCAGTCGTTGCACGGGGTCGACGCCGATGACCCGCATCGCGTCGATCTCGTCGCGGATGCGCCGCGAGCCGAGGTCGGCGCAGATGGCCGCCCCGCCCGCGCCGGCGATGACCAGGCTGGTGACGATCGGCGCTGCCTGCTGGACGACGGCCAGGACGCTGGCCGCGCCGGTGAACGACTGCGCGCCGACCTGCACCGTCAGCGTGCCGAGCTGGAGCGCGATCACGGCACCGAACGGGATGGCCACGAGGATCGCGGGGATCCAGGAGACGCTCACGACGAACCAGAACTGCTCGAGCGTCTCCCGGGCCGAGAACGGACGACGGAACGTGGCACGCGTCGCGTCGAGCGCGAGGGCGAACACGTCGCCTGTCGCGGTGAGGGAGCGGGTGACCGCCCCCGACGTCGGGGTCGCCTCCGCTCGGTGGGTGTCGTCGTCGTCGGCGACGTAGAGGGGCGCGTTGCCGGCGCTCACCCGCTCGCGGTGCCGGACCGAGCTGGGCCGCGCCACGCCCGAGCGCGGCTCGAGCTGACGAGGCAGCACCTCGATGGCGCGGGCGCCCCCGCCGCGGATCGGCCCGCCCGGCCCGTAGTCGACGGGCTCGTCGAACAGGTCGATGGTGCGGTGGTCGTTCTCCTCGCTCATGCCGATCGGACCCTCGGGGTCGCCGCTCATGAACTGGCTGACGACGGGGTGGTCGGTGAGCAGGAACTCCTCGCGCGGCCCGAACATGACGAGCTCGCGGCGGTAGAGCATGCCCAGGTTGTCGGGCAGGGTGCGCGCGAGCTCGATGTTGTGCGTGACGACGAGCATGGTCGCGTCCGTCGCCGTGTTCACGTCCACCAGCAGCTGCGCGAGGTTGGAGGTGCGCACGGGGTCGAGGCCGGAGTCGGGCTCGTCGATGAGGATGATCTCGGGGTCGGTGACGAGGGCGCGGGCGAGGCCGGCGCGCTTCTTCATGCCGCCGGAGATCTCGCCGGGGACCTTGTGCTCCGTGCCGAGCAGACCGACCATGTCGAGCCGGTCGAGCACGACCTGGCGGATCTCGTCCTCGCTCATGCGGGTGTGCTCACGCAGCGGGAAGGCGACGTTGTCGTAGACGTTCATCGAGCCGAACAGGGCACCGTCCTGGAAGAGCACGCCGAACTTCTTGCGCAGCTCGAGGCGGTGGGCCTCCTTGACCGAGACCATGTCGACCCCGTCGATGAGCACCTCGCCGCGCTCGGGGTCGACGATGCCCATGAGCGACTTGAGGAACACCGACTTGCCGGTGCCGGACGGGCCCAGCAGCGCGGTGATCTCACCCGGCGGCAGCGTGAGGGTGACGTCGTGCCAGATGTTCTGGCGGCCGAAGGTCTTGGTCAGCCCCCGTACCTCGACGCTTCCGCCCATGGTGTCCTCGTCCCTCCGTCGACCGTCCGCGGGACGCGTGCACGATGCGTCCAACCGTGGTGACCGTAGGTGTGTCGTGCGCCACCCCGCCAGGGCCGCACCCCGTCGAGAGCAAACTTCACCTTTTCGTAACCTTTGCTTGTCAGGTGCGTGACAACTTTCGATCGCACCCGCCGTCGCCGTCACCGACCGGTCCGCATCCGCTACCCATGAGTCGCAGGATGGAGGCGATGCGGACGCAGGTCCGGTGTCCGCAGCGACGCCTAGCGTTCCTCGTGTCCCCACCGCGCGACCGACGAAGGGAGCTGCATGCCCGGCGACCGACCCGAGCGCCCCAGCTGGCTGCACGAACCCTGTCCCGCCTGGTGCGCGACCGCGCACGCCGAGGACGACCACCCGGACGACCGGCACCACGACGGCGTCCCGGTCCACGTCCCGGTCGTGCTCGCCCGCCGCACCGCCGACGACCCCACGCCGCACCCGACGCACGGCGAGGTCTGCGTGGTCCGCACCCGACGCTGCCACGACCCCGAGGAGTGGATCGTCCTGGAGGAGTCAGGTATCGCCCGCCTCGTCCTCGACCCCGCCGGTGCGCGCCGCCTCGCGGCCGCCCTTGCCGCCACGGATCCCGCGCAGGCTGATCGCGAGCGGGAGTGAGTCGCGCGCCTCCGACGCCACGCGCTACTCATCCGTCTGTCGACCGATGAGTCGCACTGCGACACGCTGCCTGCGTGAGCGAGTCACTGCAGCACGTCGTCGGGCAGCGCCTGCGTGCGCACCGCAAGCAACTGGGACTGAGCCAGGAGAAGCTGGCCGACCAGCTCGGCTACCACCGCACCTACCTCGGATCGGTCGAGCGCGGGGAGCGCAACCTGACGCTCGTCAGCCTCGAGCAGCTGGCCGAGAGACTCGGCGTCGACCCGCTCGACCTGCTGCGTCCCTGACCCCTCCCGTCGACCCCTCTCAGGAAGTTGTAACCCGCGTCACAACTTCCTGACCGATTCGTCCCCTCCCCCTCCTCGACCCTGGACTCGTCGCGGCACGATCCGTTGACTGACGCTCGAGGGAATGGTCCGAGCGCCCCCGCACTGCGCCCGGACACGAGCAAGGGGGAGACACATGACAGCACTGACCCACCACGGCTCCGACAGGGAAGCCACCCGTACGTCCACCCGCACCAACCTGCGCGAGTCGCTGGGCCTGCCGCTGCTGCCCGCCGACGTCGTCGCCGCCTACCGGCCCCGCTCGGCCGAGCTGACCCGGCGCATCGTCGAGCGCATCCGCAGCGAGGTGGCCGGCTTCGCCGCCCAGGGGGACCCGAAGATCCACCTGGGCATCGACGAGGCCATCCGTCGCGCCGTCGAGCTGTTCGTCGACACCATCGCGGGAGCCCCGACCCAGGGCACCGAGGTGTTCACCTTCTACCAGTGGGTCGGCAGCTACCAGTCGACGGCGGGGTTGAACCTCGACGCGATGCGCGCGGCCCACCAGATCGCGACCCAGGAGTCGTGGACGGACCTGCAGCTCGCGGCGAGCGAGCTGGGCCAGTCGGCCGAGGTCGTCGGCGCGCTCGGCGCCGGCCTGCTCGCCTACCAGAAGCGGCTCTTCGAGCACGCCGTGCGCGGGTTCGCCCGAGCCAGCGCCCGCGCACGCCGCGACCACGACGAGGGCCGCGCGGCCATGCTCGTCGCCCTCCTGCGCGGCACCTGTCCGGCCGAGCTGGAGATGCTGGCGGAGCGATGTTCCTGGACGCTCCCCGACGAGGTCGTCGTCGCGGTCACCCGCGACACCGAGGACACGACGCGGCTCGCCGGCACGTGCACCGGAGCGCTCTCCGGAGTGCAGCACGGCCGGCTCATCGTCGTGGCCACCCCCGACGTCGCGCGCGAGCTCGCCCGCGACGTCGCGCACCGCACCGGCGAGGCGGTGTCGCTCGCGTGGAGCGTGCCGCCGGCCCAGACCCACCTGGCGTGCCGCTGGGCGTCACGCGGGCTGTCGCTCCTGCAGGAGGGCGTGATCTCGGCCCCCGCGGACGGCCTGGTGGAGGTGGAGCAGCACCAGGACCTCCTGTGCACGCACGCCGACCCCGCGCTGCGGCGCCTGCTCGACGAGCGCGAGCTCGCGCCGCTGCTCGCCCAGACCCCGAAGCGCCGCATGGCCCTGGCGGAGACGCTGCTGCTGTGGCTGCAGACGCACCACAGCGCCCCGGCCCTGGCGTCCGAGCTGGGCGTGCACGACCAGACGGTGCGTCACCGCCTGCGTCGCCTGCGCGACCTGTTCGGCTCGCGCCTCGAGGACCCCACCCAGACCGCGACGCTCCTCAACGCACTGGAGTCGAGCATGCTGCGGTGGCGGCGCGCGGTCTGACCGCGCGGAAGGTGGCGCGGGCCCAGGAGGCTGTCGTCTCTCGGCAGATCGGAAGGCGTTCCTGAGCCCGCGCCACCTTCAGGATACCGATGCGTAGCAGCCTGGGAAGCCTTCGTCCACGAGCCATCCTCTAGCTTCGGGCGACAGCTCGTCTCAGCCTGGCCTCAAGCCTCACGAGCCGCTGATGTTGATGGCTCCGTCGGGCGAGGTGAGCTGCAGATTCATGGTGAGGTTCATCGCCTGCCCGTTCTGCACCTGGCCGAGGCAGCCCTTGACCTGGGAGATCACGAGGTTGCCCGTGAAGCCGGACTCGTCGACGGCCAGCTTTTGCGTGGCCTCGTTCAGCGACGCTCGCATGGAACCGCTGACCGTGAAGTCGCAGATCGCGTTCTTTGCCCTGATGGTGACGTCATCGATCCGACCCTGGACGACGTCACTGCTGCCCGACGTGGCCGGACCCGTGACGCGGAAGGACGCCGGAGTGGTGAGTTCGATCAAGATCGAACCATAGGGCCACACGCAGCCCCCGAACTGGAGCGCGCGGATCTGCAGGACGTCGGTCACGCCCGACCCCGAGCTGACGTCCGACACCGGACTCGGCGGGATCGTGGCCTGGGTGCAGCTCCAGGCCAGGATCGGCGATGCCCATGAGACCACCTCGGACGTAGCGGCCGTGATGGAGTGGGATCCCGGCGCAGAGGACCCGCCGACGGCGACCGTGACACTGTTCCCCGTGGCAGCCGCTGGGCCGATGCCGACGGCGAGGGCGAGAAGGGCGCCAGCAACAGCGAGTGCCCGTGGCGAGTTACGCGTGAATGTGATGAGTCCTCCTGGACCGAGAGTGATGATGAAGGTTGCTCCGCGCTTCCGAGCGGCCGCTCGGTCTCAGGAACCGCTGATGTTGATCGCTCCGTCGGGCGAGGTGAGCTGCAGATTCAGGTTGAGGTTCATCGCCTGCCCGTTCTGCACCTGGCCGAGGCACCCCCGGACCTGGGAGATCACGAGGTTCCCCGTGAAGCCGGCCTCGTCGACGCTCAGCTGCTGCGTGGCCTCGTTCAGTGACGCTCGCATCGAACCGCTGACCGTGAAGTCGCAGATCGCGTTCTTTGCTGTGATGGTGACGCCATCGATCCGACCCTGGACGACGTCGCTGCTACCCGACGTGGCCGGACCGGTGACCCGGAAGGTCGCCGGAGTGGTCAGGGCCATCGGCAACGCTCCACCGGGCCACGTGCAACCTTGGAACGGCAGAGCGCGGATCTCAAGGACGTCGGTCAGATTCTGACCCGATCTGACCTCCGACACCGGACTCGACGGGATGGTCGCACCCGAGCAGGACCAGGTGAACGTCTTCGACTCCACCCGGACGGAGCGGGTGGACGCAGCGGCGAAAGCATGCGATCCCTCGGCCACGGAACCGCCGACGGCGACGGCGACGGTGTTGCCCGTCGCACCAGCCGGGCCGATGGCGACGGCGACGGTGACCGCGACGGCCGCGCCCAGCAGGGCGCGGCGGGCGGTGCGTGCGATGGTCATGACGTTCTCCTTCTCGAGCGGTGCCGGAGCAGGTCGGCCCCGCGTCGGAGGTGACGCGGGGCCGATCTGGACGACGGAGCGGGCCTACTCCGCGATGACGCCGTTCGTCACCGTGATGTCGACGGTGTTGCCGGCGCCGGGCACCAGGCTGTTGATCAGCGGGGTGTTGATGCCGCAGTTCTCGAACTTGCCGATCGTGTAGGTACCGACGAGCTCGCCGCCGTTGATGAGATCGAAGCCCTCGTCCGGGCGCGTGCCGACGGGGATGGTCACGGGCGCCTTCGTCTGGCACTTCGAGCCCGCGAACGTCGGGAAGCCGGCGACCTTGATGTTCGACAGCTTCACGTAGTACGTCGCAGTGGAGCTGACCTGCGCCTGCGTCTGCGTCAGGTTGATGTTACCCGTGAGCGGGGCCGCCTCGACGAAGTCGACGTTCGCCTTGACGGGCAGGAAGCCGGCGATCTTGAACTCGGTCGAGGTGCCGGGCAGGGGCAGCGAGCCGGTGAAGTCACCGGTGTCGATGTCCAGGTCCGTGCGCAGCGTGGTGGGTCCGAGCGCGACGTCGGAGTTGGTCTTCGCGATGTGCGAGGTGCCCTGGGCGTCGTAGTTGATCGTGACGATCGTGGCGGCGTGCGCCGCCAGGGGGACGAGCGCGACGGCTGCGCCGGTGGCTGCCACGGCAGCGCGCTTGCGCCAGCGGGCGGTGGGGGTGGTGGTCATGTGTACTCCTTGGGAGGTGGGCGCCCCTGGGCCGCTGCGCGGACCGCGACGCGGAGGTCGAGCCGTGAGTTCTCAGACGTGCTGGGGAGGCGTCGAGCGCGTGCTCCACGCCCCGTGGGGATACGGGTGAGGCCGGGGTTCGCCCGACCCCACCCGCCGTCCCTGGCGAGTCCGTCAGGTTCAGCTGACGTTGATGGCGCCGTCGGGCGACGTCACCTGGAAGTTGCCGGTGAAGTTCGCGGACTGGCCGTTCTGCACCTGGCCGAGGCAGCCGGTCACGTTGGAGACCTTGAGGTTGCCGGTGAACCCGGTCTCGTTGACGCTGAGCTGCTGGTTGGCCTCGTTGAAGCTGCCGGTGGCGGAGCCGGTGACGGTGAAGCGGCAGACGGCGTTCGAGACGACGGCCGTGATGTTCTCCACGTGGCCGCTCACGACGTCGGACGAGCCGCTGGTGGCGGCGCTGGTGCCGTGCAGCTTCCAGGAGCCGCTGGTGGTGACCGTCAGGGCACCACCAGGGCCCGTGCAACCGGTGAAGTTGATCTTGTTGATGGCGGCGATGTCGACCACGCCGGTGCCCGAGGCCACGGTCGAGGCCGGCGACGACGGGACGGCCGCGCTGGTGCAGCTCATGCTGAGGGTGGGGACCGCGAAGCTGAGCGATCCCGTCGACGCAGCAGTGATGTTGTGGGTCCCGGCCGCGGAGCTGCCGCCGACCGCGACGGTGTAGGAGCTGCCGGTGGCGAGCGCCGGACCAGCCGCCGCGACTCCTGCGAGAGCGAGGGCGGCGGTGCCGATGGCTGCGTGCTTGATCTTCATGGTGTTCCTTCCGATCTGCCGATGAGGTCATGTGACCGCGGTCACGACCTCATGGCTCCACAGATCGCCCACTGTCCGCAACACCCCCGCCCCGACGCGGCTCGGATCGGTCGAAAGATTGGCATGCGCGTGACAATTTCTCTCGATCGGCCGCGTCCCGCACCAGCGCGACGATGTCTCCGCGGAGTGAACCGGCGCGACGATGACGACAGCACCGACCGCGGCGCGAGGGGGATGTGATGGTTCTGCGCGTCGCGCCCCGGCCCGGCCCGGAGGATCACCGGCAACTTGTCATGCGGATGACAATCCTCCATCCGGACAGTGCTGCTACGACCCTTCGTGCTTGACCCGCGGGACCACTGACGTCGACGCTGTCGGGATGAGAGTGCGCCTTCCGTTCGCCGTGCTGAGCTGCGCGTTGGCCCTCGTGCTGATCAGCGGTTCCTCCTCCGCCGAAGAGAAGCCCCAGCGACCGGGTACGTGGTATCCCGGTCTGCCCTACGCCGAATGCCGACCCTTCGCGTGGGCGCCCGGTACCTGCGAGAGCACCCCGAACGTGCAGGAGGACTTCACGGGGATGAACGTCATGCAAACGGGCATGACCGGGTCGTCCGCTTCGAAGCAGTGGGCTCGCGTCCCCATCGGCCTCCTAGCCGCCAACTCGGCCTTCACCGTGAGCCAGAACGATGCGGGCGGCAATGACTCCACCGTCGATGTGTGGGCGCACTTCGTCTCCCCCCGAGGCTCTCGTCACAACTACGGGCAGTCTCCACGCATCTCCGTCCGGACGGTCGCCTTCGGCGCGATTCCCGCGACGGTCGTCTTGCAGATCAGCCAGAAGCGGGACAGCTCCGACTTGCCCATCCCGTTCTACCTCCATCTCGTGAATTCCTCGAGAGGCACCACGGAGTTCTACCCGTCGACGGAGTTCTCCGCCACGGTCGACGTGGCGGTGCGATCTGTGGAGGTCGACGGCCAGGATGTACGCCTCGGCGAAGGATGCCTCGCGCCCGACGCGCGCATCGCGACCGCTAGCCGCCCTTCCAGCTTCCCTGTCGGGGAACCCCCGCCGCCGTCGGTGACGGACTTCGATCCGTCGACCAGCTTCGTCGCACTGCAGGGGGGACAGCTCGACGGAACCATCGATGTGCCGCGTTTCCGAGGCTGCACGACCGCCTCCGGTGACGACATCTCCCCTCTCTTGACCACCGCGATCTCCGGTGCGGGCAACCCGCTGTCGCTGAGGATCGGATCTCTCGGCTGCCAGTTCTACGAGGAGGGCACGGGGCGCTCCATCCCGCCGGCGCCCGGCACCTCGCCGAAGACCCTGGGCCCGAAGTGCCCGGACGACCTCAACCAGCCGTACAACCCGCGGATCCGGCCCGTGCCTGAGGAGCTTCCGTTCCCGGACAGGACTCCGTGAGCCAGAGGGTGCGCCCCATCGCATCCAAGCAGGCCACACTTACCTGACCGTGATCACACCGTCCGGCGAGGCGAGGTCGAACGTGACCCGCCAGTCGACCACCCCACCCTCACGGATCTGACCCAGGCATCCGACGACACCGATCTGACGCAACCACCCTGAGCGTCCTCTCTCGACGACCTCGAGACGCTGTGTCGCCTCGTGGAAGCGCACACGGGCCTCGCCGACGACCGAGAACCTGCAGGCCGCGTTCGCATGATCGACCCGCACGTGCCGCAGCACCCCGTCGACGACGTCGGTACTACCTGCCGTCGCGGACCCCGTGAGGTCGAGCTGCCAGGTCCCGACGTGGGTATGGCTGATGACACTGAACGGCCCGCTGCCGCCGGCGCTCGACCCGCCTGGCGCGAGGGCGAACGCACCGGAGCTCGCGCCCGACCGGACCGTCAGGTCGAGGCGTGTGCTGGAGCACGCCATGCTGAGGATGGAACCGCTCGGTTTCTCGTAGACCCACTGAGGGGACGCGACGCTCGTCGCGGTGACGGGGTGGTCGGACGCCGAGACGCTTCCTCCCACGACGACCTCGTAGCCCCCAGCCCAGGCCGGAGAAGCGATGCCCACCGACAGCACCAATGCCGCCGCTGAGACGGCCCGCTTCGTGCACGTGTGCATGAGAAGGTCTCCTCCGCTCGTCACTGATGATCCGAAGATCGACGACGAGCCGGCAGGAGTCCAGCGCCGGGACCACCCGGGGCCCCGCCGAGTACCCGAGACCTGTCACGGAGGTGACACTTCCTGGCTGGGGACGCCGACGGGTGGCGGGCCGCTCGACCCGCCACCCACTGACGTCCGACGTCAGCCCACCCGGTGCTTGGGCCGCCGACGGGCGCGGTAGCCGATCGCCCCGGCACCGACGAGGAGCAGGGCAGCGCCGAGGCCGATGAGCTGCGCATCGACGGGGGTGCCCGTGTCGGGCAGGCTCGCGCCGCCGCCGGAGCCGACGCCGGTCCCTGTGCCTCCGGCGGCGTCGACGACCGTGATGGCCTGCCAGGCGAGGAGGGCGCCCGACGCGGCGTCGTAGACCGCGATCCGGTGCCGCCCGAGGTCCACGCCCTGCGGGATCCTCACCCGCACCGTGCCGTCGGCCGCGACCGTGTGGGTGCCGAGGTTGGTGGGGGTCGAGAACAGCATCACGACGACCTTGTCGCCGGCACGCCGGGGGCTCAGTCGGAGCGTGAGCACGTCGCCGCGCTCCACCGTGGTCGAGCCCTGGACGATGTCCGTCGACGGCTGGCCGGCCGCCGGGGGCTTCGGGTCGGTGCCACCGCCGGGCGGAGTGGTCGGCGGGGTCGTGGGCGGGGTCGACGTGTCGGCCGCGGCCACCTTCCGGCTCGACGCCTCCGACGTCTTCTGCTCGTCGACACCGTCGACCGAGCGGCTGGCCGTGGCACGGAACGTGATCACCGCACCCTCGAGCTCGGCCGTCAGCGGCAGCTTCAGCCCGCCCTGGTCGAGCTTCGTCCCGTCGGCCCACCAGGAGCCGTCGACCGTGACCTCCCCACCGGTGAACGTCGCGGGGGTGGCCGTCAACGTCTTGCCGACCTTGGCCGTGCCCGACAGCTTCGTCGCGGTCTTCACGGCCACCTGCGCCAGCACCGGCCCGACCTGACCCTCGCTCACGGACTCCGCCGTGGCGTCGTCCTCGGCGCGCTCGGCGACGCTGACGTAGCGGATCGAGGCGCCGACGTGCTCGGCCGTGAGCGTGAGGGTCGTGCCGGTCGCCGTGGTGCGCTTGCCGTCGACCATCCAGTAGCTGGTCACGCCGGCCTCTGGGTCGCTGAACGTGGCCGGCGACCCGGTCACCGTCTGGCCGACGATGCGCTTGCCCTCGACGGTGGCGGGCTTCGTCACCGTCAGGTCGACCGGCTTGGCGCGCACGGTGCGCGGCTCCGACGTCGCCTGGGCGAGGTTGGCGCCCGGTTCGGTCGCGCCGTCACGCGACACCGTCTGGCGGACCGTGACCGGCTTCCCGATGAGCCCGTCGGTGAGCACCAGGGTCTTCTCGGTCGCACCGTCGATCGGCTGGCCGTCGGCGAACCACTGGAACGCGACCGTCGCGTCGTCGTCGCTCGACGGTGCAGGGGCCGCGGTGAGCGTCTTGCCGACCACCGCGTCACCCTCGATGACGGGCAGGCCCGTGACCGTCAGCGCGGCCTTCGTGACGGGGCCGACCCCGGTGAAGTCGAACGAGTACGCCGGGAACGCCTCACCCGGACGGATCGCCTCGGCGCTGTAGTAGATCGTCGAACCGACGTCGTCCTTGGTCAGCGTGTACGTCTCACCCTCACCGACCACCGTCACGAAGTCGCGGTACCACTTGTGCGAGATCGTCACGTCCGAGGAGTCGTCGTTGAACACCGCCGGCTTCGCGACCTTCAACGTCGAACCCACCTCCGGCGTCCCCTCCACCGTCGGCGGAGAGACCTCGACCAGCTTCACCCGCACCGTCAACGGATCCGAGACCGACTCCACCTCCACGTCGTCGGCGAAGTAGCCCACCGTCACGAACTGCACCTTCTTGCCCACCATGTCCTCGGTCAGCAACAGCTCCTTCGCATCCGGCGTCCCCTGACCCGCGACCTTCTCGCCGTCGACCAACCAGAACGCCTCACGATCCTCAGGCTCCTGCGAGAACGACGCGAACGTCCCCTTCACCGACACGTCCGGCGCACCGAAGCCCTGGACGGTCGAGGGGGACGTCACGCTGGGCTTGGCCGCCGTGACGGGGCCGACCCCGGTGAAGTCGAACGAGTACGCCGGGAACGCCTCACCCGGACGGATCGCCTCGGCGCTGTAGTAGATCGTCGAACCGATGTCGTCCTTGGTCAGCGTGTAGGTGTCTCCCTCGCCGACCACGGTGACGAAGTCGCGGTACCACTTGTGCGAGATGGTCACGTCGGGCGAGTCGTCGTTGAACACCGCCGGCTTCGCGACCTTCAACGTCGAGCCCACCTCAGGTGTCCCCTCGACCGTCGGCGGAGAGACCTCGACCAGCTTCACCCGCACCGTCAACGGCTCCGAGACCGACTCCACCTCCACGTCGTCGGCGAAGTAGCCCACCGTCACGAACTGCACCTTCTTGCCCACCATGTCCTCGGTCAGCAACAGCTCCTTCGCATCCGGCGTCCCCTGCCCAGCGACCTTCTCGCCGTCGACCAACCAGTACGCCTCACGATCCTCAGGCTCCTCCGAGAAGCTCGCGAACGTCCCCTTGACCGACACGTCCGGCGCACCGAACCCCTCGACCGCCGAAACCTTCACCACGCTCGGGCCCTCGGCCTTCACCACGGTGACCGTGGAGGAGTCCGAGACGACGGGATCGCCGGAGTCCGGGAAAGCGGCGCTGGTACGGAAGGCGATGGTGCTGCCCACCTGGGCGGAGGTCACGGCGAACGTGGGCTGGTCCTGCGTGCCGGCGACCGGCTTGCCGTCCACGAGCCACTGCGTGGTCACGTCGTCGGAGGCCGGGTCGAAGGTCGCAGCCTTGCCGGTGAGCGTGTCGCCGGGACGCGCGGCGCCGTTGGTGGCGCCCGAAACCTGAGACGGTGCCGTGACCTTCGGGCCCTCGGGCGCCGCCGTGTCGGCGACGATGACCGCGCTGTGGCCGGAGGCCGTGCCGACGGACACGAGGCTCGCCCCCGACAGCCGCGACGGGAGCTTGCGCAGCTCGATCATGACGCCGGTGTCGGGGCTCCAGCCGTCGAACTCCCCGTCGCGCGTGAGGTACTGGCCCGCGCCGGTGTCGGCGACGGCGACGTGCGCGAGCGGCTTGGCCAGCAGCGCCGGAGTGGCACCGCCGCGTCGCACGGGCCGGGTCGGGGCCAGCTGGTCGTTGATCCCGAGGTCGAGGAAGGCGCCCGACGTCGTCAGCGCGGTGGCCGTCGTCAGGCTCGCCACCTGCTTGCCCTGGGTCACCGGGTTCTCCGACGCCGTGACGGGTGCGGTCGAGCTGGACGGCGTCCACTGCAGGACCTTCTGGTCCTTCGTCAGCACGCGGACGATCGGTCCGGCCGCACCGGACAGGAAACCGCCCCGGACCTCGGTGACCTCGGGCAGGTCGGCGGGCACGCTCCAGCGCACGCCGCTGCGGCCGAAGGCCTCGACCGAGCCATCCTCGCAACGCACCACTGCGAAGTCGACGGTGCCGCCGACCGAGAGCTGGGTCGCCGCGCACAGGTCGGCGGGCGGCTGCGGTGCGGGCTGGTCGCCCCCGAACCGATTCCACGTCGTCACGTCGCCGCTCGCCGTCACGACGCCGAGGACCGGCCCGCTGACGTCGACGTCACGGACCGTCGCCCCGTCGAGGCCGGCCGGCACGTTGAGGTTCGCCGAACCGTAGAAGTGCACCTCCTGACGGTCCGTCAGGGCCGCCACGTTGTCCACGTTCGTGAGGGGCAGGACCTCGGTGAACCGCTGGCCGGACGGCGCAGGGATGTCGGCGCGCTGGACGACGCTGCTGCCCCCCTCGGGGTCGGCGACCGCCGACCAGTGCGCGATCCGGTCGCCGCTGGTCGGCAGCGCCGCCTGGCTGGTGGCCGCCACGACCACCAGGCCGGCCACCGCCACCACACCTGCAGCGACCACGGCGGTCGTCCGTCGAGATCCGAACCTCATGGGTGTCCTTCCGTACCGACATCGGGGGGCGCGACGTCCCTGGGTGCGGGACGACGCGGACGCAGCACAGTGCGCTGGGTCACATGTCTGGCCAGACCGTGTCGTACGCGGCGGGTCGGCGTCGCGCGTTCGGAGCCGGCGGTCGCAAATCGGCGCGGTTCTTGTCACCCGCATGACAAGAACCGGACCGATGGAAGACGACCGCCCTGCGCTGACGCGGGTCGTGGGGCACAGTCCTCGACGGGGGCGCGGTCCGGAGCGGGCCGTTCCGAGCGACGACAGGAGGGCACGGCCCTGTGCACCACGTCCGACCACGGCCCGACCACGTCGCACGGTCGGCTCATCGTTGACGTGCGCCCGGCGACGGGGTAGAACTCGGTGCAGCCACACGAGTCATCGGAACGGGGAGCCGACGATGGGACCTGGACCGCACGGATCCGCGCGATGACGCTGTCCGCGGACCGCCCCACGTCCGACCTCGTCGCCTCCCACGCACGGCGTCTGCGCCGCGAGGTGCCCGAGCTGGCCACCGGTCTCGTCGACGCCGTCTGCGCGCGCATCCCCTACTACGGGGAGTCGCCCCGCCACCCGATCGTGGTCGAGGCGGTCACCACCGCGCTCCACCGCTTTCTCGACGAGCTCGACGGCGCGCCCCACCGCGACCGCGGCCTCGACGAGATGTTCCGCTCGATCGGTCGCTGCGAGGCCCGCGCCGGCCGCTCGCTCGACGACTTCCACCTGGCCCTCGGCACCGGCACGCGCACGGCGTGGTCGCGGTTGCGGCACCTCACCGTCGACGGCACGACACCGGCCGTCGTCTCCGACGGCCTGCTGGCCTTCGTCGACCACCTCGTCGAGCAAGTCGAGGCCGGGCACACCGAGACGGTCCGGCAGCGCGAGGCGGACCCGAACCGTGCCCGCGCCGTCCTCGCCGAGCAGCTCCTCACCGGCACGGCCGAGCCCGGGAGCGACACAGTCTGGCGGATCCCCACCTCGATCGTGCTCGCCGTGGCCGAGCTCGGAGGAGAGCGCCGCGACCTCGGTGTGCTCTCGCGCGACGCGCTGCTCGTCGGCCACGACGACACCGTCGTTGTCATGGTCGACGCCACGCACCAGGACTGCATGACGGCGGCGCTCGTCGACGCCGGCGTCCCCCGCGCCGCAATCGGCTGGGCCGTCGAGCCGGCCGACGTGCCCTCGGCGTTCCGCTGGGCACGCCGGGCGCTCGAGCTGGTGCGCCGCGGGGTGATCCCCGACGCGCAGGTGATCGACTGCCGGGCCCACCGCACGCAGATCTGGCTGCACGCCGAGCCCACGCTGCGCCAGCAGCTGGGGCAGGAGCTGCTGAGCCCCCTGCTCGCCGAGACCCCGAACTCGCGCGAGATCCTCTCCGAGACGCTGCTCGTCTGGCTCGAGACCCGCGACAGCGCACCGGCGATCGCCGCCCGTCTGGGCGTGCACCCGCAGACGGTCCGCTACCGCTGGAAGCGCATCAACGAGCTGTTCGGCGAGGCGATGCACGACACGGAGTTCCTCGTGCAGCTGACGATGCTGCTCAAGGCGAGCGTGCCGCTGTGGAAGGCCGGCGACCAGAGCGACTTCGAGCGCTTCCGGGCGGAGGACACCCCGTGACCGCTGCCCACGCGGCCACCGGCCTCTCCTCGCGCGGCCCGCACCGCTGCCTCGCGCTCACCTTCGTCCTCGGGCTGCTGCTCACCGCGTCGACCGTGAGCGTGTCGATGGTGCCCGACCTGCACTTCGACGGCTGGCGGTGGGTGCTCGTCGGCGTCGCCGTCCTCGCCGTCGCGCTGGCCGTGCCGGTGCACCGAGAGGCGGCGGTCGAGCTGGCGCGCCGCCGCGTCGGGCCCGGGATGATCGGCAGCGTCGGCCTCCTCGTCGCGCTCGCCGCCACCGTCGTCGAGACGGTCGTCGACACCACCCCGACCATGGCGGTCGCGGTCGTCGCCTCCGCCGCGCTGCTCAGCCTCGTCCTCCGCTGGCGCGGGGAGCAGAGCCTCGTGGACGTTCCCGGCGCCGCCACGGTCCTGCTCGCCGCCGGAGCCGTCGTGACCGGGATCGGGTGGGCCGTGGCCGACACCCCCGACCGCGGACTCCTCGTCGCGGCCGCGGTGCTCGTGGCCGCCGGGCCCGCCGCGGCACTCTGCGCCGGCCCTGCGGCCCTGCGGTCGGCGCGGGCCGGGGTCGCCCGCCGCGACATCGGCCTGCCGCATCCTGCCGCGGTCGCCGACGTGGCCGCCGCCGACGTCGTCCTCCTCGACAAGGACGGCACCGTCACGACCGGAGGCCTCCGCGTGACGTCGGTCGACCCCGTCGAGCCCGACCACGACCGCAACCTGCGCTGGTTCGCCGGCGCCCTGGAGCACGAGCGTGACGACCGGGTCGCCCGCGCGATCTCCCGCCTCTCCGGCCGCGGCCGGGTCACCGAGGTGCAGAGCCACGGCGACACCGGTGTGTCAGGTCGGGTCGACCGGCATCCCGTCCGCGTCGGCGACCCGGCGTGGCTCGGTCTCGAACCCCGGCCCGGCACCTGGACGACCCTCGCCGTCGAGGTCGACGCCCGCGTGCTCGGCACGCTCACCGTCGGCGACGACGTCCGCCCCGACGCCGCCGAGGGCGTGCAGGCTCTGCGCGACCTCGGACTCGACGTCGCCCTCCGCTCCGCCGACACCGACGCCCGCACCCGCGAGGTCGGGCTTCAGGTGGGCGTCGTCGACGCTGCGGGCGACGTCGACGTGGCCGGGCAGGAGGCCGACGTCGAGACCCGCTCCCGTGAGGGGCAGCGGGTGCTGCACGTCGCGCCGTCGACGACGCTGGCCGACGACCTCGGTCTGCCCGAACTCGACGTGCTGCGCGTCGCCACCGCTCTCGGCGCGTCCCGCTCCGCCGTCAGGGCGGCGCGACGTGGGCTCGTCGTCGCGCTGACGTGCAGCGCGGTCGCGGGCGCCCTGGCGGCCGGGGGACTGCTGGGTCCCGGTCTCGCGAGCGTCGCGGCCGGGCTCTCCGCGGGCGTCACGGCCCTGTCGTCGGGGTCTCGAACGGTCTCCTGACTTGTCACCCGCGTGACAAGTTTCCACCCGGTTCGGGTCGGTGGGACGAACGACGTTGACTCGGCCCCACGGCCCCTGTGACCGTGCACCCATGACGACGACGGGAGAGGTGCACCCATCCCTCCCGCACCACCCGTCGAACTCCCTCCCTGACGGGGCGGGGTTGCGCGGCCAGGTCGAGAGACTCGTGCGTGACTCCGTCCCGAACGGAGCGGTCGTCAGCGCCCGCCTCGCCGGGTCGTGCGTCGACGCGTTCCTCACCCACGACGGCGACCCCCGGGCCGCCGCCCAGGCGGTGGCGACCGAGTGCACGCACTTCGGCGAGCTGCAGACGGTGCACGGGCTCACCGACGACGACCTGACGGTGGCACTGCGCGCCATCGGGCGGGGTCTGCGCCGGCACGTCATGCCGGTGCTGCTGCGCCAGCTCGACCAGCTCGACTCCGAGGCGTTGTCGCGGTCGGTGCAGGAGTACCTGATGCGCATCCTCGGGCACATCCGCCAGGGCATGCAGACGATGCAGCGCTTCCACGCGCTCGCGCCGGAGCGGCGTCGTCACGCCCTGTCCCGGGCCGCGTTCGGCTCGGGTGACGTCCGGACCCTGCGTGGCTTCGCCCTGGCCTGCGGCCTGGACCCGTCCGTCCGCCTCACGCCGGTCGTGGCGATCGACCCCGACGCGGCGCTCGACCCCGCACTGCGCGAGCACGAGGACGTCCTCGCGGGGACGGCGCCCGGCGAGAGCGCCGTGCCCGCCACGTGGACCAACGACCAGGTGCGCCGACGCAGCGGAGTCGACGTCGCGCGCGGGCCCGTCGTGCCCCTCGTGGAGCTTCCCGAAGCCGCCCGCCTGACCCGCACGACCGCCGCCGTCGCCGCCCCGGAGGCGCCGGTCACGCAGACCCGCGACGTCCTGACGCAGGTGATGGTGCAGGGCTCGCCCCTGCTTGCCGACCTGCTCACCGGCTCGCGACTCGGTCCGTTCCTCGAGCTGCCCGCGGTGCGCCGCGCCGCCCTGGGTCGCACCGTCCTGGACTGGCTCGAGCGCGGCACGCCGGTCAACGTGCTCGCGCGCCAGACGGGCACGCCCGCCCAGACCATCCACACGCGCCTCGCCACCGCGAAGCGGATGCTGGACGACCCGCTGACCGACCCCGACCGTCGCCTCGAGCTGCTGGTCGCGCTCCGCCTCGCCGTCCCCGGCTGGGAGGCGCAGGTCGAGAGCGCGTAGCGACGGCCGCTCAGCGAGCGGGGCGGCGCCAGACGGTGAGCTGCGTCTGCTGCGCCAGGACGGGCAGGTTCTGCACCGTGCCGAGGGCGTGGTGCGCGGCCGCCAGCTCCGACTGGAGCTCGGCGACCTTCTGCTGGAGGGCCAGCACCTGGTTCTCCAGCGCGATCACGCGCTTCACGCCCTCCAGCCCCAGCCCCTCGGCGGTGAGGCGCGCGACCGTGCGCAGGAGCTCGACGTCGCGCAGCGAGTAGCGACGGCCACCGCCGCCGGTGCGACCGGCCTCGACGATGCCAAGCCGGTCGTAGGTACGCAACGTCTGCGGGTGCAGCCCCGACAGCTCGGCCGCGACGCTGATGACGAACACCTTCGCGTCGGGACCCGGCGGGGTGAAGGGCATGTCGGTCATGCCGTGCCGACCTCCTCGAACAGGCCGTCACGCGGGGTGGCGGCGCCGCGCGCCTGACGCAGGGCCTCGACCGCCGCGCGCTGGGCGTCGTCGAGGTCGGTGGGTACCTGCACCTCCACGGTGACCAGCAGGTCGCCGCGGGTGCCGGACTTCGTGGCCGCTCCCTTGCCCTTGGCACGGAACGTCCGGCCCGACGGCGTACCCGCCGGGATCTTCAGCCGCACCGGCGGACCGTCGAGCGTCGGCACGCTGATCTGCGCACCGAGCACGGCCTCGTCGAACGCGACCGGGACCGTGACGGTGAGGTGGTCGCCCTTGCGCCCGAACATCGAGTGCGGCTCGACGTGGACGAGCAGGAAGAGGTCGCCGTCGGGGGCACCACCCTCGCCGCGTCCGCCCTTGCCCTTCAGCCGGATCTTCTGGCCGTCCTTCACCCCGGCCGGCACCCGCACCTGCAGGGTCCGGCTCGAAGGGGCACGACCCGTGCCGCGGCAGGTGGTGCACTCGTGCTCCACGACGAGGCCTCGACCGCGGCACTGCGAGCAGGGCTCCGTCATGGCGAACACGCCACCGGACGCACTCGTCTGCATGCCACTGCCCTGGCACTTCGTGCACACCTTCGGCACCGTGCCGGGCTTGGCGCCCGTGCCGTGGCACGTCGGGCAGGCCTCGTCGCTCGTCATCCGCAGCGGGAGGGTCGCGCCCTCGACCGCCTGCTGGAAGGTGATCGTGGCCTCGGTCTCGATGTCGTCACCGCGGCGTCCCTGCGGGGGGCGACGACGTCCGCCACGACCACCACCGCCGAAGATGCCGCCGAGCAGGTCGCTCAGGTCGAAGTCAGCGGTGTTCTGACCGCCGTAGCCGCCGCCGGGCTGGCCGAACCCCCCACCACCGAAGCCACCCTTGAACTGCCCGAACAGGGTCCGCTGCTCGTCGTACTGCTGGCGCTTCTCCGGGCTCGACAGGACGGCGTACGCCTCGGAGACCTCCTTGAAGCGCTCCTCCGCCGCCTTGTTGCCGGGGTTGGAGTCGGGGTGGTTCTCCCGCGCGAGCCTGCGGTAGGACTTCTTGATCTCGTCGGTCGACGCGTCCTTGGACACGCCCAGCGTCTTGTAGAAGTCCTTGCTCGCCCAGTCACTCGGGTTGCTCACGGCTCACCCCTTCCTCTCGTGTCGCGATGGTCGCTGGTGGTGGGGGGGGGGGGGGGGGGGGGGGGGGGGGGGGGGGGGGGGGGGGGGGGGGGGGGGGGAGGGGGTGA